>JAXHTJ010000019.1:0-25786 GCA_034190245.1 Halobacteriota archaeon | reverse complement strand
AGACGAATATGCTCGCACTCAATGCGGCAATAGAGGCTGCACGTGCCGGTGAAGCAGGGAAAGGATTTGCTGTTGTTGCTGATGCAGTTAAAGACCTTGCAGAACAGGTGAAGAACGCAGCAAGAGAATCGATAAGTGCTGTTGAAGAGATAAAAGCGTCAGGATCATACGCAATCACGGTTTCTACAGAGGCAGATAAAGAAGCAGAAGACGGTGGAACAGTCTTAACAAAGGCTCTGAAGGGCGTGGATAATACAGTCATATCACTGGAGGGTATCAATTCGATGCTTCAGACCGTCAATGATGGGACAAAAAAGGTTGTAGAAACATTCCAGAAAGTTATAGGGAGTATAGACAAAGTTTCAGGGATTTCAGAGGCGAATGCATCCAGTGCAGAGGAGAGCTCAGCATCTATCGAGGAGCAGACGGCATCGATTGAGGAGTTGACAGCTGAGAGCCAGAACCTCTCAGACCTGGCACAGAGGATGATGGAAGAGCTTTTTGTCTTCAAGCTAGAAGCGGACGAAGACGAAGTTGAAGATGAGGGTATAAAGCCCGAAGAAGAACAGGGATAACGAGGATATTTTGGGGGGATAAAAATGGGACAGGTTCTGGCGACAGAATCACAATTGGTTGTATTTACACTTGGTGATACGATGTACGGCGTGGATGTAAACCAGGTCAGAGAGATAACAGAGCTACGCGAGATAACAACAGTGCCAGGTTCGCCATACTTTGTGGAAGGCGTGACGAACCTCCGCGGTCAGGTGACTACAGTGATAGACCTGAAGAAACGGTTCGGGCTTGAAGAAAAAGAGAGAGACAAGGAGAGCAGGATCATCATCGTTGAATCAGACGGGATACCCATGGGGATGATAGTGGACTCTGTCACGGAGGTTTTGAGACTTCCTACGGATGATATTGAATCCACACCGGATATGACGGATGAATCAGTCACAGACTATATACAAGGCATCGCCAAGCTTGATGATGGGACTCTAATGATAGTGGTAGACCTCGAACGCGTTTTGACGGCGTGAATGAGAAAAGAAGGTGACGAAAATGGACGACTTAGTGGAATTTACGGAAAAGATAATAGAGATCGTAAAGGACGATGAAAAGGTACTAAAGAAGGCAAAAAAGACGAAAGCAACGCTTACGATAGGACTGAAGAACGGCGATTATACTGCTTTCAGCATAGTCATAGACGATGGTAAGATAAGTTTCTCAAGAGAGGAACTACAGGATGCGGACTACAAAATTGAGATGACAAAGCAGAGCTATGAGGACCTTCTCAATGAAAAAATTACCGGTATGAAGGTAATGAAAGCCATAAACATCGTTAAAGGGTCCCTTATGGGTATGAGAAAGCTTCAGCCGATCTTTGAGAGCCTACCCAAAACAGCAAAGGAACTGAAGGCTTCTCAGATCGAAATGGTGACCTAACAGTGGGATATGGACGAGATACTACTGGTAGCCGGTGAAGACGGAGATGTCAGGGAGAACATAGGAGAAATATTGAAGAAGGAAGGCTTTGATGTCGTAACCACCAAAGACTTTGAGGGTGCAAAGACTGCTTTTGAAAAGAGCGTCTTCGGAACGGTCATATTCGACATCGGCCTTCCAAAAATGGATGTAACAGGTTTATGTCTTCAAGCTAAAAGCAGGTGAATGCGAAGTGGATGATGAAGGCATGAGTAGCATGGAGGACCGAGAATATAGGTGGACTATTATGAAGATTGGAACCGAGGGTGGTGAGATATTTGAGAGTGCTTGTAGTTGATGACTCTGCATTGATGCGGAATCTGCTTTCTGATATGTTGAATGCAGAGTCAAATATTGAGGTCATAGCCACTGCAAAGGACGGACAGGACGCTATAGAGAAGGTTGCAAAGCTGAACCCGGATGTTGTCACCCTGGACATAGAGATGCCCAAAATGGATGGATTGACGGCGCTGAAACATATCATGAACTCAAATCCAACACCAGTCGTGATGCTCAGTGCGCTTACAGAGTATGGTTCCAAAAGTGCAATCAAGGCGCTGGAATATGGGGCCATAGATTTCATACATAAGCCATCCGGTTCCATCTCTCTGGATCTAAGGAAGGTGCGTGAGGAATTGTTGATTAAGTTGAGGGTTGCATCCATGGCTAAGCTACATAAGCCCAAACTGGAGAGTGTAAAACCCATTAAACATCAAATCAATAATAGAAGGAGATTGATTGCGATTGGGGCGTCTACTGGTGGTCCATCCGCCCTGATTGAGATCATACCGAGATTTCCAGAGGATTCCCCTCCAATATTGATTGTTCAACATATGCCATCCGGTTTCACAAAATCATTTGCAGAACGGTTAGATTCAGAATCGGCAATTGTAGTTAAAGAGGCTATAGAAGGTGAAAAAATAGAGGCAGGAAAGGCATTTTTAGCCCCGGGAGACCATCATATGATCGTAACTGGTGATAAAAAGATCCACCTGAACAAAGAACCACCCATCAAATGGGTGAGGCCTGCTGTTGATCCTATGATGATATCAGTGGCTTCTGTCTACAAATCAGATGTCATCGGCGTCATTCTAACAGGTATGGGAAGCGATGGAACTGATGGAATGACTGCAATCAAAGAGAATAATGGGCAGACTTTAGCACAGACCGAGTCGTCCTGTGTGGTATACGGAATGCCCAATGCGGCTGTAAAAGCGGGGTGCGTGGATAAAATTGTATCATTATCACAGATGCCAATCGAGATACTAAGGAGGTGTTGATAATGGAAGTAGACATGGCACAATACAAAGAAGAGTTCGTAAACGAATCCAGAGAACATTTAGAGGTTCTCAACCAGTCATTACTCGAACTTGAGGATGATCCGCACAATATGGATCTATTGAACAATATATTCCGATCGGCTCATACATTAAAGGGATCATCGGCTACTATGGGTTACACCAATGTATCAGAACTTACCCATAAGATGGAGAACGTCCTTGATCTTATGAGAAATGGTCAGATAGAGGCAAACACAGAGATAATGGACATGCTCTTTGAATGTTTCGATACGCTTGAGGTTCTGATCGGAGAGATTGAAGAAGGTGTAGAGAGCGAGGTTGATGTATCTTCTCTTGTAGGTCGATTAGAGGAGATAAAGAAGGGTGAAAAGAAAGAAACATTAACGATTGAACTCGATAAGGAAGAGAAAGAAGAAAAGACTGTTGAAGAAGCAGAAAATGTCTTTGTATTATCAGATGATGAGAAGAAGAAGATTCGAGATGCAACAGATCAGAAGCTCAGTATCTTTAAAGTTAAAGTGGCCTTAGACGAGAACTGTTCCTCCAACTCTATTCGAGCAATGATGCTTCTAAAAGCCCTAGAAAAAAGGGGCACTATATTCGCCACGGCTCCTAACGCTAAAAAAATTGAAAAAGGATTATTTGACCTCAATTTTGAAGTTCTCATCGGCACTTCCGAAGACATGGGTACCGTCAAAAGTGAGATTGAAGCTATGAATGAGATATCCAGTGTTGGCCTCTCTGTATTTACGCCTAGTAAATTGGAGGAGCTGAAAGAGGCAGAAAAAAAGGGGAAAAAAGAGATAAAAGAATCGCCAAAAAAAGATAAAAAAGAGGATGATCAGGCAAAGACAGAAAAAACTGCCATGAGAAGCGTGCAGAGCGTCAGGGTAAGTATAGAGAAGATGGATTCTCTAGTTAATCTTGTCGGGGAACTGGTCATAAATAAGATACGTTTGATGGATATAGAGAGGACTTATGGGTTCAAGGAACTGGATGAGACCACAGCTACAATAGATAGGTTGACCACAGAACTTCGAGACGAAGTCATGCAGATGAGGATGGTCCCTGTCGGGCAGGTATTCAATCGCTTCCCCAGAATGGTTCGTGACTTATCAAAGAAGAAAGGCAAAGATCTCAACTTCGAGATAGTGGGTTCGGAGATAGAACTGGATAGGACGGTCCTTGATGAGATCGGAGAACCGCTCGTTCACCTACTACGTAATAGTGTTGATCATGGAATCGAACCTCCGGAAGAGAGGGAGAAGTCAGGAAAAGAAGCGAGGGGGACAATCGAGTTGATTGCGCGGCGCGAGAAGGATCACGTGCTAATAGAGATAAATGATGACGGCGCCGGAATAGATCCGGATAAACTGAGAAAGAAGACTGTTGAGAAGGGACTCCTCACTCAAGCTGAAGCAGATAGCCTGACAGATGAAGATGCGCAGGCCTTAATCTTCTTACCAGGACTCTCCACCTCTAAGGAGATCACTGACACCTCCGGCAGAGGGGTAGGTATGGACGTCGTCAAGACAAAGATTGAGTCACTCGGTGGCGACGTACGCCTGAGTTCAAAGATAGGTGTGGGCTCAAAAGTCACGCTCCAATTACCACTAACAATGGCGATCATCCAGGCGATGCTGGTCAAAGTTATGGATCAGACATTTGCGATTCCAATAACAAATATACTGGAGATAACCTATGTGCCAAACGACAGGGTACAAAATATCGGGAATGATAGTGTCACCACCTTACGTGGAAATATTTTGCCACTGAAGAGTTTACACAGTGTGATCGGGGTAAAAGAGGCTGATGGAGATGAACGTACAGTGGTAGTAATGGATAAGGGCACCAAACTCATGGGACTTGTCGTTGATTCAGTTGTAGGTCAGCAGGAAGTTGTTATCAAATCGCTGGACAGTCTTCTAAAGAATGTTAAAGGTTTCGCAGGGGCAACAATACTTGGAGATGGCAGGGTAATCCTGATACTAGATATAACCACGCTATTTTGAGGGATAAGAATAAATACTTCAAGTGAGATATAATCTGGCAGAGTAGAATGCCAAAGACTATCAAAGTTGGAATTGCGGACCTAAAGGTCACACAAGAGCCCAATGTATTGACAACACTCGGTTTAGGATCCTGTGTCGGCATATGCCTGTGGGATAGAGTGTCAAGGATAGCAGGACTGGCCCATATCATGCTTCCAAGTATGAGCGATATTAGCAAAAGAGATACAAATCCGATGAAATACGCAGACTCGGCTATTGATGTAATATTGAAAGAGATGATAGATTTGGGGGCAAAAAAAACGAGAATTATTGCCAAGATTGCGGGTGGGGCACACATGTTCTCGAATGTCGAGGGGAATGCCGTTAAGATTGGTGATCTCAACGTGGCAGCAGTTAAGGATAAATTACAGGAAGCCAATATTAAACTGGTTGCAGAAGATACCGGAGAAGATTATGGTAGGACAGTGGAGCTACATAGTACTAACGGGAAGCTCCTCGTAAAGACTGCGATGAAGGGTATAAAAGAGCTATGAACTAGCAGATGAAAGGTTATCAAATATCTTCTGCAATGAATCCATCTCCGGGAGCACCAGAACCTCCAACTCGATATCTTTGTCTGTTACGTCCAATACGCTATCGAACATAAATGCGAAATCGCTTGCTTTTGAGGCATCAATCAACGAAGCATCGATAAGAGAGGCCATAAAATCACAGGAGAAGGCTGGAGGTTTCTGACTTACCTCCACTGCCAATGTATTTGCCCAAATATCAATGAATGAAGACGTTATAATGTTTGTAAATTCAATTATTGCAGATTGTTGCATGTTTGAGAATGGAATCCCGGCACTCCCTTCATCATCCTCCTCCATTCCAGCCATCAACAATTCTGCTACCTCACGTGCGCTTTTTAGGGATAATATGCAGATAACACTACCGGATAAAAAACCATCAAAATAGACATATGAACCTGCTACAATGTCATCTTCTTCCGATATACCGATTAGCCTGGGAATTGTGTCCACTGCCACCATGTTGACAGACGAAATCTTCATCTCAACTTCCAGTCCGAACATTGTACCCATAGAATTGGCCACCATCTCAGCAGCACTGTCTCCCATCAGTTTAATCTTTCTAAGCTTCTCTACCTCATTCATATAATTGCCTCAAGATGCGGAATTTTATCAAAGATCACCTGCATTGAATCCAGATCCGGAAGCACCAAGACCTCGAAATCGATATCCTGGTCGGTGACCAACATAAGGCTATCGAACATGAATGCAAAATCACCGGATTTTGAAGCATCTATTAAGGCTGAATCAAGAATAGAACTCATGTAATCGCAGGCGAAAGATGGTGGATTCTGGTTAACCGTAACTTCCAGTGTATTCGCCCATACGTCAATGAAAGAGGATGTGATTATGTTACCGAGTTCCATTATCGATGATTTTTCCATCTCTGTCAGTATAACAAGCGGGTCTCTATTCTCCTCCTCCATTCCAGAAAGAAGTATCCTTGCTATGTCACGTGCGCACTTAACAGTCAATATACATAGTACGCTGCCATTTAAGAATCCTGAAAAGCCAATGTATGAACCTACTACTGCGTGCTCTTCTGATATTCCGATGAACTTAGGAATGTTATCTATTGCCACCATGTTGACAGACGAAATCTTCATATGAACGTCCACTCCAAACATCGCACTCATCGATTCGGCTATCTTATCTGCAGAGACATCGGCCATCGTTTTTATCGATCTAAGTTTATCAATTTCATTCATTTTTTTCACCATTAAAGCAAACTTTCAACCTCTTTTAGAACATTGGGACCCTGGAAAGGCTTTGTTATGTAACCCTTAGCCCCTGCCTGTATTGCGGCTTTCACTTTCTCATCCTGTCCCACGGATGTGCACATAATAATCTTTGCATCCGGATGGGCATTTATTATGTGTCTTGTAGCTGTTATTCCGTCCATATGAGGCATGACAATGTCCATCAATACGATGTCCGGTTTCCATTCCTCAAACTTCTCTGTCGCCTGAAGTCCATCCTCGGCTTCCCCAACTACTGTGTGCTTTGGGACTAAAAACTTCTTTAATAACTCCCTCATAAATTTGGAGTCATCAACTACCATTATATTAGCCATTTTTTCAACCCCCATATTATTATGGTCTTAGTTTATATTTATATCGCTGCCATCTTTTTGTTGACGATATTTTTACCTTTTCCCGTTAGCTGAATCTCCTTACGTATACGAATAGTCTCTGCCAGTCCATCGTTTATCAATCTATCATAGATCTTCTCTAAGTCGTCCACGTTTACATTTTCTAACATCGATTCCATCTCCAGGGAAGATACTCCTGAGTATAGTGCAATCATCACCTCATCTTCCATCGCTGACAATTCAGGTCCTTCACTGTCTCCTGCCCACATCGCTGTCTCTGCTGTAACTATGGTCTCAACGCCTCTATCTTGCAGGTAATCCTTAAAATATTCCAGAAGTTGATTTATGTTCTTGGTAAAGATGCAGGTCTCAAAATTATTATCATCTGAAGTATGTGTTACATTGATTACCTGTCTTTTGTTTTTTCCTATAGTGCGTTCTTCCTTTATTGATTGTTCTACATTGTCGAGTGGGATTTTAACGTCTCCAGTCCCTTCCATCTTGAATATCAACGTGTCTGATATCCCTCCCCTGCCTGTTTCTCTTGCGATGGTAAGGGTCCCTTTCAGCCATTTTGTATTCGGTTGAAGTACGCCACCTATCTTTGAGGGATGTAAGAGATAGACGCTTGCGTTATTTAGCTGTAATATGAGTATATATCTTTTTAGCTTACGTATCTGGTCTTTAGTACTCGTTATTACAAGGATACTTGCATTTCCATTTATCAGATAATCCAAGCATACATACCTGTCAATAGACATTCCGACTCTCAAAGAAACATCCCGACCAACATCAGTTATGGCATTGAGTGGAATGCGATCTTTGCTCGAATCATGTACCATCCAGAGGTGGGTGTACGTAAGGAAGATTTTACTGCGCTTCCATTCAGGTTTTGCGGTAGATACGGCGCCGCTTGCCAAATGAGCGAACTCTCCCTCCATTCTGATCAGCGTCTTTTCTTTTGCCATATCCCCCCATATATATATGGTACTTCATTTTTATTAACCTTTTCCCCAGTAAGATTTATTACTCTTTGAACCCAAAGATAGTATAGTAAAACCTTAAAATTCAGGGGATGGAAATGTCGGAAGAAGATTTTGCATTTGAAGCAGTTAAAAAGAGGATATTTGAGGTCAGGGGACTTGATACTCGCCAATACAAGGATAGCTATATAAAACGAAGACTTGCTGTAAGAATGCGTGCTAACAGTGTCAAATCCTATTCGGACTATCTACGTGTTTTAAGGTCCGGTGAGGAAGAATTCAATCCCTTGATGAATGCCCTAACGATTAATGTCACAGAGTTCTTTAGAAATCCCGAGACTTACAAAGCGACTGATAAAGTTTTACATCAAATAGTCTCGGAAAAAGAGGATCGTGGAAGAAGATTGTTACGGATATGGAGTGCCGGATGTTCAAGTGGTGAAGAACCATACTCCATAGCGATACTTCTTAATGAGATATTGAATAATGAGATAGACAGTTTTACCATCTCGATATATGCGACTGACCTTGACCCTGTGATTTTGGATAGAGCTAAAGATGGTATATATAAATCTGAGCATCTAAAAAATGTGAGTCAGGTGATGGTTGACAAGTATTTCACTAATAAAGATGGCAATTATATTGTAAAAGACAATTTAAAGCGGTTGATAAAGTTTAAAAAACACGATTTAATCTCTGGAAATAAATTTAAATCCATTGACATGATCCTCTGTAGGAATGTTGTCATTTACTTCTCCAGAGAACTGCAGGAGAGGCTTTATATGGACTTTTACAATGCATTGAACTATGGTGGGTACTTTATAATGGGAAAGACGGAGTCGCTAGTTGGCGAATCGCTTAGAAAGTTCAAACCCATCAATAAAAGCGAGCGTGTATACAGGAAGATAGATAATTATTAGCCAGTATAGAACTTCTCACCGATCATAAATCTGATGTATTCTCCTTTTTTGCCCTTTATAACCTTTATCTTGTCAGTGGTTAAAATGGCGTGATTCATGAAGAGCTCCTCAAATTTACTTATCGTGGCTCTGTCATGAACTTCCTGGTTTATCATGGCCACTATGTCGAGTTTTCCATGTGAGAGGGTCTCCACCACTTCCGATATAAATGAGTAGGTTATATCTGCCCCTTTTATCTCAATTAGATGGCTTATAGGTTCGAATATGACCCTGACACCTTCTGGTAGCTTTTCGAAGAGAGAAGTGAACTGATCAAGACAAGATATTGGTACCTTCAAGATATCGTTTTCGGTTGTGATTTCATCTCCGATTAACGATATCTCAACAAATTTTATAACACTTATATCTAAAAGATCGGACAGCTTTTCCCTGTATACCGATGTCCTCGGCTCAGAGGATACGAGTACGACGCTTCTCAGCTCCCCGAAGAACCGCAGTGTCAGTTCAATTACTGCATCCTCGTACCTATCTTTTGGCGTATACTCGATGATGGCCGATTGCCCAAGAAGATTGGATATCTCGTCAACGGCAGGCAAAGGACCACGTTGATCCTTAATCGGAGATATTTCAGTGTTTTCACGATATTTATCACAATCAACACGTTCTTCACAATCCCAGCACGATTTGAGTTCTTTATCGTTTACGCAAATATATATTGGGCATTTTTCGGTTTCTGTCCCGGTGTTTTCTTCAAAACATCCTGAACATGCTTTCTCAGTGTATAGCGAACACAGATAACAGTTGGTACCACAACAAGAGGGAATAGAGGGAGGCTTTTGGAATGCCATCCCTTCCAACAGGAAATCTCCAATGCTCTCCTTGGGGACGGTTCTAAATGCCCTGAAGATCAAATACCCGGCAACGGCAAATGTGGTTGTGTAAATGGCACTCCAGAAAGCGAGAAAGACTATCATAACGTCCCCCAAATTCTTTTCAGGTTGAGCTATAACTATCATCGGAAATATCGAGGCAGCTATCAGAAAGACTGCTGTTAGTGCAAGAAGCAGCCACGCAATTGAACCTTTTTTCACTTCATTGTATACATTTAGCCAGAAATAGATTGCAAGCGATCCTGAAAAAAATGATGCAACTGTAAATGCTATAAATTGTGCTAAAACAATTGTATCCAAATCTCATCCCCCCCTAATAATCCGTACTCCTATAATGTACATCAAGCAGGTTGTAAATATCCATCCCTTTATCATTTTTAACTTCTTGAACCCACTGATGTCAGACATATTATCTCCTATTTATCACCTAATGGATTATTACTCTTTTGGCCCCACACCGTAAAAAAATGGGATTTTTAAGAGAAAAAATTTAAGTGGAACGGAGGCTATACGATGTTGGGAATAAAAATGGCAAAAGCGTTAATAATCTACTGGAGCCAGAGCCACTGCACCGAGAAAATGGCCAGAGCAATCAGAGAGGGAGCAGCTTCAGCTGGTGCCGATACAACATTAAAGAGTATCGATTATGCAAAGATAGAGGATCTGATGGATGCCGATATTATAATTGCAGGATCGCCAACACATATGCGTGGTGTACCCAAGAAGATGGGAGAGTTTCTATCTCAGCTTGAAGAGGTCAACTTGAAAGGCAAGGTTGGAGCGTCATTTGGATCGTATGGAGGTAGCGGAGAAGCCCCGGGAGCAATCGCAGAAAAGTTAAAATCATTCGGGATGAATGTGGTATCTGAACCTGGACTCAAGGTGATGGGAAGACCGGATAAACGCTCGCTGGAAAAATGTAGGGAGTTCGGAAAAACCGTCGTAGGTGGAGCTTGAGCCTCCTAAAAAATAACGCTAACTTTAAGCATAAATAACTCATATCATTTCTCATGCGAAAAGTTGCACTTGCATACTCCGGCGGACTTGATACATCGGTCTGCATTCCTCTGCTTAGAGAACACTATGGTTATGATTATGTTATCACAGTTGTGGTAGATGTCGGTCAGCCCGAGGATGATCTGAAGGAAGCGAAGGTAAGAGCGGAGATATTGAGTGATAAGCATATCACGATAGATGCAAAATCTGAGTTCGTTAATGACTACCTATTTCAACTAATCAAAGCAAACGGGAACTATGAAGGATACGTAATTGGGACATCAATTGCGAGGCCATTGATAGCAAGAAAAGTTGTTGAGGTTGCAGACGAGGAGGGTGCTGAGGCACTGGCTCACGGTTGTACCGGAAAAGGAAACGACCAATTACGTTTTGAGCTAATTTTCAGGACCGCCGATATGCGTGTAATCGCCCCTATGCGGGAACTGAATCTGACGAGGAGTGAGGAGTGCAAGTACGCTGAGGAGCATGGGGTCAAGTTCTCAACAGAGAAGGTTCTTAGCATCGATGAGAACATCTGGAGTCGGAGCATAGAAGGAGGTGAGCTTGAGAACCCCGGATTCATACCACCTGAGGAGATATTCAAATGGACAACCTCGCCTGATAAGGCGCCGGATGCAGAGATAGTTGAGATTGGATTTGAAGAAGGACTTCCAACCACCCTCAACAAAGATAAGATGGATGGCTTGACGTTGATTGGGCGGTTGAATGAACTGGGCGGTAGACACGGCGTCGGAAGGACAGATATGATTGAAGACAGGGTTCTGGGCCTGAAGGCAAGGGAGAACTACGAGCACCCTGCCGCAACGATACTGCTAACAGCTCACAAGGATCTTGAGCAGCTGGTACTGACGAGAAACGAACTACGTTTCAAGGAGACCGTTGACAGCAGATGGTCTGAACTTGTCTATCAGGGCCTTGTTGTAGATCCACTCTTTGATGATCTGAATGCCTTCATCGATAAAACACAGGAGAGGGTCACTGGTTCGGTGAAGATAAAGCTCTTCAAAGGCAGTGCGACAGTGGTGGCAAGAGAGTCTGCCTATGCAATATACTCGCAGGAATTTGTATCTTTTGATGACAAGGCACTGGATCAGAAGGATGCCGAAGGATTTGTAAAGTTCCATGGTTTTCAGGCAAGGATGTACAACAAACTCTTGAAAAAAGATTGATGAGTATCCTTTTAAGCTCAACCAGATAGTAATTGCCATACCTTTAATATCTCTGGTCGTGAAAGTTATTTGGTGATCGCTTCTGAAAAGATCAGGCGTTACGGATCTGCCCCTCCATGGGGGGAAAGCACCTCACTGGCTTGTGAACCGGATGAAGAATCTCTCAAGCCAGATATTTGAGGTTATCGTTGATGAATATGGGACTGAGGAGGTCATAAGAAGGCTTTCTGATCCATTCTGGTTTCAGGCTTTGTCGTGCACACTTGCCTACGACTGGCACAGCAGTGGCACCACAACCGTAGTCTGTGGTGTTTTAAAATCTGCAATCGATCCTGAAAAACTCGGTTTCTGTTTGGCTGGTGGCAAGGGAAAAGCATCCAAGAAGACGATTTCAGATATCAGTGTGTTTGGTGACAAATTTGGGCTCAGCGAAGAGAAGATAGAGTCTGCCAAGTATGCGAGCAGGATATGCGCTAAAGTGGACAATGCAACGATTCAGGATGGTTATCAATTGTACCATCACTCGATGGTTATCTCTGAGAAAGGTTCATGGGCCGTCATTCAGCAGGGTATGAACCCTGATGAGGGGTATGCGAGGCGATATCAATGGTCGGATGGGATCAAGAATTTTGTTGAAGAACCACACAGTGGGATTATGTGCGACAGATCTCATGAAGAAGTATTGAACATGGTTGCAGGGGATAGCGGGGGTGCAAGAGACCTCTCTGCCGATCTCGTGAAGGAAGAGCCTGAGAGATTGAAGAGGATGTATGAGACGATCCGTCCGGGAGGTCAGGCGACTCTACTCGACTGGACGGATGAGAAGAGAATTGGAGAAGATGATATGCCTGCTTACAAGCTTCCAAAGAGGGTGAACTGGGGTGCACTGAAGAAGGCGTACGAGATCCAGCCGAGGGACTACGAGGAGATGATTGGAATAAGCGGGATAGGTCCGGCCACTGTGAGGGGACTTTCGCTCGTCTGTGAGCTGATATATGGAGAGCGAGCAAGCTGGAAAGACCCGGTCAAGTACTCATTTGCGTTCGGTGGTAAGGACGGAGTACCGTATCCTGTTGATAGAAAGGCCATGGACGAATCCACTGAGCTTCTAAGAGGTGCTTTGATGGAAGCAAGGATAGGGGAGAAAGAACGGTTGAATGCGCTGAAGAGGCTGACAACCTTTGCTCAGGGTGTGCCGAAGCAAGGTGTTCTTTAATGGTGAAGGTAAATAAGCTCAAAGCGATATGGCAGCTTGCGAGGTTGGGTCATGGTTTTATGCTCGGCTTTGCAGTTATCGTAGGCGCAGTAATAGCTGGCGATCTCTTCATTATACCTTTTGATACTCTGCTCATATCGCTGTCGCTAGGATTTATGACCGCACTCTTTATCGAAGCGGGAACCTTTGCACTTAATGACTATTACGACATCGAGGTGGACAGAGCAAACGAGAGATTTGATAGACCGCTTGTTAGAGGAGATATTGAACCAAATACCGCTCTGATAATAGCTGTTTTTGCAATTGTATTAGGCATAGCATGCTCATCTCTGATAAACATCTGGTGTTTCTCAATCGCGCTTGTCACCGCCCTATTTGGAATATTTTATGATATCAAGCTGAAGGAGGCTGGAATAATTGGGAACATCTACATAGCGTTTACAATGGCAATACCGTTCGTCTTTGGTGGATTTATCTTCCAGAAGAGTGTTTTTGTGTTGATTGTGCTTTCATTGATCACGTTTCTTGCAGGACTTGGTAGAGAGATTATGAAAGGTATCATCGATGTGGAGGGTGACGCTCTCAGAGATGTTAAAACGATAGCAAGGGTTTATGGAGTAAGAAGAGCGGGAACCGTTTCGATATTTTTATACATGGCGGCCGTACTCCTGAGTCCACTACCTTTCATATTTGATCTGGGAGGCTTTCGGAATTACCCATACCTTGTGGTTGTTTTTATAGCCGATATCATATTTATCTACACATGCCTAAAATTGTACAGAAGTGAAGATAGAGATGTTGTCAACAACCTTAGAAGAACAACAATTGTGGCAATGCTCTTTGGCTTGATTGCCTTTTTATCCGGAGCACTATCATATGTCATCGGTTTGTAGCATCTGGATCATAACCTCGTCTCCGGTCTCAATCATCTCCATCTCCAACCAATGTTTTTCCCAACAGACCCTTGACGACATTGATCGATGTGAAGTCCCCATCGAATAATCGTTTCATGCTGTAGAGTAGGTAATAAGGAAAATTCCTGTTCTTGATCCCCTCTTCTATCTCAATGCGAGTAGAGACGAGTTTGTCACTCGGAATCTTGCTTACATTTATCTTCGCATCCCCCCAGCCAGAGCGCCTTCCCCACTCCTCTAATGAACCCGGTGGTTTGTACAACCCCTGAGAAACGCAAAGATCATACAGATCCGTGCCGGGATACGGAACATATATCTTTACAGTGATTCCCCAGAGTGGTAGCTCCATAGAGAACCTCTTCGTCATCGCAAGATCCTCCTCAGTCTCTGTTGGCAGTCCAATAAGAAAAGCGGCAGATGATGCTATACCCAATTCGGAACACAAATTTAATGAATCTCTCACCTTCGAGAGTGTTATCCCTTTGTCGATCATATCAAGAATCCTCTGAGATCCAGACTCCACACCAAAATATATGACGTGACAACCCGCCTTCTTCATAAGACCGAGAATCTCACGGTTCACATAGTCGACCCTTGACTCGCACCTCCATTGAATATCAAGATCTTCTACTATAAGCTTGTTACAGATCTCACGCAGCCTCTTTTTATTACAAGTAAAGTTATCATCGCCGAAGACGAACCATCTCGTCTTATACTTCGATTTCAGATAGCTTATCTCCTCAATCACCTTATCGCTACTTCTGCCCCTCCATAGGCATCTGTAAAACTCGTTATTATAACAAAAAGCACAATTATGAGGGCATCCTCTGCTGGTGAACATATGCAGGGAAGAGTACTTCCTCAGATCAATCAGGTCCCATGCCGGCATCGGGAGCTCATCCAGATCCCTCATAAACTGCCTGGGTGGATTTCTGTGAATGGTTCCGTTCTCTTTATAGATGATGCCTTTGATCCCATCCAGGGGCTTTTCACGCTCGATCGCATCTGCAAGCTCGAGTATAGTATACTCACCTTCACCCACTGCCACTATGTCTACATAAGGATCCTCTATCGTCTGAATCGGGAGCATGGATGGGTGTATTCCGCCCCACACAATCGGAGCATTTACAGTCGTCTCTCTGGCAACCTTTGCAGCCTCTAAAGCATCAAGGATCATCGGCCCCGTAAACGATGTGATCCCCACCATATCAGGCCAAATCTTCTTGATCTCCTTCTCAAAAGGTCTGTCTGATAAATTCCTGTCGAAGATGTAAACATCATGACCATTCTCTCTGAGCACTGAAGCCAGGCAGATCAATGCGAAGGGTGCGGGAGTCGGTACCTTTGTCTCTCTCGTGTAATCAAGATTGTATGGTTGAACCAGTAATACTTTCATCCAAGTAGGTAGAGTCACTTATCAGAGATATTTTTTGGGTTTTTATATGGGCAAGACTCCATCTGATAAAACCGCCTCACCTCACGTTATTCCAGCCGTTACTCCAACACTTTCTTCACTACTTTCATATCCCCCAAAACCCTTGAGATGGCCACTCCACCAGCGATAAGATTCAAGTGGTATGTTATGAACCTCCAGAGAACCACAAAGACTCCCATCGGGGCACTCTTTGCAAAGGTGGAGAACAGGGCCGCAAAACCAAACTCGGCAATTCCACTACTTCCCGGAGTTATTGGGACAAGAACGATCACTGTGAGAAGGATCTGCGCCGCATATGTGTGAAGTACCGCTGGTGGATGCCCAAGCCCCATCAGAATAAGCGATGCTATTAAGAACTCCATCGACCAGTATGCCACAGTGCAAAGAGAAGCAAAGAGAAGATCAAGCCTTCTTCTGGCAAGGTTCCACATGCTCGCGACAAAAGAGTCTATCTCGCCATCTATACGATCTATCAGTTGATCTGCTGCATCTTCATTTCTGAACCTTACGATGAGGCCGCTAGCCCTTCTTACTCCTCTTTTAATCGTCTCCGGACGGTACATTACAAGAACAGTTAGCGTTATTGTAAGTGCAAACAATACTGCTGTGAAGATTAGAAAAACAGCCAGACCACCGCTGAAGATAACATCCCGGAAGATGACAAGACTTAATGGAGATATAAGGATCAGAAAAGCCATATCCAGAAAACGATCGGTGAAGATGACAGCGGTAGCGTCTCCGGCTTTCATATCCTCTGTTAGAAGATAGATTCTCATCGGTTCACCGCCTGCCTGAGATGGCGTGATAGCAGCGGCAAATAGGCTACTCACGACAATCTTGAAAGTCCTTGAGAAGGATATATACCCACCGGATGCCTTGGTGAGTGTCTTGATCCTCACACTCCAGACTACCCAAGAACCCACGTGAAAGGCAATTGCGATGATCAGGTACAATGGATCGATCTTTGAGAGCTGCCTGATCTCTTCCATGTCCATTGTGAACCAGATGACCAGAAGTATAGATACCAGACTGACCAAAATAGATATCAATAATGATTTTTTTACATTGTCCATATCGGTTATTACCTCATTTCAGCGCATTTTGATAAACCTTGATCGTCTCTTCTGCAACATGTCTCCATGTGTGCTCCTCTGCAACCTCTCTTGATCTTCTTGCCATGGTTTTTAAATCATTGTCCAGGATCTTCGTGATCGCAGACTTAATCTCATCCTCTGAAGTACCACACAGCACTCCGTTATCATCTATAAAAAATCTATTATCTCCAACATCTGTCGCAATTACCGGAAGGCCCGACGCCATCGCCTCGAGCAGTACGATCGGCTGAGCCTCAAGATGAGAGGGTAACACAAAGACATCAATCGACCTTAAAAACTCAGATGCATCATCTACATACCCCAAAACCTTTATGCGCTCGTTTTCACAGCCCTTAACTCTTTCATACAAAGGCCCTCCTCCGGCTATTAAAAGTTCTATTCCAAGTTCATCTGCCGCTTTTATCATCGTAAGAACGTTCTTTTCGGGGCTGAGCCTACCAAGATAACCGAATCGAATCGAATTCTCATCATAAACTCTTTCATCTGTTGGATGGAATAAACCTACATCAACACCGTTTGGAATCGTCAATGTTTTGTTGTATCTTTTGATTTTGGATGCGACGTTGCTACTCACCGATATATAAGCCTTTGATATTCTGGAGTATCGCCAGGCAATTAATCTGATCACCGAACTCGAGAGCACACCCTGAAATCCGCCACCGATCGGGATGTGAAATGTGTTTATAATCGATATCTCTTTTGTGAAGCTATATGACGGGAGCAGAAACTCTGAGAAGGTTGCACCATGATGGATATGGAGTATATCACAGTCCGAAGTCTCTTCTTTGATTTTACTGGCACCATTTTCAAATCCATAAAAGTCGCCCATCATTCGCGACTTAAGTGTGCTCTGATCGATTATCTTGGTCTCGTGACCGAGCAACTGGATCTGCTTATCAAGCATATCTACGTGGGTTTTGATCCCACCGGGGACATTTCTGAAGTAGAAAGCGATCTTCATATATGAGAGTAATATCTGTGCATTGAGTATATAAAATGATTTTTGCAACAGCCCATATCATGTATAAATCTGATCGATTAAGCTCGTTTCGTAATTGATTTACCGGTTTTGGTTGGCCATGTGCTATCGACTTAATTCTTATGTATCTTAATCTGACCACCACCGATTTCAGTGGTAGGATCAGCATCATCATCAGCTCCCATCAGGTTGTCATAGACGATTGCATCTCCATCATCCTTATCCCAGATCTTGATTCTGAACAGATCAACATCAGTGCTTGGCGTCAGATCTTCATCAATCGCCGAGATCATGAACCCATAGTTACCCTCACCATTTATTGTTCCAGTGCCTTTGTACATAGCCTTATGACCTGCGATCACAAGCCAGTCATAGTCACTTGAATGGAAATTCAGGTCCACTGCCTTGAATTGGAACTCGGTATTACCCGTCGGTGTTTGTTGGCCTTTCTTGTACTTTGAGACAAATCCAAAGTTTGCCTTTCCAGTGAGGGTTGGATCAGGTGCATATGCTCCTTCTGGTGAGTTAATCCATCCACCACCGGTGACAAAGCCGCCATCTGGGTCGTAAATCACTATGTACCGGAAGACCTCGGAATCAGCTCCACCATCGTCATCTTCGATGGTGAGTGTGACTGTGTATACGCCAGCTTCGGTGTAAGTATGTGTACCCATTATTTCTCGTTCACCGTTTATGAGTGCATAATCAGTGGTTGTGTTATCATCCCAATCAAAGGTTGCGGTATGTGTATCATTTAAGCCGGGGTCGGTGAAGGTGGCGGTTAAGGAAACGTCATTGCCAACTTGGACTGGATCTAGGGATCCGGTGAAGGAATCGATTGTTGGTGGTACGTTGTTCACGATTACAGTCAGTGTATCGATTCCGACTCCACCATCATCATCTGTAACAGTTAGAGTTACAGTGTAAACTCCATCTTCGATGTATACGTGATTTGGCGTTAGGGTTCCTGTTTCATTGGAGCCATCTCCGAAATCCCATTCTATTGTGTGAGTGTCTGATGAACCTGGATCAGTAAATGTTCCTGAGAAGCTGAATGTGTCTCCTTCATTTGCTGTTTGATCAGGTCCTGTTTCTACGGTTGGTGCTACATTCATCACCGTTACCGTTGTATTGTCAACATCTATTGCTCCAAAGCTATCAGTTATTCTGAGGCTTACGTCTCCCGAATATTCATCTTCCCAAGTGTAGTTCGTTATTCCAATAGTCTCTGTTGCATTTGTCTCGAAAATTCCATCTCCATTAAGATCCCATTCCCAGCTAACGATATAGTCATTTAGATCATAGGAGTCAGAACCATTGAATGTTACTGTGGAGCCTTCATTGACCTCGTAGGGGCCTCCTGCGTCTGATACTGGCGGATTATTGTCAAATGGGGCGGTTGTTGTGGTAAGGTTTATCCAGGTGCCGTTTATGTTTCCAGAGGTATCAACGGTATGTGTACCAATCTCATGCGTTGTTCCTGAGAGGAGACCGGTTGCATTGTAATATTCCTCAGAGGTGTTTACCATCCATTCACCATCAATGTACACCATCACATAATTGAAATTTAGGTCCGTTGGATTATTCCATGTCCAGTTAATATATGTCTGCTCATATGTGGTGTTGGCAAGGTTTGTGATTGATAATAGGGGGATAATATCAGTTGGTTCATATACAATAGTATACTCCTCTACAGGGTCGTCAAGTATATATATGCTACCGTATTCCATCCAGTAATTTTGAGGATTTAAAACAACCCCATCGCTTCTCACAACCTCAACAATCTTATTTTTGTTATCGTATGGATCGGTTACATTTATCCATATCCATCCTTCTTTTTCTTCTACGGTCTCAATAACAAAATTAGGACTGGTTGGAGTTGGTTCTACATCCACAATGTAGTCAACCGGTACCACATCCGTTGTGTCTCCATTATCTGGGTTGACAAGTGCATCTGGTACCCCATTTAAATCCATATCTACTAAAAATTGAGAGCTAATACCATCTGTCACATTGCCATTCTCAATAATATGGGTATTAACTGACTCTATTAGAGATGTTTCCGCCCCTCCGAGCGCGTCACTGTGTGTATATGTTGCCGAAAACTCAGTGAATGAACCGTCAAGTGTGGTAGACATCTCCCACCAAGCAAGCATACTATTTCCCGGAGTAATATCTCCAAAATTCACATTCAAAGAATTACTACCTGGTTGGCCTTGAATTGCGCTTCCAGTTATCTGGAAATCTACTAGTAGATTCGCAATATTTTCATATATCTCAGGTTGGGCACTATCTATGGCAAAATTATCGGCTATTCCGAATCCGTTGTTTGTAACTTTTACAGCAAGCTTGAATGGATTATCTGCCTCTACATCCAAAGGAATGAAGTAGTCCAGTGTCATTAATGGCTGGGGTTTTACAATAATTCCCTCTCGTGTGGTGTTTATATTAAAATCATTCTCGTTAACCGTGTAGTCAATATAAGCCTGAACATTATACACTTTTCCTGCTTCATCTTCACCACCTGCTCCTGGTGTTGGAATAATTGTCCAGTGAACACTCGCAATAGTTATGGG
This sequence comes from Halobacteriota archaeon, assembly GCA_034190245.1. Taxonomy (GTDB): domain Archaea; phylum Halobacteriota; class Syntropharchaeia; order DAOWMC01; family DAOWMC01; genus JAXHTJ01. The sequence continues at coordinate 5,614 of JAXHTJ010000019.1, read as the reverse complement.
ATCTATTGACCCTGAACCATTAACATCTTCGATATTCTCAAGTGATGTCTCTTTTATAAAGAACAGGTCGGTTACATCTGCCTGATCTTCGTTGAATATCTTCAATACAACATGGTTGTCTTCAATCTCATCCTCAGAGAGTTTATTTTCCATCTCTAGTGAGGCGTCAAAGGCATCTCGTTCTAAAGTTACTCTTTGGGAGATGTGTAACTTTACCCTCTCATGAATAGTCTCCACTTCGGGAAGATCTACAGTTAACACAACAGGTCTTCGTGTAGTTCCAACACTTGGTGGAGAATATGGATTACTTGTTGAACTATATGACACCCATCCTGGGCCTGATGGGGTTGAATTAACAGGGACGGGGATAGAGGGGGCACTAAGTTCTATGATGAAAATGGGTATGGTACATCCATCGATATCTTCAGTGCCACTCCACTGATATAGAAAAGCAACAGCTCCAGAAATTATCTCAGGTCCAGGCAAATTTAGACTAACACCAATTGAACTTACAAAATCCTTTAAGCTTAATGGAACTCCCCATGCATTTATTCGCATAAAAGCTCTTTCATTACTTAACAAGATTATCCGATCTTTGGCAGTTGAACTAGAGTATAAGTTTCTTAGCCCAATCTTGGCAGCACTTGAAATTGGACTTGCGTCAATCTCTATCAAATTGGGAATATCCCAATAGGCTTCGGGTACATTAATATCCGGGTATAGTCCTTTTTCTATAGGTGCTGTTAAAAGTGAAATACTAAATCCGGGGCCAACAAGAGGAATGGAGGCGCCAGCAGTCGTTGTGGCAAGGAGCAGTTTTAGTGTTGCTTCCATTGGATTCACTTTCACAACAGCACCCCCACCCGGATTATAAAGGCAAACAGGATTTGGATCAATATTCGTAATATTTACTGGAGGTAAAAAATCAGCTGTAGGATCTAGAGGACCAAGACTACATCTAAGTGTAACTAGATGATAGTCCTTGTCTACAACCATGAAGAATGAATCCGGTTCGACTAATAATTCTCCCTCGTAATCAGTCATTTTGAAATACACAGGGACTTCCGAGTTGGTATAACCTGTAAGAACTTTGTCACTTCCAGGGTTGAAGTGTTTATACGTACCACTAATTTTTACTTTACCAACTAAACCATTATTATTGTCTATTCCCTGAACTCCTGTGCCATTTTGTACGATAAATTTATATGGTATATCAACTGAACCTTTCGGACCTATTTCATCGATGAACAACCTTTTTTCGTCGCCTAAGAACAATAAACTACAATTTCCAGATATATCGGAAGAATCGACTGTGATATTGAAGACTGAAATTAAACCTGTATTCTGAATGGTTATGAATCCAGTTTTCATATATCCTTGCTCAGATACTGTTGTAATATTCTCCTTGAATTTTAAATATGAAGGAATAGGCAACAAGACTGGAGGCGGTATATCAGTTTCAAAGGTAAGGTCGAGAAGAGCAACATATTCATCTTGAATCTTAATTGGGGTAACCTTAAACGTGGTTTTCATTATGTTAGTTGGCATTGTGACATTTACCAGATTCGTCGATCCGGGATATACATCCGTTGTTCCTGAAATACTGTAATGGCCAGAAGCTTCAATTAAATATGAATACCTACCCAAGGGCATCTCTTCAAAGATGAACTTCCCTGAGTCATTGGTAAAACCAGTGAAAATGTTGTCCTTAAGCTTTTGATGCTGCAATCTGATTCTTGCGTTTTTAACATCTTCTTCGATGTCATCATTTACATGGAACAGCAGATCGCCAGTCTGTGCAGATGTAACTTTAATCACAAGATATATGGGGATGGGTTCATGATTGCTGCTGAGAATATATATCTCATCTTGATAAATTCCATATTCAGTATCGTTACCCGGATGTATCTGAATATCGAATTTTGTGCTTTCTTGGTGACCAATATCTAAAGACCCGGCAACTGCAGCAGAGGTCCAATTTATGTCATCTGGTTGAGTGACGTGAACATCCTCCAATATACCATAGCCTATATTTGTTACATTTACTGTCACCATCGTTGCATTTTCAGGATTGATGCCGATATTTATCACAGCGGGGTCGGCATATGCAACTGGGATTGCAGGGTACAAATCAACATGTATCACTCCATAATCTGATGCCCCTTGCCCATCACAAGTCGCGAGGACAGTAAAGTCAACTGAAGACGAGGCATTCATACTTGCATTTATCTGTATTGTGACAGTAGTAGCCCCTCCAGCGGGAATAGACGAAGATGCCGATGTATTGACCTCTGCCGTAACCCCTTCATGGTCTGGATCCAATATATCAATTGAGAGTCCTGTAAGTTCCGTTTCACCCACATTTCTTATTGACAGTTCTATGTTGCGGTCAGAATTTTTAGACATTCCAACGTTAACATCCTGTACCAATAATCCAAGAATTTCAAAGGTTGTATTTGAAGTTTTTACAATACCATCAGAACTGATAGTAGTTATCAAATTATGCATACCTGCCTCGGTTTCATATGGTTCAAAAGTGTGCTCGAAGAAACCATTTTCATCAGTTTCCGCTGCCATCCCAATCTCATAACCTTTGACAAAAATTGAAATGCTTACAGAGGTGTTGTTAACGGGATACCCATCCTCATAAATCGCACTTCCTGAGATGTTAATAGTTTCGCCACGGTTGTAAATGACCTTATCAGTCTCAATGTCCACAGTGAAATCCTCTGATAATCTAAACCCGGTCGTTATATTCATCACGTTGCTATGATCATCGGTAACAGTTACCTCAGCCGTATAGTTACCTACATTAAAACCGTTTAAGGAGACACTCGACGTAAATATTTCTTCGTCGAAAGACATGACTTGAGTTGCCACTGTATTATTGCTCTCATCGAGTACGTCAAGAATGACATCAACATCATATTCATCCAATGGTGTTGTAAGATTGCTGTATCGTAAAACGTTGACATAAGCCGTCATAGCATCATTAGAAGTGTAAAACTGCTTATCTGTTGATGATTCCAGATAGAATGCTTCTTCAAGATTGATGAACTGTATATCTTCTGCTGTATTTCCATAAGTATCGGTTACATCTGTTCTTACAGTCCACAAACCAAGAGTTGCATCTGATGGGATGAAATAGCTACCAACAAAAGAACTGCTCATGTTTAGTAAATTAACAGTTATGGTATCATTTTCATTCTCCAAAACAAGGCCTATCGAGGTTAAATTTGTAATGTATTGAGACAATGAATCAGTAACTGTAACATCAAAGGATAATGTTTCTCCACGAGAAGCCACTGTAGATGAAATATCCACAGTGAGATAAACCTCACTCGGCGTCAGATAAAAGTCAACCGTACTAGTAGTTCTGGAATACACCTCAGTAGACAGAGAAGTGACATTGTATCCGTTAATTAATGCTCTAACAGTGTAATTTCCAGGAGGCACTTCCTCAAATGAATAGTTGCCGATTTCGCCGGTTTCAGTAACTCGTTTAACTATTCCTTCTTCAATCAAAACAACAGAAGCACCTTCAATTTCAATACTTTCGTTAGTTCTGACGATTCCGGTAATATCTCCTGTGGGTATGAGGGAAATATCAAGTGTATCTGTCTGACCAGAAACAAGATCTATTGGATCTGAGACGGGCACATATCCTTCTGCTGCTATTTTAAGTGTATATGATTTTGGTTCCGCATGCAAATGATACTCCCCATCTTCATTGGTCAATTGGTATGAGCCATCAGAGAATCCGGCATCATCGAGATACACAGTTGAATTAACTATAGGTAGCAGGGTACCAGAATCGACAATTGTCCCTACGACAAAACCATGTTGTGTTAGAATTGGATCCAACTGTGTTATGGTATCAATAGACGCAGAAATTAATTCAGTTTTTGTTATGTGTGTACTGGAAGAAATTTCGACAACAAAAAATCCTTCCTCGGATAGATATATCTCATACTCTCCATTAGAATCTGTTACACCATGTCCAACAAACCCATCTGGTCCTGAAATGATGATTGTGGCATTTTCAACGAAATTACCAATATTATTTCTTATTATCCCTGTAACTTCTGGTTTTTTCTGTAATTCGATCTCTAAAGTTATTGTTTCTCCAGATTCTACGACGGTATCTATGGTCTCTCCCAAATATTGTTCACTATCTAAGATTTCGAGTGTGTAGTTTGCTGGGTATAGGCCAGTAAATGAAAATTCTCCTGAGTTATCTGTTAAATTTGATTCAGCATAAAATGCATCCTTTCTGCTTAAGATTATACTTGAATTTAGTAGTGGCATTTCACTACTATCTTTAACTATCCCTTCAATGGCCCCAAATGGAGAAAGTAAAAGATCGAAAACCACGTGTTGTCCAGTGTCTACACCAACGGTGGATGAATTGCTCATATAACCGACCATTGAAACTGTAATTGTATAGTTTCCGGGTGTGAGGTCATCGAAGTAATAATATCTAGATCCGTTTGTTTTTGTTGATTTCGTAAGCCCATTAGTAATAGCAACGTTGGCACCGTCTATCGGTTGACCTGTCTTTGAATCGGTTATAACTCCTGATACTATGCCTTTTGGTTCTAGGGTGATATTTATTGTTTTTAACTCTTCGCCGGATACATTTGTGGCTGTGGTGTTGTATTGATAGGCATATGCTGAGGCCTGAAGTGAGTAATTACCAACAAGAAGATCAGAGAACAGAACCTCACCAGAACTATTTGTCTCATTTACGATAACATCGTAAGTCTCTTCATTACTCAGACTGACAAGAGCACCCTCCACTGTTGCATTACTTAAACCATATACTCTAACAAGAATTTTTCCTGGAGTGGGTTGAGCTACTTCAACTGTTTTTGACAGATCGTTATTTACTTCATTAGATTCAGCTATCGATCCAGTATAATCTGCAACACAATCGATGGTGTGTTCGCCAGTTGTAGTACTCCAATCATATGAAACATTGATAGCCTCGTTTACAGCCAGGCTATTTACATTCACATAACCAATATTGCTTCCATCAGCATAGAATCCAACATCGAAAGGATCAAAAATATCTTCATTTCCTATATTTATAATCGATGCGGAGATCGTTATGATTTCATCGCCTTTTGGGTGATCAGGGACCCATGTTATGTCTAAAATTGTAAGATCCGGTAGTGATAAGATCTCAAACTGTTGAATTTCAGAGGTATTCACATTTCCATTTGTATCATCTGCCCAGATGAAGTAACTGTAAGTTCCTTTGGTGGAGTATGATTGATTGAGATAATAGATATCATTAATATCACCAACCATTGTTATGTTCTCGGTTGTACTGTCAGGGTAGGTGATATTTACTTTTACTGTGTCAATGCTACGATCATCTGAGACTATGCAACTGATATTAACGAAGTTGCCAATCTCTTGAGTGTTTGGTGTTGCAACAACATTTGAAATTTCTGGCGGGGTAGTGTCTGGTTCTGTTTCGATGGTTATAGTCGGTTCTGGGGAGGTGTATTGGCGGACCAGAATCCAATCCATCTCCATATCTGCCACATTTGAATCTCCGGAATTTGAATCACCATCACAGACCATCAAGTATTGTTGTGTACTCCCT
>JAXHTJ010000187.1:0-3274 GCA_034190245.1 Halobacteriota archaeon | reverse complement strand
ACCGGTACTTCGATGAGATTAATAAAATGCCAGTTATATTCAAATGGAAATACAATATGGATGAGATGCCGGGTGGGATTGGGGTATGATTATTGTTATGTTAATATGGAGGTGATGTAGTGGTGGGGGGCATCTCAAGTGAAGGAGACTTCTTGCCTTTGGTTGAAGTGAAGCCCGAAACAACCCCCTCGCCATCACCATCACCAACATCTACTCCAACATCAGCAGGAGGTGGAGTCGGTGCAGCAGTTGGATACCTTATTGATACTGATGAAGATGGCTGGTCAGATTTTCATGAGATACACATTTCAAATACAGATTACAGAAATCCTGATACTGATGGTGATGGTATAATAGATTCCCAAGATCCATACCCGCTCGATCCGAGATTGCCAGTTCAAGAATTAGAATCCACACCGACACCAGAACCAACGCCCAGAATAGTATCAGTACCATCAAGGATTACAGAAGCAACACCGGAACCAGTAGAACAACCACCAGATCAAGAAGAAATACCATGGTTCTGGGTACTTATTGGCACGATTGGAGCGTGGTTTATTGTTATGATGATGTATTATTATTCGAAAAGCCGAGTATAGAAGAATCAGTTGACCTTACTCTGTTGATGGATCTACTTGGATTAATTCCTTCACCATCATCACCTGACCGACACCAGCGAATAACAGGGCTATCGGTATCGTTACAAACTCGATCGTACCCTCACCATATCTGTTAACAGATATTAAGGCAATCTTATCTTGGGTGGAGAAGATTATCAGAAAAGTCACATAGAGTATGATTGACATGCCCAGTGTGTATACAATACCCCACAATTTTATAGCAATCTTAACAGAATCTTTGATCTTCATTTTCTGAGTCACTGTCCTTAATATTATTATGTTTGTGCAGATATTTAAATTATATGATCTTTAAAATGAATATTATGAACATAAAATTAGGATACTTTGTTTTTATTGAGGGGGTGAGTGTTAAAAAATATAACTGAATAGCGATCAAATCTTGAGTATATGGATGTCTCTGTCAAAGCATTTATAAAATAGTAAAGTATATGACCTAAAAACCTTTAAATAACTGATCAGAAGCACGAGGCGTAATTTACACCTCATGCGGGGGCATATACATGGATATAGTCGTTTGTGTTAAGAGGGTTCCGGATACGTCGGAAGCCGACGTTAAAATTGATGGCAGTGGTAAGGACATAGACTCGGAGGATCTCACTTTTGATATCAATGAGTGGGATAACTATGCGATCGAAGAGGCAATTCTCATAAAAGAGAAGGTTGGTGGCACAGTTACTGCAATAACAATAGGTCCAGAGGAATCTAACGAAGTTTTAAGAAGGTGCATGGCTAAAGGTGCGGACAACGCAATCAGGTTAACAGATGATGCCTTTAATGGCTCGGATGGTTATGCAATAGCCAAGATTTTGCACAGCGGAATAAAAGATATGCAGTTTGATGCCGTATTTTTAGGAGCTCAAGCAGGTGATGACGGTTATGGTGTGGTCGGGCCAATGCTTGCCGAGATGCTGGGGCTACCCCATGCAACACTGGTAACCAAGGTCGATCTGGAAGATGGAAAGACTAGGGTTCACAGAGAACTTGAGGGCGGACTTGAAGAGGTAGTAGATGTCAACTTGCCTGCAGTTATGGGCATACAGACAGGTATAAACGAGCCAAGATACGTCTCCATAATGGGTATCAGAAAAGTTGCAAAGAAGGAAATACCTGTCAAGGGACTGAGTGATATCGGGCTCAGCGCAGATGATGTGGGTGAAGCAGGATCCAAGACAAAGATAGAGAGCATGTACATCCCAGAAGTGGGCGAGGTAGCAGAGATTATAGAAGGCTCACCTGATGAAGCTGCAGGAAAGCTGGCGCAGATATTGAAAGATAAGGGATTGTTGGGGTGAGAAGAGATGGAGATACTTGTTTTAGCCGAACATAGAAGAGGAGAGCTTCGAGAGATCTCACTTGAGATGTTGAGCAAGGCAAAAGAGATAGCTGACAAGATGAGTGCTGAGATAACTGCGGTTCTGCTCGGAAGCGGTGTCAAGGACTATGCAGACACACTTGCAAATTACGCAAATAAGGTTCTTCTGATAGAGGATGCAAAACTTGAGAACTTCAACGCAGAGGCCTACCAGAAGGTTCTCTCTGCTATTATAAAGGAGCGTAATCCTGCGATGACGATGATCGGTCATTCCGCATTTGGTATGGACCTTGCACCAGCTCTTGCCGTTGAACTCGATCTTCCACTAGCTACCGATTGTATAGATCTTGAGGTTGATGGTGGCGCAGTCCTTGCGATTCGTCAGGTATATAGCGGCAAAGTCAATGTAAAGGTATCATTCTGCGGTGCCGAAAAGTGCATGGTCACAATGCGAGCTTCAGCCTGTCCAATAGCGGAAGGTATGCAACTCGGCGGTGCGATCGAGACCGTGGACTCTCCCCTTACCGAAGAGATAGATTACAAGATCTTCGTCGATTACGAAGAAGCAGCTGCCGGAGAGGTTGATATAACAGCGGCAGAAGTACTTGTAGGAATTGGAAGAGGTATAGGAGATCCAGAGAACATACCGATGATGGAAGAACTCGCAGAAGCTATTGGCGGTGTTGTGTCATGTTCACGTCCTGTTGTCGATAAGAAGTGGCTTCCAAAAGATCGACAGGTCGGGACATCCGGAAAGACTGTGAAACCGAAGTTGTATCTGGCTGTGGGTATAAGTGGTGCATTCCAGCATCTGGCAGGAATGAATGGCTCAGACCTCATCGTCGCAATAAATAAAGATCCGAAAGCACCGATATTTGCTGCTGCACAGTATGGGATTGTTGCAGATCTCTTCAAGGTCATTCCTGCACTCAAAGATAAGATAAACGAATTGAAATAAGAAGGATTCTTCGATGATCCAGTGAGAGCCATAATTTAAATGGCTCTCTTCACTTTTTATATAATAGAGATTTTCGAATAACCCCATTTTTCGCATAAACCACCAAAAATCCCAAACCTTTGAAAAATCCCAGCTCCTTTTCCGCCCTCCACACCACTTTTCACCCAATTTTTCCAATCAACATAGATAGCTACCGCTATACCAACCCTTGTTTCTTCAGGGTCAGTAGTTGAAGCAGATTAAATGAAAATGCAGCAAATATCATCTTTACATGGACTCTGGCTACCGTTGTAACCTTTACATGACCGGATTTGAATATGTTCTTTATCACAGCATAGGGTCTTTCACCGGGCGATCTTTTCT
>JAXHTJ010000186.1:0-3286 GCA_034190245.1 Halobacteriota archaeon | reverse complement strand
CAGCGTTAACGGCGGTGTATATTCTCCTGTATCAGGCACCACGTCTTGGAGTAAAACAGGAGTGGCTTTAGATATTGGGAATAACACCATAACCGCAAGAGCGACCGATGATTCTGGAAACACTGCAACAGATTCAATAACAGTAACAAGGAGTACTACCGGCCGTAGCAGCGGTGGCGGGGGATTCATACCATCCGAAATGAAGACAGACTCACAGGGAAAAGTACACTCCACACACATTGAAGAATCATCTGACGGTAAAGCCAAATTGATAATACCAGAAGGAACTGTTGCTCTTGACGCAGACAAAGATCCACTGAAATCGGTTAGCATCAGTTCTACGCAGGTGGGCGGAACAATTTACGCATATGATCTTGCACCGAATGGTGCATCGTTTGATCCGTCGATAACGATAATATTCGAGTTCGATCCGGATGACGTACCAGAGGGTGAGACATTGGTTGTAAAGGTGTGGGATGGCACAGAATGGGTTCTCCTAGAAACCGAGGTCGATTTCTCGACCAATACGGCAACTGTGAAAGTGTCTCATTTCACAGTATTTGCATTGTTTACAGAGAAGAAAGGTTTGGAGAAGACACTCCCGACGGAAGATCATGTGAAGGAAATAGATGAGCAGTCACCAACAACACCACCACAAGCCACACCAAAAATAGAAGTACCTGCAGAAGAAGAGACGCCGCAACTACCCTGGTTCTTAGTAGTCGCAATGATAATTGTGATACTGGTGGCCCTAGGATTGGTTCTTCGAAGAAGAGGTTTCTGAATATGAAGGGGCTCTTGCCATTTCAACCCCGAGTCCGATCTCCTGTGGAGATCAGACTTTCGGGCTTTCAGCCCGAGGGGGTATTTGGCCTTTGGCTGGGGATTGGATTAATTCTTTATTTTAGACATCATCAGAATGTGCCATGAGGTTGATATTATAGAAAAAATAATTTAAAGAAAATCATTAAGTTGCATCCAAAACATACTTTTATGATTAATAAATGAAAGATCTACAGTGGAAATTATGGGAAGAGAATCAGAGATTGAAACGGTTGCTAAGGTTGAGAGAATAGATCCAGAAAAACTCGAAAGATTGATCCTTAATGGTAGAGTTGTCATCCCAAAAAATGCTAAAAGAGAGATTTGCCCAATGGGTATTGGTGAATGTCTAAGTACAAAGATAAATGCGAATATCGGGACTTCAAAAGATTTTATCAACTGTGAGGAAGAGGTAGAAAAAGCCAGAATAGCTGTCCAATATGGCGCTGATACAGTGATGGACTTATCAACCGGTGGTGATTTGGATCTAATTAGAAGGAGGCTAATAAAGGAGTTAGATGTGCCGGTAGGAACTGTCCCCATATATCAAGCCGGTCTTGGAAGGGGGACCGTAATAGATATGAGTTCTGATGATATGTTCAACGCCGTTAGAAAACATGCCGAGGATGGTATTGATTTTGTGACAATCCATGCCGGTGTGAATCTCAACTCACTGGAAAGGTTGAAGAAGAGTGGCCGCATCTTAAATGTGGTAAGCAGGGGTGGCTGTTTTACAATTGCCTGGATGGTCCAAAACGGATCTGACAACCCCTTTTACACCGAGTACGATTACCTTTTGGAGATGGCAAGAGAATTTGATCTAACACTCAGTTTAGGAGATGGTATGCGTCCAGGATGTCTGGCCGATGCAACCGATAGGACAAAGTTTATGGAATTTATTATATTGGGTGAGCTTGTAAAGAGGGCAAGAGAAGCTGGTGTTAAGGCATTAGTTGAGGGACCTGGTCATGTGCCCTTGGACGAGATTGAGGTAGGAATCAGGGCAATGAAGTATATAACAGATCAGGCACCTCTTTACCTTCTTGGTCCGATTGTCTCAGATATTGCACCTGGTTACGACCATATCACGGGGGCAATAGGCGGTTCTATAGCAGGTATGCACGGTGCGGATTTCTTGTGCATGACAACACCATCCGAACATCTTGCACTCCCAAGTAAAGATGATATAAAAGAAGGCGTGATAATCACAAAAATAGCAGCTCATGTTGCTGATACTGTAAAACAAGGTCAGAGGGACAATGCAAGAGAGATAGACCTGCAGATGGCACTTGCCAGAAAGGAGCTTGATTGGGATAAGCAGTATGAGCTTGCAATTGATGGTGAGCGGGCAAAAAAAATGAAAGAAAGCCGGAATTCCGAAACTGAAGCTTGTTCAATGTGTGGCGATCTTTGTGCGATAAAGATGGTGAAAGAAGTGCTGGATGATGTACAATAAAAAAGAATAACGGCTTTTAAAGCCGTTATTGATTCTGTTCATTCAGTCCTGGTTCGCGCACTCGCATAAGGCCCTGAAATCTGCGTAGCCTCTGAAATCTATTACGATGTTGGGGGTGTAGCAGTCGCCTGTCTCTAACTCAAGTATTATGGAGTCTTTGCATTCGCACTGCTCTGTTGTGATCGTAAATGCAACGGGCTCTCCATATCCGCGCAGATTTGCCATACCGGACAATTCTCCATTCTCAACGTCTATTGTCTCAATGTCCAATGTACCTAACAGTCTTAAGTGATCCATCTTAGCATAGAACCAACCTCTGCTCTTTATTTCGCCGTTGGAAAATTCAGTTGCTACAGCGGCAATTTTTCCACATTCATTAACACCTCTGACAGCGCCCCTCGTGCATGGTACAACTGGATCGCAATCACAATCACAACCTCCAGCCAGCGCAACAGGTATACTTGCAAGAAGCATTAGCATTACAAGACTTATTGTCGCTATCTTTGTTATCCTTTTCATAATATTCACCTCCTCTACTTTCTAACTTTTTAATACATCTTCCTATAAAAACTCTTTGGCGTAAGTTCACGTCATAGAATTTGAGGGGACAATATGTTCAAGCTTGTAAAGATACCAGATAATCCTGGGGCTTTTTAGGGAGTTTAAACCCATCCTCAATACTATTTAAACTCCGACCGGTGCAACACCAATTATCGATATAATCTCTTTCTGTTTGTCTGTAAATTGTGTGGTTCTGACTATCATCTCCTGTCCATCTCTCAGGCTGAATTCCACACGCTTTATGCTGTCGAGTATGTCCAGTGCCCCCATTGATGTCATATCTTCCCCTGCCTCTTTGAGTATCTTTCTTAGCAGAGAGAGCATCGTTACTGCAAGTGTGCATATGAATACATGGGCTTTGACATGCTGCTCTGTGTAGACATAGATTGGGCGAAGTTCAACAATGCTCTTCAAGGTCAGAAAGAACTTCTCGACAGTATCCCTCTG
>JAXHTJ010000185.1:0-3311 GCA_034190245.1 Halobacteriota archaeon | reverse complement strand
TCATCCGGGATATACCAACCCGGATTTAGTTTCTCGTTTTCCATCCCCAATCATCCCTATAATATAAGTTCTTGAACTTAAGTTAGTCTAATGTATTGTAAAATTAGATGGTTTTCGGATAAGTTCTAAGTAATTTAGCAACCATCTTCTTCAATTTCCATACCCTCTTTGTTTTAGTTTGTATTTAATTAAAGGTCAGGGTGAGGATGGATAAATATATTACTTTCCGAAGTACTGTAGAGGATTCAGGACGCCCTCATGGCATTTAAGCCCCACATAATCCATTATACGGGCCATGGTGTTTTTGACCCTGAGAGGGGAAGGATGCTCACACTTGAGAACGGAAATGATGAGTGGTGCAATGTGCCTGGTGAAGAATTTGCAGTTCATCTTGCAGGAAGAGAGTATATACGCCTCGTTATTTTGAGTGGTTGTCAGACTGCAAAGGTGAAGGATACGGACTCATTTTCAAGTGTTTCCGGGGCGCTCATCGAAAAGGGTATACCTGCCGTGGTTGCCATGAGCCAGAGTATTAGAGATGACTCGGCAAACATATTTGCATCAAGGTTCTACAAGGGAATTGCAAACGGGCAGTCTGTTGATACAGCCCTTGGCGAGGCGAGAATCTCAATGAGCATGCCAAGGAAGAGCAGAATTAAGGAGGGTGAGATGACGCTTCCATCTCTTGATTGGGGAATTCCCGTTATTATCTCCTCTGTTTCCGATCTCGGACTCTTCAAAAGACTTCGACCACCATCGAAAAAAGCGTCTCCAAAGCCACGTGGCTTAAGCAGGATACTACTTCCCAATCCGGGTGATATATTTGTCGGAAGACAGATTGATCAGAGGAAGATTATTCGTGGCCTTAGAAGTGGTAATACTCGTTGTATCAAGATTCTTGGTCCTGGAGGCATAGGAAAGTCAAGTCTTGCAGCGCTAATTATTGAAGAGGCTGAAGAGCAATTCTATGCCGTCTTGACGGTAAAGTGTACCTCTTCTCTATCGGTAGGGGAGATGATGGTCGAGATTAACAACTTCCTCAAGCTCAATAAAGATGATCGCTTTGACAGGGTGATGCAGGAATCAGTAGACATCAGTGAAAAGATAGAGTACCTAATAGGTGTATTGAATTCCTCGGATCACAGGTATATGATAGTCCTTGACAACTTCGAGGATATGCTGGATATGGAAAGTGAGCCACACAAGATAAAGGAGGATTCGGTGAGATCGCTGCTTGAGACCCTAACATTAGGTCTAAAAAAGAGCAAAATAATCATAACAAGCAAGATCGACTTTCCATTAATTGAGGGTGACAGATGCCAGGCTTTTATCCTTTCTGTGAAACTTGAAGACCTTTCGCCTGTTGAGACCTTCAGGCTGGTAGAGTACGTCCCCTCGCTTAAGGTGGCAACCCTTCCAGAAAAAGAGGCTATAACCAAAATTTCGGGCGGTAACCCATACCTTTTAGACCTCATCGCAAAAGCAGCAGAATCTGAACCGGTAGAAAATGTGCTTGAAGATATTAAAAAGATAGAGGAGGAGTTTGTAGAGAGAACGCTACTCGGAAAGCTTTACAACTATCTTCCCGATGAAAAGACAAAAAGACACTTCAGGCGCGCCTCTATATACAAAAGACCGGTAACTTTTAACTTCCTTGAGGCGATGGGAGGAACACCCAAGCAGATCGGATCACTTCTTCAGAAGAGCCTTCTTCAAAGAGTATCAGAAGACCTCTACGATATGCACAGCAACACCCGCAATTTCGGACTTAAGCTTCTCGAAAGTGTTGATGGTGCCCCCGAAGTCAAGAATGTAAAGATCACCGCTGCTGATACCTACTTTAAATCAGGATATGAGAAGAAAGATACCCAACATCTTCTTGAATCCCGGCAGTTCTACTATGAAGCAGCAGAATATGATAGAGCAGGTGAGTTGGTGCAAGATCTTACTGAGCCATTACGCAGATGGGGCTTCATAGGTCTTGTAAGAAGGCTTAATGAAGAGACAGAAGGGACAGCATAAGGAATAGCCAAGGCAGCCGCCCTCCATCACCTTGGGATTATACACCAAAAGCAGGGCAGGTATGATGAAGCGGTAGAGTTGTACCGGAAGAGCTTGGAGATAAATGAAGAACTTGGAAATAAAAGCGGGATAGCAATCACCTATGGACAGATGGGAAAAGTTTTTTATGCCCTGAAGAATTACAAAGAGGCTTTGAGATGTTACTTGACCGCTTTTTCTATATTTGATCAACTCGGCTCGCCTTACAAAGATCTGGCAGGCAGACTTATAAACAAACTTAAAGAAGAGATCGGAGATGAACTCTTTGAAGAGTATTATAATGAGATTGTGGGTGAGATGAACGGAGGATAGATGATAATACACAAACTACCCCCATCCTACTCATTGGATCTTTATCAATGCTTTTTGCCGAAGTATTCTCAGGTGCCTCTCAAACCTGGTTTATCGATGGCGGGGGAATCCTGATCGTCTTCCCCCTCTACTTAGGTCATCTTTTGTTTTTTCTTGGGATTGCTCTGAAGAGCAGAAGAACAGCTCTTTTTCAATTGTATCTTTTTGGTGTCATTTTTGCATTGTATGAATCATGGATAACCAAGGTTCTGTGGGCAGGCTATATCGATTCGGCGGGGCCGGGACTCGGAACTCTCCTCGGAATTGGGGTAGCTGAATTTCTTGTATTGGTATTTTTCTGGCATCCGATAATGTCTTTTGTTCTTCCAATTCTTGTCTTTGAAATATTGACAAAGAAAGTGCTTGGTGGTCATGAATCATTTTTAAGAAAATCAACAAAAAAGACGATTCTTGTAAGCCTATTTTTAATCCTCATAAGCACATTCGTAGCAAATGGAAATGGATTTGATTTGATATCTTCAAACTCTTCTTTGATCGGAACATTTTTAATAATTTTGGGACTCTACTATTTTACAAACTTATCAAAAAAAGCAGATTTAAAGTCTCTAAAATTAAAAAAGTTGGTTTTATAGTATTAACAATCTATTTAGCTCTTCTTTATATTTTAGGATTCTTTTTACTTCTTCCTGAAAGAATATCAACTGAAATAGCACCTTATATGTCAATAATTACCACTTATATGATTCCAATAGCTTTAATTTTAAAATCAGATAGAAGAACAATCGAATTAAACAGTTTGGCAGAAAATTCCTACTCGATACAGTACTTCGGAAAGTAATATATTTATCCATCCTCTCCCTGATCTTTAATTAAATACAAACTAAAACAAAGAGGGGATGGACATTGAAGAAGATGGTTGCTAAATTATTTATTAGTTC
>JAXHTJ010000184.1:0-3327 GCA_034190245.1 Halobacteriota archaeon | reverse complement strand
GCAGAAAGCCCGATAACCCTTCTCTTACAACCCCTCTCCGGGTGGTGCTGTCGTCAGCTTTACATGTTTCACGCCTTTAAGTGCCGTAATCCGCTCCCTTATATCCCTTATGTGTCCTGCATCGCCTTTGATCAGTATCACTTCAAGGCAGTTATCCTCATCAAGGTGTATATGTAATGTGGAAACGACAAGTCCAACAAACTCATGCTCCAGATCCATCAGGGAATCTCCAACCCCTCTCTGATTATGATCGTATGTGAGCGTTATAACGCCGATTCTTTCGCCATGCACCTCACTTATCCATTCATAATCAGTTATATAGTCTCGAATGGCATCGCGTATCCCCTCAGACCGGGAGGAATAACCCCTCTTTGAAAGTATCTCATCGAACCTTTGAAGCAGATTAGACGGTAGCGAGACACCAATCCTCTCAAGTTGGCCATTAACCATATTAGCATATTACGCCTGTCTGGTATTAAAAGTATTGCTAAAAAAATATAAAAGTATATCTTAAGTAATACCCAAAGTTATTTAAGTAACTAATAATGTTACTTTTATTAATAAATTTATGAATGAGGTGTTATACCATGCATATACCGGATGGGTTTCTGAATACGCCGATATGGGTCGGAATGTGGATAATATCAATATTTGTTGTTGGATATGCGATCAGAAAGACGAACAAAAAGCTTAAAGATCAACATATACCGCTTATGGGTGTTCTTGCAGCATTTATATTTGCAGCGCAGATGCTGAATGTGCCTATAGCAGTAGGAACGTCGGGTCACTTGCTTGGCGGTGTAATGGTGGCAATATTTCTTGGGCCTTTTGCAGGGACGATCATAATGGCTTCTGTATTTATATTACAGTCTATACTCTTTCAGGATGGTGGCATCACGGCACTGGGGGCCAACATTTTCAACATGGGCATCATTGGAACCATTCTTGGTTATTATATATTCCATGGAATAAAAAGTACTATTGGTGGAAAGAATGGAATGATCATTGGTGCTGCAGTGGCAGGGTGGATTGCAGTTGTTTTAGCATCAGTTGCAGTTTCAATAGAGCTTTATGCTTCTGGAATTGTCCCGCTTAAAATTGTACTTCCTCCGATGGTGGGAGTCCACGCCCTGATAGGCCTGATAGAAGCAGGTGTCACAGTAGCAGTCCTTACGGTTGTAATGAGATCTAGACCGGATCTATTAGAATTAGACAAGATATGAATGAGGTTATTGAGATGGAGATAAAATGGTGGTATGTTGGTTTGATTATCGCTCTTGTATTGAGTGGTGCAATCTCGCTTTTTGCTACAAGCAGCCCTGACGGCTTGGAACGCGTTGCAGAGGATATTGGTTTTATCGAGGAGGGTGAAGAGGAAGAAGTGATGGAGGCACCAATGCCCGATTATGCCATTTCCGAAATTGAAGATGAGACACTTTCTGCATCCCTTGCCGGGTTGATCGGAACTGTGGTGATATTTTTGATTGTTATCGGTATTGGTAGAGCACTTAGAGGAACGGATGAATAGCAATTTTATAGAAAGGTACACCGGACTTGATAGTATAATCCACAAGCTTGATCCACGCATAAAGGTGATCCTGCTTTTCACCTTCATAATATTTGTCGTACTTACACCACCACCCGATCTCACAGAAATCTTAATACAACCATCTGAGGTGCTGATCGATGCATCGAAGTTTCTATTCTATTTCATGATGATTTTTTTCCTTATCTTGCTCTCGAAACTTCCATTTAACTTTGTATTTAAGAGATCGATCATAATACTTCCATTCATTCTTTTTGCATTCTTCGTCCCTTTTGTAAGGCCAGGGACAATTGCTGCTTCTTATAGCCTGGGATCGCTGAACCTAAATGTTAGCTACGAGGGATTGAGTATTCTTTTTAACATAATCTCTAAATCCTGGATCTCTGTGCTTAGCATGATCACTCTTGTGAGTACAACGAAGTTTCCGACACTCTTGAAGGCCATTGAGAGGCTGAAGGTACCAAAGTTAATCGTCATTATCATCTCCTTTATGTACCGTTATATCCTTCTGCTTGTGGACGAAGTGATGATGATGCGAAGGGCAAGGGACTGCAGGAGTTTCGGCGGAGACAGAAGATGGCACATGAGGACAATCGGAACGATAATTGGCACACTGTTTATACGGAGTTATGAGCGTGGAGAGCGCATCTATGCTGCAATGGTTTCAAGGGGATTTTCTGGAGATGTAAGAATCCTCGATGATTTCAAAATTACCAAAGTTGATATATTCATCTCGACAATATTTCTTCTCTATACCTGTGTAATATTTTTTGGGTGATTCCCCTTGAGAAAAGCAATAGAGGTCAAAGGTCTATCGTACAACTATCCAGACGGAACAGAAGCTTTAAAAGATGTGTCTTTCGATGTTTTTGAGGGTGAATCTGCTGCACTGATAGGACCAAACGGTGCCGGAAAATCTACCCTTCTATTACACCTCAACGGAGTTTTGAGAAATGAAGATGGTGCAGTCAAGATATTTGGTGACAGAATCCATGACAAAAGCATTCGCAAGATAAGAAGAAGGGTGGGTATAGTCTTCCAGGATCCTGATGATCAGCTGTTCATGCCAACGGTATTTGATGATGTCGCATTTGGACCTTTGAATCTTGGCTTTAGCAGAGAGGAGGTTGAAGAAAGAGTTGACATGGCTTTAAGACGAGTTGGTCTTTCGGGTTACGAGAATAGATCTCCACACCATATGAGCTTTGGCGAGAAGAAGAGAGCCTCATTTGCCACTGTTTTATCCATGGATCCAGATGTACTTGTTTTAGACGAGCCAACATCCAATTTAGACCCTAAAAGTAGGACAGAACTGATAAAAACGATAAAAGATCTGAATGACGAGGGAAAAACGATAATTACCGCAACTCATGACCTGAATGCACTTGCAGATATTTCAGGAAGGGTGCTCGTGCTCAATAGAACTATAGTTGATCAAGGAACCACAAGAGAGATATTTGAGAATCAAGATCTATTAAAGGAGATGAATCTCGATGTACCCGAAGTGGTCAGACTCTTTGAAGTCTTGAAATGTTTCGGCTATGACTACGATAATCTACCGCTATCGATAGAAGAGGCTATAAGTCACTTAACGGCGACGATTGAATCGGAAGGGGGGCATGTTCACCTTCATATCCATGAGCATACTCATGAGAGGCTAAATAAAGCCCGGGAGAGGCATAACCACCATGTAGTGAAGAATGGTGTGAGAGGATCATAAAATAAGATATATTCAATTTTTGTCCCACAGCCTATCGAACCGATTTTGGAACTAAAGTCGG
>JAXHTJ010000183.1:0-3340 GCA_034190245.1 Halobacteriota archaeon | reverse complement strand
CCGGGTCAGGGCATTCATTTACTCTATTACCCTATTTACCAAAAAGGCGAAATGATGAAGATAAAACCTCTGGCCTTTGATAGTTTTGGAGTCAGGTCGATGGCCACATTTGTTGCGACAGACGATCTGAAGATACTGATAGATCCAGGTGTTGCTTTGGGTCCGAGCAGGTACAAACTCCCCCCTCATATGATTGAGATAAATAGAGAACTTGACCTTTGGGGAGAGGTAAAGAAGCATGCTGAAGAAGCGGATCTTTTGATCATCACTCATTACCACTACGATCACTACAACCCTGAAGATCCTCAGATCTACAAAGATAAAGTGGTCTACCTGAAAGATCCCAAGAAGAGCATAAACAAGAGCCAGAAAGAACGGGCTTCAAATTTCTTGAAGAAGCTCTCGGGCATACCAAGAAGCATCGATATATCTGACGATAACGAATATAAACATGGTTCGACAAAGATAAAGTTCTCTTCACCCGTATTTCATGGCACTAATGCCAAACTGGGATATGTAACCGAGGTGAGCATAAGCTGTGGGGATGAGAAGATGCTCTTTACAAGCGACGTTGAAGGGGCATCCGTTGATGATCAGGTCAGTTTCATACTGGATGAGAGGCCGAATGTGCTGATCCTCGATGGGCCGATGACGTATATGCTGGGATACAGGTACTCAAATAGTAGCCTTGAGCAATCGATTGAGAATATTATTGAGGTGATCGACGGAACCGATGTCGAGTACATCATTATGGATCATCACTTCCTAAGGGATCTGAAATATACCGAGAGGATAAAGAAGGTATATGAGGTTGCCAGAGATAGAGGTGTTAAAGTGATCACTGCTGCCGAATATGCCGGCCGCAAAGTTGAGATGCTCGAGGCGAGGAGAAAGGAGTTATATGAAGAGGATCCTTAAGTATCGTCCAATAAGTGCGATCCGTCACAACTTACTGATCTGTTCATGAAGAGCCCCTCCCGGCAGGTGGCAAATGTCATCCCCATCATCTCTGTCTCTTCCTTCACAGCACCCAGAATCTCTCTTCTCATATCTTCTGGCAGGTACCTCGATGAGCTGTGAACCTCTCCCTCTTCAAAATATTGTGGGGCCAATTTTTTCGAGAGCTCAGGAAAGGTTTTCTTGATACGATTCCATCCGTCTGGCCTTGGTTTGAGTGTCGAAGCCACAACGTGCGATGCACCCGCAGAGGCAGCATATTTTATCACCTCTTTGAAGTCCTTATTGAGTCCAGGAATCAGTGGATCCAATCTCAGACCCACTGGTACTCCTTCTGCTGCCAAGATTTTCATCGCTTTTAGCCTCTTCTCTGGTGATGGTGCTTTCGGTTCAGTCTTCTTATATATGGGATCAAATGTCGTTATTGTGATGGTCACAGCAACATTCATCCTCTTCAGTATACCGATATCTCTTGCGACCAGGTCGGACTTGGTAGCGATGAGAAGCGGATGCTGATGTCTCTGGATCATCTTCAATACGTCCCTGGTCAACAGAAGTTCCTTCTCCATTGGCGGATAAGGATCAGAGCTGTTTGACATCGATATCGGTATCTTTTCCACCTTCCTCATGTCCCTCTCAACTCTTCTGAGTAGATCCTTTTTGGGCCGGCAGTCAAAAGCACGAGGTATATATGAAGTGATGTAACAATAGATACACCCATGAGAGCATCCTGTGTACGGGTTGAGTGAATACTTCACAGGACACGTGCAGAGAGGGTCATCCCAGGGATCAAAGATAGATATAACATCCATTAATGGTAAATTGGGGTTTAAAGATGATAATTCTTTCAGGTGGTACAGGAACTCCCAAACTTTTGAACGGGCTTATGAGAGTCTATCCCGAAGAAGATATATCCGTAATAGTGAATACAGCCGAAGATCTCTGGCTCTCCGGTAATCTCATCTGTCCAGATGTCGATTCTGTCCTTTACACCCTGTCAGGCCTTATAGATGATGAGAAGTGGTGGGGCATAAAGGGTGACACCTTCAGGACACATGTGAGCTTAAAAAGGCTGAGTCCTTACGAAACAATGATGCTTGGTGACATTGATCGTGCCACCCACATAGCACGATCGGAGCTTATAAGAAGGGGGAAGTCCCTGACAGAAGCGACTGCCGAAGTAGCATCAGGACTTGGGATAAAGTCGAGGGTATTACCGATGTCTAATGAGCACGTATCGACGATTATCACAACTCCCGGGGAGGTGATGCATTTTCAGAGATTCTGGGTTGAGCTGAAGGGAAAGCCAACTGTCACCAGTGTCTCTTTTGAAGAGATTGCTCGCGCCAGACCCAGTGAATCTGTTATCGAGGCCTTGAGATCAGAAGATGTGGTAATTATAGGTCCGAGCAACCCTATCACAAGCATATCCCCGATCCTGAGTCTGAAAGGAATGGTCGATATCTTGAAAGAGAAGTTCGTCGTTGCTGTATCCCCAATCATCGGGAAACATGCTGTGAGTGGCCCCGCAGGGAAGTTGATGGCGGCCACGGGTTTTGAGGTGTCTTCTCTCGGCGTTTATGAATGCTACAAGGAATTTCTCAATCTCCTCGTCGTTGACGTTCAGGATGATATAGAGGCGAACGGCTCCGACATAATCAAGACCGATACGATGATGACAGACGTTGGTAAAAGCAAAGATCTGGCCAGTTTTATAATTGAGCTTGTCGAAGGTTGTTAGTAAATATAACGCCTACACTTGCTTATATCATCCTAAATATCTCGAAGATGTGTGTACATACGAAGGTTATTATCTGATCTATCAGGATGAGGATGAATCCCACACCTAGTAACTCATAACCGTATCTCTGTCCCCGACTCACTACCGAATCTTTCAAAAATCTCAAAAACCTCGTAAGTAATCCGACTCTACCCGATTCATTGACACTGAAAGATATGCTGAATGCCATCAGGATAAAAGAAGCCAAGATACATAGTACAGTCCCCAACATTCCAAATAAATCCGCGATGATCAAACATGTCTGAACCATATTTGGCACCTCTACTTATGAGTAATAACGCAAAGGTAGACCATTAATTTTATTACTCGTCTTTCATGATCAATTTTGATGTGGATCTGACTATTTTTAACACTAAAATTTGACAGTTACTGTTGAATACATAAAACCAGGGAGAAAACTATTCATTTTTTCCAATTCTGAAGAAATTAGCGGACGCAAACTGTCAAAGATGGGTTACAATCCCAAAACCAAACTGATAACAGCACATGTCATGATAACAAGCATGATAATGATCTGCAAATGCCTCATTACCCACGCCTTGATTCCTTTCTTCTCGGAGGTTTCGATCTTTTCAGAATTAG
>JAXHTJ010000182.1:0-3403 GCA_034190245.1 Halobacteriota archaeon | reverse complement strand
TAACAGACGAGAAAAAAGCTCAAAAGTCGAGAACAATCGGGAAAGCTTCTTTTTGGAAGTTCATAAACCAATACGGCTACCCCAGAACCGGCCTTGAAGTTGATGTGAAGATCAATGAAAAAGGGTTTGAGAAGCTGGTCCTCTGAGGACCGGTTTTCTTTAAGGAGGACATATGGTGAAAACATATGTAGAATGCCCTCGCTGCGGTCACATAATGAAGGTTTTCAACGATTCGAGGGCTCAAAAGCTCTTTTGCACATGCTCTTTTGAGGGCAAGATAGACGAGTGTTTCAAAGAGGTCTCTAGGACTGATTATGAAGGGAGGAGGTACAAACATGGAGTACGAAAATTGGATCATTCTAATGGTATATAGCTCTGCCTTCCTACACGGCGTGGTTTTGTCTTGGGTAATAATTCGACTGCTGATGGGGGTATAATGATCACAACAGAAAGTGTTATGTGGGAGATCTGTTACGACATGTCTGAAGAGATGAGAGGTAAATGGATGTTTTTTAGGATGAACAAAGCCTTGAAGGGTTCTCAGAGTCATATAATACGATTTCTACAATTTGAAGATCTTGAGAAGAGAAGGGTGGTATATGATCGGTTTTGTATCCTTTTCAGCGATTATATATCATACATGAAAAGACACCACCCCGAAGCGGCTTGGTTGTTGGTGCAAACAAGATCGGCTATGAGGATGGAGATTGAGGAGATGGAGGAGATGGAGGAAAAGAATGAGCGAGAGAACAGGTATCGAGAACACCTTAATAGAAATTCTCAATAGAATAACAAATCTGACTAAACACAAATACACATTCTTCGTGGTAGGTGAAGCGCTTGATAAGGCTGAATGGGTAATTCACAAATTTTTAGAGACAGACAGTCTTGATGTAAGGAAGCGGATATATCAAGAGTTTTGTGACACATATGATGAGTATGTACCTCTACTGACAAACAGATACTCTTATGCGATCACTTTGATGAGCGAAGCAAGGTCGCTCATGGAGCTAGAGTTGCATAACATGGAAGAGGCTATAAAAATTGGTTCTGAGCAATGAAGTAGGATCTTTCGTTCGAGATAAGGGACAGCTTGAAATACATTTGACTTTTTGAAGACGGCTCACTCTGTTCGTATGTTGCATCAATTTCTATCAGGTTTGTCCCACCTTCTCCTTGGATCACGCCTTTTGTGAACATAACCATCTCGATACCCCCTATTTCTCCGAAGTTGATGTATTGAATGATGTCACATTGAGACTCACCAACTGGGACAACCGCGGTTGCTGACATTATTAGACTATATTCATGTTCCAGCAAAGCCATTGCAACCAGGTCAACCCCGTTTAATTTCACCCAGTACGTCCATTGACTGTATATAGCCGGACTGGTGGCTTTCCACTCCGCCTCTATCTTAAATCCATGTGCGGTGAAGGGGTAGGGTGTTTCATAGTATACAGAGTCTTGCCAGCTATCGTTTTCATATCCGTGATCGAATATAAGATGTTCGTTGAAGGTGTATTCTTGATCTTCCTCGAACTCTACCATCTCTTCAGGCATTCTCCCATACACCAGCCACGCCCCCAGCCTTTCAAGTGCTACATCCATAGCCTCTATTTCTTTTGTGTCACGGTGGTTGCACCGGTATTTTAGAATGTCTGTCTGTGCGGGGTTGGGGAGAGGGGAGTACTCTACTGCATAAGTGTTTAGGATGCCTTTTACACTCGTTTCAAGGCTAGAATCGGCATAAACGTAAAAACGATGTGGGTAGCTCATTTCTCTAGTGATATAACGCGATTCATGGAGTAGAACGCGCCTATATCCTCCAATTTGACGGTCAAATCTGCCATAGCGCCTCTGTCCTTCGTTGAAATCTTATACTTTGTGAAGGTAGAAAAAGTTGGGAGAGACGAGTACTCCAGGTCGTAATTGTCTAACAGACTCGTCACATCGCTTATAATACTTTCAACGCAGTAGACATAGAATTGATAAGGGTATGACATTAGAATATCAAAGCAAACTTGCTCCAAAGGTTCTGCATACCGCCAATGACCGAGCTAGCCGTGTCTGTGTATATGTTTCCAGTCTTTGGGACTGTAACAGTCTTCTTTGTCTCAACCGGTCTCTCTGGTTGTGTCATTGTGATAGTTGATGGTACTAGACCCGCTCTACCGGCTACCGGTGCTTCCGCTAGCTTCACCTTTTTAGAGCTTGTTGTATCAGGTTCTATCTTCCAAGCCGAGGCTGTAGGTCCTTTTGTATACACTTCAGGCACTGTCCAACTTCCCGTTAATTGAATAGGTTCTGTACTAGTCTTTTTTGGGAGTGGAGAGGTTGAAACAGGGTCATCAACGAACCATGATGGAGTGAAATCAAAAGGCTGTGTCTCAGGGTAGAATATGTTGATAGCCGGCTCAGTAGGATCGCTCGACACACCGGACTTTTTCGTACTACCTTCGAGTAGTGGTACGGATCCTTGAGTCATACCACCACCCCCACCTCCGAACCCTCCATCTGTGTCACTTCCGGAAGAGAGGGCTAAAAGCGTTAATCCTGCTATTCCACCGCCTATAATAAGCTTTTTCTGTTTATCAGTTATTTTCATATTCTTAATCTCCTTTTTATATCTAGGTATGAGTATTTTACCTCTGCCGCCGATAGAGCATGATTGTATATACGTGCGAAGATCAGCATACCGTTTAAAATATCCCCGTAATCCCCACCCCAACGCCCAATATTCACACTAAGGTCATTTGTGCCAAGGGTAAAGCTTATTGTTTTTTGATTCGTTTGAACACCGTTGACATAGATATATACAACATTCTCGTCACAGACACCTACTAGATGACACCACTCTCCTGTTCCTGCTATTTCACTGATAGAGTTCACAGGTGTTCTAACAGTCGTCCCGTTTCCAGCAACGAATGCGGCTGTTTGGTCTGGGTTAAGGTGTAATAGAAAAGAATATTTGTTCGAATGTCGATACTTCCCAACAACGCCGGGCCATTTATCAGTAGGAACAGTTTCAGCTTTTATTATCGCTTCGACTGTGATTTCATTTGTAATAGCCAAAGTACTGCCAGTCCCACAATCGACATAAGTGTCAATGCCATTGAAATCGAGTGCCCACCCGTGTTCTGTGGATGTCCACTCCGCGTTTATAATGGCTCCATTGTTATCGTTTCCACTCAGATCGTATACTGTGTCACCAGAACCTTCAATCAGAGGAAGATTGAGGGATATATTAGGATGTCTACAAAGGAGGGGATTGGTTGGGTGAACCCCTATTATACTTGTCATGTTTCTGAAAGTCTCACATCACTCTCTGTGTCACTCCAGACATAGATAGGCCCTTGGTATCCCCTCGGAGGTCTTACCGTCTCTTCCCAGACTCCATAGATCC
>JAXHTJ010000181.1:1681-3525 GCA_034190245.1 Halobacteriota archaeon | reverse complement strand
GTAAGCGTATGACAAGAGCGATGAAAAAGATGAATAGAAGGCCCTTTAGGGTAGATAACTTCCTTACTCTCAAAGGCATCACATTCAAGTCATTCTTCAGGTTGTCAAATTCTTTTTCAATGTCCATCCACTCTTTGTTTTAGTTTGTATTTAATTAAAGATCAGGGAGAGGATGGATAAATATATTACTTTCCGAAGTACTGTAGATAGAGTAAAGTTAATATGTAGATATTGAAAAATTATGAAGATTTGTAAAATAAAAAGGAGGTGAAAAAGATGAGTCGTATTAGATATCTGGCTGCTGGTCTATTATGCTTGACGGGTATTATCCACGTGGCTCTACTTGCTTTAGTTGAATTTGAAGCAAAAATCGTTATAACTGTACTCTTCGGAGTCACTTATCTTGTCATCGGTATTTTCCTGTTTAAAGACAATAAGACCTCATATTACTTAGGTGCAATCGTGCCGATAATTGGTGCCTCGCTTGGCGTTGTGGATCTGCTGATGAATCCAAGCATGTTGATGGCATTTCTTATTGCCATTGATGCCATAATAGTGCCCAGTTGCTTCTATCTCATCATCAAAGACAAACAGAGTACATAGTTACACTGCGATTGACCCTCAATGACGTAAAGGTTATTCCAACGTCGCCTAACACAATGTTTACAGTTAGCTTTGCTCAAACAAATGCTTCACACTTCATAAAAACTTCTTATAATTCTATATACTTTGAGAAAACACCAAAAACAAGAAGCCTATAAAATAATACAAATACCTCACCAACCGCCAACGTGGATCCCCCTATTTTGAAATAGGTGTGGACTAGCCGGGGCGCTTTGAGTGGGTCGAATAGGATTCCCCTATCACAACATAATCAAGACTTAATCTTTTATCACTTCAGACCCAAACAAACTAAATGATGACCCATGTTCTTCTAAGAGATCCTCAAAAATGCACAAGATGCGGTTTTTGCAGGAGCTATGTCTCATGCTCAAAGGGATGTGTTGGGTGTGGAGCATGTCCTGCCGCCTGCCCAAATGAGGCCATTGAGTCCATTGAAATTAGAAAGGGAGGGAGTTTAACGGTAGTAATTGATGGTGAGGCATTTTGTGTAAGTAAAACCACCGTTAAAAAGGCTCTAGAGGGGCTTGGTTATTAATTTGTGAAATATCCTTTGCAACATGACGAAGATGATAAAGATGATAAACCGGATGAAGAGGTGATATTTGCACCTTGCGAGACCGGAGGCTGCTTGAGCTGCGCTCTTGAAATCGATGTAGAGCTGATGCCGAGCTGCACAACGCCTTTGAAAGAAGGAATGGTTATTAATACACGGAAAGATAACCCTCCGAAGAGACTTGTACAGGGCTTCAACGGGCACGGAGTCGGTGGAGTTGGGACGCCATGGCAGATCAAGGAGATCTTTGGATTTGTAGAGGTTGCATGCTTCACTTCCGGCTGTAATTTCAGATGCCCCAAGTGTCAGAACTGGGTCACAACCTACCGTAAAAGAGGCACGTCCAGAACCCCGAGATCCGCGGCTGAAGCTCTGACTGAAGCAAGAGAGAGGTTCTCTGTCGACAGGATGGCGATCTCAGGAGGGGAGAGCACACTCAACAGAGAGTGGCTCACTTCATTTGTTGGAGAGCTCAAGAGACTGAACAGGGATGAACATGCCCGTATCCATGTTGATACAAATGGCTCTATTCTCACATGCGACTATATAGATGATCTTATTGAGGCGGGTACAACTGATATCGGGATAGACCTGAAGAGTCTGGATATCACAACATTTATAAAGATCACAGGGGTGGAGGATAAAGTGCTTGCAATGAAGTACCAAA
>JAXHTJ010000181.1:0-1581 GCA_034190245.1 Halobacteriota archaeon | reverse complement strand
ATGTGTCAAGACCGAATTATTCGGAGATGACCAGGGTTCATGGTATTCTGAGAGGTACCGGACTGAAGACCGTTATCTGCCAGACGATGCATGGATATATTGGACCAGAACCGCAGATTTAGAGTTGGCATATGAAAAAATTCATTAGTCGCTGTTATCCAAAACTTAAAATAGTCTTTAAACGTATTGTGTAGAGAGATATGCGAATGTTTCACTGTTGGAGTAGGTAGATATGAATAAAAAAGTTTTCGTAATCTTTGCAATTGCCATGCTCCTGTTGCAACCCTTAGCGGTGAGTGCTTTAACCGCTGGTGAGGCAAAACAGGAATGGCACGATGCAAGACAGTTAAGCCGGGAAGCCCGGCAAGCGTACAGGGATGCAAGAATTGAGTTTGTAGGAAACAACACACCAGAGAATGAGCAGAAAGTGATTGATACCGGAAAAGATTCTTTGCACGCAGCTCTTGATGAGGCAGAAGCGTGGTTGATTTGGGCAAATTTGAATGCTCAGGAGAATCCGGAGATACCAGATGAACTAAAACAGACAATAGAAGACGATGTTAATACCAACCTTGAGAAGATAGAAGCGTTAAGAGTGAAAGTTGATGGGATCCAAAGAAGAATTGATATTGGTTTAGTATTTCTGGAGATGGTAACCGAGTATATTGAGCTTGTATCCGATGTTGCTAGAAATACTGGTATGATGTGGGTTCACGTTGCAGATACCAGAGCAGATACTGTGGAGGACTATGAAGCGAAATTACGTGCAGAGGCAGAAGGCATGGATGATAACGAGGATATCATCGAAAAGCTTGATCAGGCGAGATCTGCACTTGAAGATGCAAGAGAAAACATCGACAATGCGAACAGCTCATATAATGAAGTCAGGATTCATGGGCAACCGTTGATCCAGTTTGCAGAGGGAAATAACTACCTGCGAACAGCCAGAACAAATCTGCTCAGCGCTCACAGTTATTTAAATCAGGCATTTAACTTGATGGTTTTAAGGAGTTGATATAAGATGAAAAAGATTATTTCAGTAGTAGGGATAGTAATCCTTGTTATGAGTTTGGCACTAATAAGCGGATGTGCCGAAAGAGAGACTGAGACTACACCTGTTGAAACACCAGAGCCTCTGGTCACAATCAATGACACAACCGATACTGCAAGTCCTACTGCGACACCCGAGCCTTCAGCTACCGGAGATGCCACTACTAATGAAACAGTGGGGTCTGTATCACAGGAAGATCTTGACAAACTGAAAGAAGATCTCGAGGAGCTCGAATACGAAGATCTTGAGGGAGTCTCCGAGGACTAAATCGAGACCTTCTCACACTTTTTTTTATTGTACTATAAACTATAGATTCCTTCGAAAATAAAGGTTGCACCTACATATTAATAGGTACAACCTAAGTGTTGTATGTGAAGACAACACATAGTAATACATTGGCTCAAACATCTATTATAGTTAAGTGCATAATTTTATACACCAATCATCAAGGAACTTATGAATCCACCTCCTGGCATAAGAGATGGAGTTTGTTAACCTGCCGAATTCTTCAGAAATAGTATTAACCAGCT
>JAXHTJ010000180.1:0-3552 GCA_034190245.1 Halobacteriota archaeon | reverse complement strand
AAATATGCAAAATCGCTTTCCGACAAGCTCATCAGTCATCAAGAACCTCTTGTGGTACGTCAATGACATCCGGTAACTCTTCACTCAAGGTTCTTAGCTCGTTGAGTGTCAGATCACCCCCGCCGATATCTATTATCTTATCGAGGGCGTTTTGGAGTTGTTCTTTTGTGAAAGAGGTCTCTACCGGTTCTTCCATAACCCCGTGATGTGTCGCCGGTTCTTCGCCGGTCACATCGATTACCTGAGGAGGTGGTGACACGGAGGAGGGTATACTCCGCGTCACTGCGGGAGAATTCTTCTCAAAAGCGTATGCACCGAAGGGGTCATCGGGGACTTGTTTCGTCATCCCCCCTATTTGATCTGCGAGGTTTACCCCGAATTTTCCTAAGATGCTATCGATTCTGGAGAGAATCTGGTCGACCATCTGCAAGGTGTCCGTCATAGATGATCCCTGGTTCTGGACCACCTCGACAGCCTTGCCTACCATAGTAGAGTCAGCTTCCTGCGAGAGAGTATTTTGGTTTAATTCTATCATTCTATTACCATTGCAACTCTTCGCCACATGCAGAACAGTATTTCACTTGACCGTTTAGACTTGCTCCACATTCACCGCACGTATAGGTATCCTTTGATTTTCCCACCTTATTTTCAGCCATCTTATCACTCTTCTTACTTTTTTCTGGCTTGCCCTCCCCTATAATCTCATTTACATCCTTATTCTCGCTAACTACTTCGGTTGAGTCACTCTTTTTTGATTCAAGAATCTTATTAGCCATCGCGAGAGTGACGCGGCAGTTAGGACAAACCCTGGCTTTGTTTTTACTGGTCCATGTATGATTACAGAGGGGACAAGTATTATCTGCCATATATAATAACATACTTTACATACTTATATAGTTTTCGCAGAAAATTTACTAATTTCAGTAAAAAATATAATTTCTATATAGAAAAAGGACGGCCGTATATAGCTCTACTAAGGAGGTCGCTGCCGTTTTTGAATGTGTCACCGTAGTACCTCTTTCGATCCATGTTGATATTACCGGACATGGGGACCATATCAAAAATGTTGAGGTCTCTTTTTGAAAGTTTGCGGTGTCTCACAGTTTCGCCATACTGGATCGGCTTCTTCACTGTATAGCTGTATGTGTCACGTTCGGGATACTTTCTTATGAGTTCAAGAAGATGCTCATAGGTGTCGTACCCACCGCTATCGTTTTTCACCCTTATTCTACCCTTCTTAACCCCCCTCTGTTTATACTGATCTCCCACCTGATATACTCCACTCTGAAATACTATCCCTGTGTCGCATCCCTCAAACGACCAATCACCAAGCTCGTCCGATTGCGGGAGATCGAGGGGAGATTGAGAAAGTATACCGTCTGTGGCACACATAACGATATCCTGCGGTTTTTGCATCATAGCCTCCCATAGCTGAATTTGACATTTTGAAGTGATGATATCGGCATAGATGGGGTTGAATAGTATTCCGGCCCTGTATTTACCAGTTTTTCTATCCTTGATTTTTTCATACATCTTTCCATAGAGACTATTCATTATCTTTTTCACAAAGAGATATTCGTAACTCTCTTTTGATAGCTCTTTCTTCCACCGATATAATGTCTCAATCACTTTCTCAAAAGGCTTTATTATTCGAGATGGAAAGAACTCCCACCCCCTATAAACCTTGAATGTGACACAATCTTTATAGGCCTCATATTCTAATTTATTTATCGTGGTACGAAAGTTGCCACAAGGTCTTATAGTCTCGGTTTGTGTCCTTTTGAATGCGAGTGGTGGGATTAGATTTTCATCGTCTGGGACCTCTACATCAACTTCATACAGTCCGTAATATGCTTCCTGTGACACATCTCTTGTGTGCCTCCACTCGCCTTCATTGATATCTATAAGATCTCTGATGGCAAAGGGATACGCGCTATTGATATCATAATTGTACAGCTTTTCAAACCTCCCCCTGGCCATACACTCAAACCAACCCCCGTGATAGCTTCTAATCGCCATATTAATTATTGAAGCCGGTAATTTCGTGATCACGGGCACCTTACACTCTCTTCTTGTGTATTCAACCGCTACAGAGGCTTTTGAGGAATATGAAGAAGGGTAAAACCCCAGCCTGTCAAAAACCGTGTCCTGTACCCTTTCGGCTAGATCTTGTGTTACTCTGCAATCCCTGATACAATACACTAATACCCTCCAAAAATTTTGCTTCCAATACAAAAAGGATGTCCCAAGCTTTTCCGCATCTATATAGTCCCCCAATTTTCTACGCTTGCTATATAGTTTTCCGGCCTTCTCAAGACTCATCTCATAGAATTGTGCAATGTCATAGAAAGTTGTCTTCACGTACGACTTGCCAGAGCGCGCGCTATTCTTTCGTGTGAGAGTGAAAAGCTTGCCTGGTATGTACTGAATCCGCAGATCATGCCCATTTTGAAAGTATCCCCTCAATGTCACATCTTGCTTTTCATACAATCGCGTATAAGCCCAAAGAGGGAGATGTTTTATCAGAGCCTGAAAATCGAATTTAACGTTGTAGAAAAAATTGAATGTATCCTGATAATCCTTCTTCAAAAGAAAGTCAAAGATGTCTCTCCCATTCAACGTGCAGATAGATCTTGCTTTGCTGTCACAAATCAGCATACCATAGCCTTGAAACGTCTCGAAGTCAAAAGCTAGACAGGGTTTTCTAACACCCTCTTTGATCTTGTCGTCCGTGGTGATACAATGACGTAAATCTAACTTTTCGTATGTGAAGAAATGTTTTGGGCCTGGCAGTCCCTCCTCATACACTAGAAATTACCCCCAATATTCTTCTTCCCAGTCTCCCACTTCATCTTCATAATCATACCAGCTATCGGGATCCCCCCAGTCATCCCCGAGCTCTTCAAGAGCCTTTTTTGAAAGCTTCACCTCTCTATCCTGTATCTGTCTCATCTCCCTCGCGGCGGTCCCCCTATCAACTTTCCTCAGCTTTCTAAGCCTCTCAGATCGATTGTAGAACTCTTGAGACCTTCCATACGCGCCTGCACTCCGCGAGTATTCGCTCGCCATCGCGCGCGATATGTCGTCTAGCATGTTCTTTCTACGATATGAGACCCCAAAGCGTTGTAGAGTCCTTGCAATCTCATGAGCGGAGTCTCTGTTATTTATCCCTGTTTTTATGAGATTTTTGATAGCCGCTTGCTCAACCGCAGACCTCCCACTCTTGAAATAGTATTCAGGGCTTGCAAACGACCAATTCAAGTCTCTTCCCCCATCATAGCACGCTTTAGTCTCTCACAGATCTCCACACACTTCCAAGTCTCGTTGATCTCACAATAGAATGATGAACAACAATCCCCACACGTACGAATCAAGAGAGATTCGGTTATCAACTCAATATCATCCTTTGTCAGTTTCATTCATACCACCCAAAAAATATAGACCCGTTTAAGGGTCTACCAAAACCAGCATAAAAACATTGGAAACCTTGTTGCTGGTATGTATATAGCGCCGTTGTAAGTTGGGGGATCGTGGTGTATCGGAGATCCCACA
>JAXHTJ010000179.1:0-3583 GCA_034190245.1 Halobacteriota archaeon | reverse complement strand
GTATGATTATTGTTATGTTAATATGGAGGTGATGTAGTAGTTTTGATCAAACCTTTGAAAAGGTTTACCTGTCAACCTCATCGCCATATGATGTTTTTGGAAGTATTGCGTATGCAACACCTGCAACTGCAATTGCTTTGGCGATATCAAGAGGAACAAATGGGACAACGCCCAACATGATTGCTTTTGATATGCCAACGTTGAGAACAAGTGCAAGGTGCAGGGTTCCTATGGCATATATTATTATGACTCCGCCCATCATCAGTATAAATTGGGGGAGAAGCCCTCTCGAA
This sequence comes from Halobacteriota archaeon, assembly GCA_034190245.1. Lineage (GTDB taxonomy): Archaea > Halobacteriota > Syntropharchaeia > DAOWMC01 > DAOWMC01 > JAXHTJ01. The sequence continues at coordinate 3,290 of JAXHTJ010000179.1, read as the reverse complement.
GCAACATATCTGTCTGTAAACTCCCCTATCATAAATGCTGCGAATATAAATCCGATGATATACCCTCCGGTGACGCCAGATAGATATGCCATACCTCCTGAATAATCTGCAAACCAAGGGACTCCCGCTGCGCCGATACCGAGGTAAAAAACTTGACTCAGCCCACCGTATCGTCTTCCAAGGAGTACTCCTGCAAGTAAGACGGCAAACACCTGTCCGGTTATTGGTACAGGTGTAAATGGCAGAAAGATCTTCATCTGCGCCATAAGTCCGGTCAAACACGCAAAAGTTATAGCTAACGCAACTTTTTGAATAACATCCAGTTCATGCCGCCACTTAAAGAAGTTGTATCTCGCACCTCTGTAACCATCAACAAATGAGCCTAATTCCATACTTGTGCCTCTCAATATCCTAATGGGAATTTAGGTTGACAAAATATAAATGTTGTGAAATGGAATAGTAGTTTATCTGGTGGGATAATTGCAGAGGAGGGACTACTTTTACAGACGTGCCAAAAGGGAAGGTTACCGTTCAAGGGCTTCATTTAAACTTCAGCAGATAAACGAGCGATTCGAGATAATCAGACAAGATGATGCTGTAATTGATCTGGGAGCGGCACCAGGCGGTTGGCTGCAGGTGGCTAAAGAGATATCAGGCGGTTTTGTCCTAGGAGTGGATCTAAAGAAGATTGAGCAGATAGAAGGCGTTGAAACGATTAAGGGGGACATCAACTCAGACCTGACATTAACAAGAATTAGAGAGCTGATAGAGGTCGTGGATGTGGTTATATGTGATGCCTCGCCCAATCTATCAGGAAACTGGAGCTATGATCATGCACGTTCAATCGATCTTGCGACATCGGCATTGAATGCCGCCGAGAAGATTCTAAAACCCAACGGTAACTTTGTTGTAAAGGTCTTTCAAGGGAGCCAATACACCGATTTTGTTGATGAAGTGCAAAAGAGGTTTGAATTTGTGAAAGCATACACACCAAAAGCCTCGAGAAGAGAGAGCGCAGAGATATACGTGATAGGAAAAAGATTTAAGAGATGTACGCAAATTTAATATAAGTCCCAAGAGAGTGATGACTATGGCAAAACTCACAGATAGGATATTAGGAACCAGATCAAAGAAGATTGATGTTGATGACTACGTTGAACTAGACCTAAAAGAGTATGAGGGGATGATGGATGATGAGCCTGCAGATATGTATGTTAGAATTGCCGAACTTACGAATCTTAATACCCTCACGGAGATAAAAAGCGAGATATACAATGGGAACATGGTGATAGTAGACATCTCATCGGTAAGAAATGACAAGCTGCTTATGGACAGAGCTATCAAAGACTTAAGACAGTTTGTGGCCGATGTTAGAGGGGATATTGCAGGTTTGGGAGATGACCAGCTGATCCTGACCCCAACAAGCATAAGGATTGATAGAAGCAAGGTTGTTCCCGGTAGTTATTGAGAAATCTAAAGTGTTCCATCATCAATGAAGCTTGAAATTGATGGGATTGAAGTAGATGACACCTATTGTGAAGCCTTTGATGGCCTTTTGGCTCGGCTGATAGTTACAGCAAAGGATGACAAGAGATTGATCAGAGCCGCTCAGAGTGCCACTGCCCTTCCATCTACTGTCTTCGGCGAGGCAGAGGGTGCTATCGATAGATGGCTCAGCAAGGACGAAACGCCCGATGGACGGAAAGGAGTCATCATACAGATATGGGTAAATTCCAGAAAAGACGCCGTGAAAACCCTTGAGCATGAGATGTCCAAGCGTATACGTCAGGGGATACTTGTGACTCCAACAACCTCGGTCTTCAATTCCTTAGATTCATATGATAAGATAGATATAATGGATAAAGTGGGCCACTGCGGTGATGGTTATGAGATCACAGAGCAGCGGTTCGGTCGTGATGTAATAAATATACCCCTTATGATGGGTGAGTTTCTGATAGAGCGTTACTTGGGATATATGAAGGGAATCATGGGGGGTAACGTCTGGTTCTTCTGTAGAGATGAGGATGTGGCAATAGAGGTGGGAGATAAAGCCGTGGAAGCCATAAGCAAGATCGATGGTGCTATAACCTCTTTTGATATATGCTCTGCCGGATCAAAACCCGAGACCAATTACCCGGAGATTGGGCCGAGCACAAATCACCCATTCTGTCCAACACTGGTGGGTAAGATACCTGATTCTAAAGTTCCAAAAGGTGTTTCATCGATTCCGGAGATTGTCATTAATGCAACAACGATAGATGTTGTTAAAGAGGCGATGAGATCTGCCATATTCTGTGCAAAGGACGTTGATGGCGTCCTGAGGATTTCGGCAGGAAATTATGGTGGAAGACTGGGAGAGCATAAGATACTCCTGAGAGATATCCTGTAGTTGCCACTTTATAACAGTTCAAGAGATGACAATGACTGCATGAGGGAAAGAGTTAACTTGCTGAAGATAATTAAACAGGATATGGGGAAATGAGAGTTATTGGGATTGTATCTGGAAAGGGTGGGGTCGGAAAGACCACAACAGCAGCAAATTTAGGCGCTGCATTGGCCAATACATTCAACAAAGACGTTGCCGTAGTAGATGGTAATTTTGCCACCCCGAACCTGGCCCTACACTATGGAATGTATCACTACACCAACACATTTGACGAAGCATTAAAGGATGAGATTCCGATCAAACAGGCTATCCACACTCATCCTTCTGGTGTTAAGATAATCCCGTCTTCTCTGGCTTCATACAGTGTATCTGAAAGTCCCGAAGAGTTTGTAAAGGATCTGGAAGAAGGCATCGAAATACCGACTGACCCATTGATACCCATGATAACCACCACCTCTACCAATGTAAAGGAAGCATTGAGCGAGCTGAAGGAGTATGAGATAATTCTTGTAGATTCGGCTCCAGGGTTGGAGAAGGAATCAGTTCCGGTTTTAGCCGCAAGCGATGAGGTATTGGTGATTACAAATCCAGAGATTCCGGCACTCACCGATGCACTCAAGATGATAAAGATGGCTGAGTCAATCGGGGTCAAAATATTTGGCGTCGAGGTGAATAGGTGGCGCAGGGAGAGATACGAGCTCTCCATTATGGAGATTGAGTCTGTATGCGATGCCCCCGTTATTGCCGTCATTCCTGAAAGCGATCAAGTACGTAAGAGTATCGCTGTTGGCAACCCCGTTGTCGTGAATACACCCCACACTCATGCGGCAGTCGCCTTTAAAAAACTCGCGGCTAAAGTTATTGGAAAAGAGTATAAACCAAAAGTACAGGAAAGATTGAGAAA
>JAXHTJ010000178.1:0-3663 GCA_034190245.1 Halobacteriota archaeon | reverse complement strand
CTTTGTCTACCGTCGAACATCAGCCCATTCTCGTCCAACCTCAGCGACGAGCCATGAACTGTTATCCCCCTAATTGCGGTTCTGGCAGGGTCAAAAAGCTCTGTCTCGATGATCTCCTTGGCATACTTCTCCAGTTCTCGCTCTCTTGCTTCCAGCAACTCTCGTCCAGCATATACAATGGTATCGATGCCACGATATCTCGAATGGTACATACGCCCCCTGAACCATGGAACGAGAGGAGAGAAGTACATCGAATCGGTTATCTGAAGATATCCAAATCTATCTCCTTCTTTAGCGCCCTGTGAAGGCTCTATCAGGTCTTTGATTGGATCTTCTGGTAGGTTCATCTCGTCCAATGGCGGATGTACGGATTTATATCTCTCTCCAGGAGATCTGTGCCCCAATAAAAGTACAATATCCTCGTCAGATATCTCTCTAAACTTCTGAAATTTACTCTTTGGGTCAAGTATAAACCTGCGGCGTTCAGCTACTTTATCTGTTCCGGGGTATATGAGATTCATAAATTACCTGTAGTGAATAAGAGAGTTGTAGTTCATATATTTTACTGTTAATACCTTTGAAGAGATTTTTCAGAGCAAAACGCACAGCTGATCCATAATCATCAACTCAATGAGTCACATGAGATCATAGAAAGATTTATCAACCTGCCTGACGATCTAAATGAGACATTAACGGCAGAGAGCTGGAGAAGGGGCATTTGAACTATTACATAATAACATTGCTGATATTTGTGGTCTACTGGGCATTGGTAACCGCACTCGACAACAAAAGTATTCTGGATAAGTACAACATAAAAGCGTATGGCCCAATGCTGATGATACGCACGCAGAGAGGGCAGAATCTTTTGAGTTGGGCAGCAAGAGCAAAACGTTTCTGGAGGATATTTGCAGATATCGGTATCCCTCTGATGGTTATTAGTATGGTTCTTATGTTCGTAATGGTGCTTCTTGCCGATTACCTCATGCTATTTCACACACCACCGCCGTCAGAGGTCACTAGTCCAAGAGCAGCACTTCTGATTCCGGGAATAAATCCATTTGTGCCACTTGTCTGGGGGTTGATTGGTCTGATAGTTACGATCATCGTCCATGAACTTGCCCACGGGATACTGTGTAAGGTGGAAGGTATAAAGGTCAGATCTATGGGCATAATATTGGCATTGATACCGATTGGTGCATTTGCAGAGCCTGATGAATTTCAGCTATTCGGGTTGAAGAAGGAAGATGTACCAAACGAGCAAAATGAAGAGGAAGAACAACTGAAGATCGCTACAAGAGGAGAAAGAGTGAGAGTCCTCGCAGCTGGCGTTATGAGTAATTTTGTTGTCGCCTTCATCGCATTTCTGATCTTCTTTTCTCTACTCTACTCAATTGCACCCATAGCAGAAGGAGTTACTGTAGTGAATGTTTCGGATGGTTATCCTGCAAAAGAGGCTGGTATTAAGGAAGGGATGATTCTCACCAGTATAAATGAAACACGCGTCAAGACAATAAAAGATTTCATAGACGTCATGGGAAAGACAAAGCCCGGACAGGTGATCGAAGTCGGAGTATATACAGGGGAATCATTCGAGATAACGCTTGCAGAAGAAGAGAACTATACGACAGGATTTATGGGTGTAACATTTGAATCAGGACCTGGAGAATTTCTTACCTTTTTACAGGATCTACCAAAGTCGGTTGGGGGAATATTTGCGTTGCTTGGCTTGCCATTTCTACCATTTGCCGGCTTCGATAGGTCGATATCAACGCTCTATGAACCGATTGGATGGGCTATGCACTTTGGAGATGTCATCTTCTGGACAATAAACTTCACTTTCTGGGTTGCATGGATCAACATGTGGGCCGGAATATTTAACTCCCTGCCGGCGGTTCCTCTGGATGGCGGACATGTCTTCAGAGAGATTGCAAACTCAGTAATCGAGATCTTCACGACTGATGAAGAGAGGAGAGATAGGATCTCAAATATGATGGTCAACCTGCTTGCAATTGCAATATTTTCGTCTTTCTTGTTTATGTTTATTGCTCCGTATCTTGTGCATGGTTTTTGAAACTTTCGACTATCTCATGTCCCTCGACAAAGACGAAACCATTCTCGGATGCATACCTTTTTGCATCTTCTTTTGAGAGTGCTTTTCCTGTGCTTCCATCGAGCATCTCGCATATTGCCACAGCCGGATTTGTACCTGCAAGGATTGAGAGTGCAATAGAGAGTTCTGTCTGGCCTCTTCGCTCATCGAGTAGTCCCTCTGCAGCCCTTAAAAGTGCAACATGTCCCGGAGATCTAAATTCTCTGCCAAAATCCACAGTCTCTTCATTTCTGGCCTTCTCGACAATATTTCCTATCTCGTTTATTGTCAAGGCACGATCGATATCGGTAATTCCTGTGTAAGTGTTCCTGTGATTCACCCACAGCGAAAAGGATGACTTCTTATCATAAGGGATGTCACCACTCTTCTCCACTACCTTTCTAATCGGTGAGAAACCATTTTTACCTGCACTTCTGAGAAGATCCGAGATGAAGGGCAATCCAAACTTTACAGCAGCATCGGGATGAAGTGCCACACATAGAAGCCCTCCACCATCCGATCTGAAGCGAGTGACATCTTTTGGTGTCATTCTAATTGCTGGTATTGCCAGATCAGTTTCACCCTCTCTATCATCGGCATCATATATCAATATCGTTTCTCCCTTCTTCATTGATTCAATAGCTTTTGAGACGTTTGTATTTGTTATCATAACATCACCATTATTGTTATCTCATCTCCATCGCTTACGCACAATCTATCTCTTAGATTTGCCGGTGCGAGTATCTCCAAGATATCCGGAGGATAGTGAGTACGGTCTGGAATTATTACAGCACAATTCTCATCTTCAATTCGTGAATGGAAACATTTCCCCCCACCGAAGCTCCTATCTTCTGATTTGAAACCAGCGATCTCTATGCCGTTGTGTTCATTGAGCTTCCTTCTTAGAATAGTGCTCTGCTCATTCAGATTGAGATTCAAGGTTCCGGGAAATGGATGAAATCCCAGCTTTTCTTCGAACTGCCCCATGTATCCATTCTGTGTTATATAATACTGCCCTTCTCCAAGGCCAGTGAATAGCGTGCCTACAAGTTCTACATAATCCCTCTCCGCTGTGAAGATCTCCTGGTATTCGTAGAACTCTTTTCTCAGTACGTCTATCCCTTTCTTGCTTATCGTAATCCATTGTCCATCAGAGACTTTTGTTCTGCTGATATGAGCGTTCTGTTCCAACGACTGCAACTTACGAGAAGCTGTTTGAGGCGAAGAATCGATGGTTCTCGAGAATTCGTGGGAAGAGAGCTTTATTGGCTTGTGCATGGCGCCAAGTAATGCTAACTTCTTGAGTGAGTCGGTATCAGTCATATACACACCAAATTTGAGATACATCCCATATTTAGGATGAGCAGTATATTTAATCTTTCGGTTCAGAACAAACTTTTTACAAAAAGTTAATCGTAATAAGAGGTATAAAAAATGATTTCAAATGAAAATCCTGAAAAATGGTTGCAACTTGTGGAATGAACTGTACTTATTGCTATGCTTATCTCAGAAAAAAGAAGCCATGCCTTGCTTGTAGGTCAATCGATGGAGGAAAACCTGATCATTGTAAAAAA
>JAXHTJ010000018.1:0-25839 GCA_034190245.1 Halobacteriota archaeon | reverse complement strand
TCCCACTCGACAGAAATATCCCTTATACGCTTCAACCAATTAACGCCTTCAAATTTTTCACTCACGATGATCATATCAACATCACTATCGATTAGATGGTCCCCTCTTGCCCTACTACCAAAGAGTAAAACCCTTTCTGCTGGATATTTATCGCTAATTACCGCTAAAAAGCGATCGATCCATTCTTTCACAACTCCATCTGTGATCCGATCCATTTTAACTCCTCTTTACTACTCTTTAAAATTTCATTTACCATATCCTCATCATAGAGCTCATAAGGCGTTCCATAAGCTGCATCCAGATACCGAGTGGTAACGAACTCAGGAGTCAATTGTCTTAAGAATAAGTAAAATATGGATGATATATCTGTCTCTGTGGCAAGATAAATTAACGAGTGTGTTGTACCAGGAGATATCCGCTTTTTTGCGATATACCTTGCCTTTAAACCCTTCTCAACCGATTGTTGACAGAAAAACGCACACGCATAATAATCTTTCGAATTCTTACAATTCTCTGCTGTTATCAGACCCCTTTTTTCTTGTTTCCACCATTCTTCCACTTCCTTTCTCATTTATCTGCCACCATTCTAGGATTCCAATAATAAACCTTCGCCGAAGGCGATAATTCGACTGAGCGAAGCGATTGTTGTATGCATGAACTGAGGGGTGCAACCCATCTACCAGAACTTAAACGAAGAGCATTTTTCATACGAAGATTATTTGCCACGGTCAAACATCAGCATCTTCTTTTATATTAAGTTCTTTGATCAATCGGGTCATTGTGTGCAGCATTAGTCCTGCAAAAGTTGCTAATGACCCAACAATAATAAGTAGTATCATGAGCATTGTAGGTCCAAATGGTAAGTTATTTCCGGCAGTATAATTTTGTAACGACCACGTCGCAACTATCAATCCAGCTATGAGCATCATAACCCCGGGGATTCCAAAATATAGAAGTGGGTGGTTTACTCCTATGGTTCTTACAACGCCCATCAGCACCCCTATACCATGCCTTACTGGATTATGTGTCGAGGGATTTTCAACATCGTATTTGCAGGTTATCGGAACCTCTTCAATAGCCAGGTTATTACACTTGGCTTGAATGAGTATTTCAGATCCTACAGACATACCAGAACCATTTATTGAGATTAAATCTATCGCTTTTTTTGAATAGGCACGATACCCACTTTGAGTGTCCGAAACATCCAAACCGCTGACGGTATTCGTGGCGAGGTCAAGAACTTTCATGCCAAATTTTCTGTAAATGGGTATCTCTTTTCTAGCACCATTCAAAAACCTTGAACCGACAACAACGTCTGCACCCTCATAAATCTTCTCCATCAGGTGAGGGATGTATAGCGGATCGTGTTGCCCATCAGAATCCAGGATCACCATTGCGTGAGCATTTCCATCTCTTGCATATTTGAAACATGATTTTAAAGCAGATCCATAACCTCCATTTTTTTTGTGTTTTATCACCGTTGCCCCGGCCATCTCTGCAATGAATGAAGTATCATCATTGCTACCATCATCTATAACAATAACATTATCCACAAAATTTCTGGCTTTTAGGACAACGCTTCCAATGGTAACTTCCTCGTTAAACGCTGGAATTACAGCCAAAGAAGGGCCCATAGCATCCATACCTATTCACCTTTTAATTAATATTCGCCAAATTATCACTAACAAGTTCCCTACTCCAATCTTGGTCACAAACTACCCGAATATGTACATTTACGTCTCATCTTTTTTACCTTAAAGTATTTAAATCTTTTGTTTTTAATTGTGAACCATAAATGATGCACAATTGCAGATAAACACCCCTATAACGGATACTTAAAATCGTATCCTAATCAATCTATGTCGGTAATGGTTGATTGTTTTACACCATATCAAAATATAAACTATAAACCGAAAAGTATTTATATTATAATTTTATTTCAATTATAGATATACAAGTAAATATTGTATAAATGGGCGTTAAAAAATGGGAAAGAGAGTATTTCGAAGGATATTATCTGTACTGCTAGTCCTTTTAATTGTTATACCCGGTTCTGCTCTTGCTGTGACTTGGTTGGACGCCGATCAAAGAGCCCAAGAAGTTGGAATCGGGGAAGTTGCAACATATAATATTACAGTCGGCACCAATCGAAGAGGCCTTCATTATATATGGTTTGACACACATGATGATTCCATACTGGCAAGAGTATCTGGACAGAACGGCGATACCGGTTTTACTACAGATGGAGGCTACATATGGATTGCCAGACCAGATTGGCCTTTTGTCAATACCTATGATTTCACTTACGAGGTTATGCCAGCAGATGGTGTTGAGACTCATCATTTGTATTGGATGGTATTGGGAGATGATTTTCCTGGATGGCGTACCAATATAACAACTGGAATCGAATTCGTTGCGGTGAGTCCGGTCCCGGAACCATCTACTTTTCTCTTACTTACTATCGGCCTTGTTGGCTTAATCGGATATAGCAGGTTCAAGAGACGAAAGAATAATAATTAAGTGGCCGCTAATAGAATTGAATGAAAAAGAACAGAATCGTCATCCCATTATCTATCACTCTTTTCTTAGCCCTTCTTTATTACCGTACATTTATATGGCTGATTGAGTCATGGATGTACGATCCATACTACTCACACGGCTTTCTGGTGCCACTGATATCGGGATATATCATTTTCAGAAAACGAGAGTATCTAATCGAAATTGAAGAGAACCCTTCCAATATTGGTCTTATCTTCCTTACTTCTGGCCTGCTCTTCCACGCTGTGGGCCTCTTCTGGACGGTTAGATTTCTTGGCGCCTTCTCGCTCATCGTTGTGATAGTGGGCCTGATAATACTCATATACGGCACGGATTTTATGAAGTATCTATCATTTCCTATACTATTTCTCGTTTTTATGGTTCCAATTCCACTTTCATACATCATTAGCGTTGAACTGCAGACATTCTCTTCCATCATCGCGACTCATCTGGTCAATGCTCTTGGTATCCCTGCCGTTAATGTCGGCGCAGAGATTCATCTGGAGAGTTGCTCCTTCCTGGTAGGGGCACCATGTAGCGGTCTCAGATCCATCATCTCACTTTTGGCACTATCGACAATATATGCATACGTTCTGGAAGGCAGGATGTATATGAAAGTCTTACTGGTAATAAGTGCTGTTCCAATCGCTATTTTTGCAAATATCCTCAGAATCTCCTCCATACTGATCATAGCAGATATCTACGGGAGTGAAGCTGCAATGAGCTTCTTTCACTACTTCTCAGGTTTATTATTATTTGGTGCATCACTGCTCCTTTTATTGATTGTCGGGAGGTGTTTCGGACGGCTGAGACTGCGAGAAGAAATCTTCTGAGTATAGTCGGCATAATACTGCTTGCTTACGTGCTCATCGGACTGCTCGCACCAGAGGGTATCGCCGACTACACTGTTGTTGACACCTCCTACTGGCGCGAGACTGAAAACAGACTGATCCTGAAGACATCCTATGAGTATAATAACAAAACTGAGATAGAGAGATTTCCAACCACATTGGGAGAGTGGAACGGCTACAATTTCAGATATCCCGGTAGCGTGTATGAGACGTTGGAGGCTGACATACTCCTCAGTAGAGCGTACACTAAAGAAGGATATCTGGTATGGTTAGATATAATTAACAGTAGGTCAGGGAAGAGTTTTCACGACCCAAAGGTATGTTATAGTGGTAGATGGGATATTTTAAATGAGAGCATCGAAGATTTCCAGGTAACGGGAAATAAGTCGTATTTGACGTTTTATAAGGTGCATACAAACAAATTGGAGTTGCGAAACAAAGATGATCCTAGTGAGAGGCAGGTCGTCTTTTATTGGTTCATGTTCAAAAGTTTCGACGATGATCAAGGAGTTACGATGATAAGATTATCAGCACCTGTGCGAATCAATGAAACTGAAACATTTGAAACGATGAAGCGTTTTCTCGAAGATGAGCTATTTGATGCGATGTATGAGAGTGAGGCAGCAAGAGAGAAGACGGTTGCTGAAGGAATTATCGATAGATACGATTCAATTGGAATACTGTTGATCGTCCTACTCATCACCGCACCGATCGTCATGATATTTTATGGTGATAAGTTTATTAAGCTATAGTAAAGTTTAATATTGTTAAAAAATAATCTCAAAATATGTATAAAAGAGAATTTACACTTTTTATAGTGATAGTACTCTTAGCCATGGTTGTGACAGTGGCAGGTGAAGAAGGAGAAGAGGGAAGCATAGCAGATCATATTGTTATAAGTGAGATTCAGATAAAAGGTGATGGTAAAGTAGGCCACGATTTTGTTGAGATATACAATCCAACAGATACTGAAATAGATTTAAACCAGTATGAAGGTAGTTACATCAGATTGGTTAAACGCACTGCCAATGGAGTTTCTGACACGACGTTAAAATCATGGTCTACAGGGGGGGCTGCGATTATTCCACCCCATGGTTATTATCTATGGGCAAGTAGCGATATTGACAGTTATCCCGGTTCCATCGGAGCGGATGCATCGACAACAGGGACGATTGCCCAAAATAATGCAGTTGCACTGAGGAGAGGAGTTGAGGATACAGGCACAATCATCGATGGTGTCGGTTGGGGAACTGCGGCAAATGACTTGGTAGAAGGATCAGGTCATCCAAACAATCCTGGAGATGATGAAAGCATCCAGAGAAAAGTCAATGCAACTATAAATGAAGATATGATACATGGTCCCGCATGGGATTCAAACAACAATAGTGCAGATCTCTTTATTCAAAACTTCCCAAAGCCCACAAATTCTTCTACAAGTTCAACGAAACCGATGCCACCAGTCTCCGAACTCAGCACGCTCTTATCCCTCACTCTTGGCCTAGTGTGCATGGTCGGGTATTTCATTGTAAAAAAGAGATAATTCAGACTATTTTAGAGTAAGCGTTCAACCATTCGTTCAATCGATGGATAACTATTAATCCAATCCAATTCCCCGATAATATCGCCTATGGGTGGTACATTCTCCGTCTCAACATCGTTGTATAACATCCAGGCACCAATCATTTTACCGAAGGTGATCTTATCACCTTGTAACAACTCAAGCCCTCTTTTCATCTGTTTTATCGTTGGTTTTGCAGTTGGAATTGTCTGATCGTTTATAATATCTTCATCAAATATCTCGTCTTTAAAGTAAACACCCTGGTGATTTATGAGATAGAGAGTCTTCATGGGATCGCCATCTCTATCAACAATAACAACCCTGACTATATCTATTCCCGTCTCATCCATGTTGAGATAAAGAAAACGCATCTTTTTGGCATCATTCTCCAGGGATTCAATACCATCTTCAATAACCTCCAGCTCTTTTTCGACGTCTTCTCTACCCCATCCCCACGAAAAACCATAAAAATCTATTGCCAATGCAGTACTTGGAATAGCAACAACTGTCAGCATCAATATAGCTACTGATAGCCCTGTAATCTTTTTATTGTACATAATCACCCTAACAGTTTCTACTTCTTCATATATAAATTTAACTTGTTTAAACAAAAAGATTTATAGATGATTAAATACTTATATGTTCTGATATGTTGACTACTATGGTATCGAGTGCAACATCTTCAAGTATCCAGAGTTTATTGCCATTGGAGATAGGTGGGGTACTTACAACAGTCTCCCTGATACTATTTCTCTCATTAACGGAGTTGTTTTCTGATTCGGAATGGTGGGACAGATGGATCTCAAGTACACTTAGAATGAGTACCAATCCGTTTCTCCTTGTTTTTTTGGGGATTGTTATCTTCAAAGTGCTGACAGTGCTTTAATTTTAAATAATCAGGTGTGGTATCAACCCAAATAGAAATATGTTGACCGAACCGTGGATTGTTATCAGGAAAGGAAGACTGCGCGTTCTCTGAAATAGATATCCCAGTAGCAACCCCACGAGAATTATATAAAAAATCTCATACATACTTCCATACCCGGAGTGCATAATTCCGAACAAAAAGCTTGCAACGAATAGTCCCCGCCATATTCCTACCGCCTCTTCGAATCTTGTCAAAAGTATCGATCTAAAGATAAGCTCCTCGACTGAACCGACAAAGACTACCATTATTATTGTTAAAACTATAAGATTCGAGATTTTCAGGTTTGGTATCAGATAGCTGGGTTGGATGATCTGATATTCAATCCATGCTACCGCAAAACCAATAAGAACTGCGACAGGCAGATAAATGTGCAGGTTTCTGGTTGTAAATCCGATCTCTCTTTGCGTAAATCCTTGATGTCTCAGCAAGACGTATATTGGTATGAACATCGGGGTGTAGATCAATGGATACCAGTACAGCGTTATGGTAAAGAAAAGGGGCATCGCTACATTAATTATCCTGAGCTGTATGAGAAGCAATAGCGATTGGATGAGCTGTTTTTCTACAACATCCTCTCCTTTCATCGATATCATAAAAATAATCAAGGCGTTCAAGTTGATTATGTGGACTATAACTCCTTCATCAATTTGACCAGAGAATAGTAGTAACTCTCCAAATATAATCACGACTATGGGTGGAATTATCACCATATTTTTCAATTTTAAACCACTTGTAAGCCTAGTCTTTTTATCTGAATTCATTCCTCCTTCACCGAATCAGGCCAATTCACCGGGTCTTGGGAGTTTCTCCAGTCTCTTCCTCGTCTCATCGAGCTCCTTTTTTAGAGCTTCAACCTCCCCTCCGATACTCCCATCTTTTATCTTCTGTATCTCATCAATACTGTATCTTCTCTTCAGTTTATCTGATCTTCTGATGAGATCATACTTACCCGAAGCGATGATTTTTCTTAGTGATAGAAGATATTCAAGTACGTCCCGTGAATCAATCTTTGAGGATCTATCTATCTTCGATATGAATGATATAATGCGGGATATTCTGATATTGAGCAGACTGGAATCTTCCTCGAATGAGATTTTAGCCGTTTCTCTCTTTCCAATATCCTTTAAAGCCTCCAGCCAGGCCACATTTGACTCAACCACCTCTTTGAAGACGATTGGTCTTTTCAAGTAATGTGCAAGCCTGTCTAAAGAGAAGCGGTAGTACTCCAGTAACCTGTAAATGGGCTCTTCTCCTATCTCTTCGCTGCATAGAAAATTGTAGAGATCATTTGCACTCTTGAGATCGTACGGTCTGGGGAAACGTATCTCGGGGTGATAGAGCGCATCCAGACCTGCCTTTATAACCTCACGGGAGCGATTTTCTCCAATAAAATCAATCAAGATCTCAGAAATCTTTGAATTATAATTACGCATTCGCTCAGTTTCAAGCGATATCTCCTCTTCATCAACGTCCGGATAATCCATCAACCCTTCAAGCCTTAATATCTTATTTCGCAGAATCCTCTGGCGTTCGCTTAATCTGTGATAGTCTCTCTTGTAATCCTCGATCAGTTCCTTTTTTTTTGCCCTGAGGCCCGCAGTCGGTTTAATCCCCTCAAGCGCATCCTTTGCAGGTATGAACCTCCATTTTTTAAGGAAGCTCAAAGCCAGATCAAACGCCTCAATCTCTTCTGAAGACAGATCTGAATTTTGGATCTTTCTTGCAGCTCTGTTCAACTGCTTTATCAGCTCCGACCTGTATACATATTTGTTCGGTCTTCCCTCAAACTCTTTGATAGCCGAATCTATCCTGCTATAAATATCCTCTAACTCTTCTAATCTCTGCTCGCCAATCTCCTCTATCTGCCCCGAGATCTTCTTTATCTGCTCAATCTCCATAGCCCGAATCACTCTGAATCTCCTTGCGAAGCTCACCCATAGTTGCAACTCGCTCTGCAAAGGCATTGTGATTATGGATACTCTCCTCATTGAGCTGCTTAATGGTGATTATCGCATCATCTGGAAGATCATTAAATTCGTTTACAATCTTATTAGCCATCATCCTGACGCAATCCTCTACAAAAGCAGGATTCTTGTGAGCAACCTCAACTACATGCGCCTCATCCATCCGCTTCAACAGTTCAAATGTCTCTGAACTCATAGATTCATGAACGACCTTGATTATCTTGTCGAGAGATACCTCGAAACCGTCTTCTACGTCTATGGAGATACAACCCCTCCCTCTCTGGTTGTGTGTCGCCATCGGCACCCTATCTAAAAATTTCTCAACGACCCCTTCTTCAATATCCAAATTTCTTAACTCATCTGATGCTTTATCTCGCATAATCTGCTGAGCACACGGGCAGGTAGTTATTCCGGTGACCTCTGCACCTATCATTTTCCTTACACTTCCGTTCCGCCTAGCCTTTGCCTCTGCAAAGATATTGACCACCTCTTGGCAATGTATCTTGCTCACCGGGGTCTTTCGCTTTATAATATACTCGCTATTCATCCAAACCTCTGCATCCGAAGCGTACTCATGTCTATCAAGAAGCCTCTTTACAACTTCGGAACATAGCTCCTCAATCTCATAGACCGGCGATTCGATCGCCTCTTCGAGGACCTCATCTATCGCTTCAAAATTACGTGATAGGTTGGCCCCTTTAATATCCGCCGGGAGGTCTACAAATATGTCAAAAGTCGAGATTAATACAATTGGTCGCTTATTGCTTCTGGCCACCTCAACCAACTTTTTTACGTCCGTTACACCGACACGAGTTAGGTTGATTCGAATATCAGGATTATTGGATTGCACATCTGGAAGAACCATATCTCTCAGCCTTAAAAATCGTTCAGATTATTCATCTTCTACTTACGATCTTACTTATAACTTCCTCTTTATTGCGAAGCTTCAGAGCAAGCTTTCTTAGAATTTGAATCGTAGCGATCATATCGATGAATTAAGTATTCTTTTATACTCTTATATTTAGAAGTGAAATATATGATATGAGGGAGAGAAAGCGAGGAGGCTTATATGACAGAAGATGATGATGTAAGCATAATGGGAAGAGCCATTGATCTGAGGAATTACATTGAATATGCGGAGGGGTCAATTGTGAGCAAGACCCTGATAGACAAGAAAGCAGGCACCTTGACATTGTTTGCATTTGATTCAGATCAGGGACTCAGTGAGCATTCTGCACCATTCGATGCGATAGTACAGATACTGGAAGGGGAAGCAGAGATTGTGATCGGGGGCGATAAAGTACCAGCATCTTCAGGACAGATGGTTGTTATGCCTGCAGATATCCCTCATTCGCTAAAGGCCAAAGGGAAGTTCAAGATGCTTTTAATTATGATACGATCATGAATTTTAAAAGCGATATAGGACTCATCATAATTTACAGCGGCACCTTCGGTGAGCGAGTTATCGGAAACCTCATCAATTACTCGACATTCTGCGTTTCATGTGCAGAGGCATGTACGCACTGTAGAGAGAACAAATTCGACTTCTCTGGAAACATCAAAGGAATTTTCAAGCTCCCTGAACCGGCCACTCTTCCAGAGTTTATCGAAGATGGAATAGAGAGCTATCTTCCAAAGAGCATTCCTGAAGCAGATGTTGCGATTGTATCTGAGATACACAACGATATTCTGCTTGAGCTTCCCAAAATTTTGAAAGAATCCGGGATCAAGGCAATTATCATCCCGATAGAGACTCCTACTCAGTTGGCAATATCCCAGATCAAGGAATTATGTCAAAAGCACGGAATAGAAGTCGCTTTTCCCAAACCTTTCTGCGATCTTGAGCCGCAAGAGGACCTGCCATTGATATCAAGGTTTGTCGATGAATTCGGGATCGGAAGACCGAAGTTGAAGATTGAGCTGGATTCGAAGAGAAGGATTGCCTCTATGGATGTTTTGAGGAGTGAACCCTGCGGATGTGCCTGGTTTGTCTCCAAGCAGATTCTGGGACTCCGAGTCGATGATCAAAGGGAGCTCTGGAATCAGGTCAGCGAGGCACATCATTCATATCCCTGCACCGCGGGTATGCAGAAAGATTGGGAACTTAAAGATACTATATTGCATAAGGCAGGTTATATAATCAGAACTGCAGTTGAGGAAGCATATGAAGGAACTGATAGGGAAGATTAATAGATTACGAGAAGATCCCAAGATCGCAAGCATTGTGAAAAGAAGGATGAAGGAGTTTGATGAGAAGCAGAAGAATGTTAACAGTGAATGGTTTCTGGAGCTATGTTTCTGCCTGATGACCGCAAATTCAGGTGCGCAGAAGGTTCTTGATATATGTGAATCCCTTGGAGGAGGTCCATTCATCGATTGCTCTGCCCAGGAGCTGTCAGTACTGCTAAAAGATAATGGATACAGGTTTTACAATAAGAGGGCAGAATATATTGTAGATGCGAGGGAATTTTCTGGTGATCTCAAAGAGAAAATAAAGTCTTTTGATAACGAATTTGAGGCGAGAAAGTGGCTTGTTGATAGTATCAAAGGTCTTGGATACAAGGAGGCGAGTCACCTCTTGAGAAACGTTGGATATGAGAACGTTGCGATACTTGACAGGCATATCCTGAGGGTATTGCACGAATATGGCTTGATTGATGAAGTACCGAAAAGTCTGGGAGAGAAGAAGTATTACGAGATTGAAGAGAAGATGAGTATCCTTGCTGAAAAATCTGGTCTTTCACCAGCCGAGCTCGATTTATATCTATGGTATATAAAGACGGGTAAGGTGCTGAAGTAATTTGTGGAAGATTCAGTAGATGTAGTAAAGAACGTCCCTATCAGGGACCATCTTCTCCATTATCTTAATACCATTATAACCTTAAATGCCATTAAATTTAAATACCATTTAGATAGATATACCATTAATGGAAAAAATGGAAAATATTGTGACAATGGATAAAAGTGGTAGGATTGTTATCCCAATGAAGATCAGAAGCAGATTCGATACAAACAGGTTTGAACTGCGTGCAGACACAGGTAAGATAGAGTTAATTCCGATAAAACCCCTGGGATCTCTTTTTGGAACGTTGCCGGAGATTGAGACAGGAAGTATAAAAAAAGAGCGCTTCTGAGCCTGCAAGAGTGAGTGGTGTTATGGGAGAGAGAATCGATGGAAAAACAGCCGAAGAGTGGAATAATGAAGGTTACACCCATCGTAGATTTAAACGATACAAAGAAGCATTGAGGTGTTATAACAACGCACTCATGATCGACCCCCATTATGCCAGAGCACTCAATAACAAAGGATTTGTCCTTGAAGAACTGGGAAGATGTGAAGAAGCTCGGAGGTGTTATGATAGGGCACTTGAAATTGATGATGGAGCAGAGCCTTTAGATGCTTTAAAAATTGAAGGTTTAAAAGAAGGTGTCCTCATAGACAGCTTTGCCTGGCTTGAGATATTGAAAGGCTCTAAAAGAGGAAAAAGTGCCCTTGAGATAATTGATAGGAGTGAAAAGTCATTCATATCCGTTTTAAACCTTTACGAGCTCAGACAACTGATAGAAGAGATTAAAGACGAGAAAACGGCAGAGGAGTACATCAGAACTATTAAATCTCACACAAGAGTGTTAGATATAGACGAAGAGATCGCATTAAAAGCCGCAATGATAAAATCGGAGCATAAAATGAGCGATATCGACGCTTTGATCCTTGCCACTGCAAGAGTACACAATCTGAAGATTCTTACGGGAGACGAGACTTTCAAGGGAATTGATGAGGCTGTGCTGGTGTGAAGGTGAAATTGGATCAAAGTGGTACGTTTAACCTCAGATCCTCTTCACAATCAGCGTAAGTCCATCCTTTCCGACAACTTCCACCTTTTCTCCTTGCTTTATGAGTTCGCCCTCGCCCTCCGCTCTGGCGTTCCAGAATTCTCCCTTTATCTTTATCGTGCCTTCAGGAGCGATGTCTGTATCCACCTTAACCACTTCCCCAATCAAATATTCTGATCCTGTGGTTGGTTTTGTCAGTCTCAATTTTATCGATGCGTAGAGCCCAAATATAATAAAGGCAATCAGAACAACAAGTACTACCCATGAATCTTCTACAAAGACATATATGTCGGTTATCTCCATTTTTATCACTCTAAAATTCTATTTCTACTCTTTTGTAATTAATATTTTTACTTATCGCTAAACTAAGCATAATGAAAAATCTCCTCTTTGCCCTCTATAAATCCCTTCTTCAGCTTCAACAGATCGTCTTCACTAATCTCTATTTTACTCAGCATCTTATTTTCAGCTTCCCTAAGGGCGAAATCAAAATTTTCCATCCGTTTGTCGAGTTTGATAATCTTATCAGCTACAGGTATTATAGAGAATATTCCAGGGCCTGACATTCTCACCAATTTACCGAGTCTGAATATTGCGGCTATCTCATTCTCTGTCACGATCTTTATTGATGGTACAAGCAAGATCGTAATTATAAATACAATTACAAGTGACAACGGATCCATCTATCCATCCTCTTCGCCTGTCTTCTCAACAATCAATGTCAACCCATCACGATCAATTATCTTCACTTCCTCTCCCCTTTTGATATGCTCTCCCTTCGTCTTTACATTCCAGATCTCCCCTCTGACCCTGACCGTACCTTCAGGAGCAATATCTGTCTCTGCCTTTACAATTTTGTCGAGTAGCTCTTCAGTTCCGGTAGTGGACCTCTGTTTTCTCAGTTTCAAGACTGCCGTTAGCGCAAATATGAAGAAACCTGCGGTTACAATCGAGATGCTGTAAACCAATATCTTAAAGCTCTGTATCCATTCTTCAGATATAAAAAGATCGCTCGGGATGAACATAAACGCACCCAATATGAGGCAGACTATTCCGCCAGCAGTCAATATCCCGAAGGTCGGGGTCAGGGCTTCGGCGACAAATAGGATTATCGCTGCTATAATCAGCACGATCCCAAAGACGTTAACTTCAAAGAATCCCATCCCATAGAGTGCCAAAATGAGACATATAATACCGATCATCTCAGGAACATAGGTTCCAGGTGACATAAATCCAAATATCAACCCGTATAAACCTACCATAAACAGTATAAAGGCTATCTGTGGGTTTCCGAGATACTTAATGACCCCTGATCTTAGTGTCACTTCCTGGTATCTAAATTCAGCATCTTCTATATTTAGAATTATCCCTTCTTCACCAACTTCTACAGTTCTCCCGTCAATTCTTTTTATCAGTTCATCTCTGTCATCCACAATCAAATCGATCACGTTTGCTTCCAATGCCTCTTCTGCGCTCAGTGCCAGACCCTCAGTAACGAACTTTTCCGCAGTATCTACATCCCTATTTCTGGATTGCGCGATCCCCCTCATCCTTGCAGCGTATGCGTTTACCGTCTTGTTTTCGACCGAGGAAACATCACCCGTTATTCCCAGGGATATGGGAGTCGCCGCTCCTGTTGAAGTGCTACCTTTAGACATGGCCGAGATGTGACCTGATAAAAGTATAAAAGCCCCTGCAGAGAAGGATTTGGCACCTTTTGGTACGAATGTTATTATGGGTTTGGGGGAATTCTCGATCTCCTCGATTATATCATCCATCGCATCGATCAATCCACCCGGTGTGTTCAGTTCGATCAAGATCGCATCGGCATTAATTTCAATTGCTTCCTCAATTCCATTGCTCACGTCCAATGCAGTTCCGGTGGTTATGGTTCCTTCTATACTGATAACGTACACAGTATTCTGAGCAGCACCAGCAGGTGCATAAAATGAGAGCGACAGTATCAGAAGCACAATTACAATAAACTCCAATCTCTTCATTCTTGAATCTCCAATTTGGTCCCATTTGCAAGGAGTGTGATCCTGCTTATCTCTACTTCGTCCACAACCTTATAACTTATCTCTGATGCGATCTCTTTGGCAAATGCTTTAACTGCGCCGTGCTGTGGCATATCGCTTCTATTTAACCTTTTACGTGAGAATCCAAGGTGCATGTAGGCTTTCACTTCGATAAAATTAGGTTTTGCTTTTTCAAGCAATTCGGCATACTTTTCCGGGTCTTTTATGTTCAATCCATCCACAAGTGTAATCCGAATTGCTGTTCTGCACTTTAAATTCCTCATAACCTCTAAAGATTCATTTATATGATCCCAATAATCCTGGATTGGATTGCAAACCTTGTAATAGGTATCCCTATCGGGGGCAGCAAGTGATAGATACAACTGTGTTGGATTCACTTCGGCCAGGAGATCGGGATTTGTGCCATTCGTAACAAGAAAAGTAGTCATCCCTTCCTTATGGAATTCCGATATCAGTTCTGGCAGACGGGGGTATAATGTCGGCTCACCGATGAGTGATATTGCTGCGTGTTTCGGTTTCTCAGATTCTTCAAATTTCTCAAGATTCGTTGTTAAGGAGCCTTTGAATCCGGAGATGAGCTTCATCTGCGCATCTATGCACCCGTGGACTATCGTCTCAGGATCATCCCATTCTTTGATTGTTGGCACCTGCATATCTATCGGTCTCCAGCAGAAAACACAGCTATGATTACACCCAATAATGGGCGTCATCTGGATGCACCTGTGGGAACAGATCCCGTAAAACCTGTTTTTATAGCAAGCCCCTTCATCTCTTATCGAACGCTTCAGCCAGAGACAAGTCTTGACTGCACTATGCTTTCCGACTATTCGATGACCTTGAGACCTCAGTCTTTGCAGATCAGATGCCAATTGCTCTTCTGAGATGGTGGACAACCTCCTTTGTTGATATCACTATAAAGATCGTTACGGCTATCAGTAGATTATACAAATTTAAACCTGCACTTCCGGGTAGACTCAACATAAGAGATATGAATGTCAAAATAATGATACCTATGCCTATACTTATCAAAACTGTCTCCTCTATCTCAAGGCTCTCTAACTTTCCCGTTGTTCTAAGGACATTTAAACCGGGAATTATGAGAAGATAAAGAAAGGATAAAGTCAGGGCAACTGCGTCCACTACTGTAATCTCCATGTTAAATCACCTCATATATCCTAATTCCATCATCATTATTATAAACTTTCTTGAAGTACACCTCATCATTTAGGGCCTCATTAAATTTAAAGGTTGCCTCTTTACTACCCACAAAAACATATGAGACATTTACTGAATGCAGCTTACTGTTGAGTCTCGAAGAGTTGACCTCGTCAAATAGGCTACTGTACCATTGCCATTCGTCTACCCCATGATACTGGACCATGTATAGTGGGCCGGCATAGGCTATCCGTCTACCCGTTATGAGCGGAATTCGTGGGAACATATCCGGCTTTTCCAGAAATATATCATCCACCGAGGTCTGTTCTTCCACCCAATTCAAAGCGAGTAGTTCGCCACTCGTTACATGAACGTAGTCAACTCCTGAATAGTAGCCGATCAGGATCATTGTGCTGGGAAGTATGAGAATGATTCCCGCCACAATAAGAACCCTCATTAAGAGTCGTGATTCCCAGTGCAATCTTATGAAATAACCGGAGAATATTGAGACGGGAATCGTGAGGTATACAAGAAAACGATATGTATTCTGCGATAGGGGTAGAGTCAGTACGTTCAATATCACTATTAGAACAAGGGCAAAGATCAGTACAGCTCTGGCTTTTTCTTCTCTTACCGATTTTATCGCTCCAATCACCCCAAACGGCACCAGAACACCCAGCGATAACAATGCTGACAGTAGAATGTTTGGATGATGCCCTATGCTAAGTTGAGATCCTGTTTCTGAGGAAAAGAGAAGCAACTGAAATAAAGAGATAAAGAGTGCTATGAAGAGGACTATTGCACTGATCTCAAATACCTTACGGTCCTTTATCCTGTACAATGCATAAGCGCCCATCAGGGCAAATATCGGGAATGCCGAAATCATGTGATAATGGGTCAGGACTCCGAGTGAAAATCCCGCAAGTGCCGCCATCTTCCTCGAATACTCATTTATGGAAAATATCCATAGAAATAAGATGAAGATCATTATAACAAGCGCAAAAGACTGCGTCTGTGGCAGCAAGTAGAAGAGCAAGGTTGGATCATTTTTGAGCATATCGGAATTCCAGCTATAGATCAGCACACGAAACAGATCTATCTCCTTTCCAGCAATATAGAGCCATGCGAGATAGATCCATGATAACCCACTTGAGAAGATATACAATAAAGATGAAAAGATGGCTGTGCTGCTATCAAAGATATACTCTGATAAAAGGTACATATTCAAGAATAACACTGACAGAAGCAATGGAAAGATGATCTTCAATAGAAGAAATGGACTCAACTGTGTCATGTTGCACAGCTCACCCATAAAGAGGTGCATGAGCCAGTGATACGGCATGAAGTGCCCCGGAAGATACGGATCCTCAGGAGGAATCTGCCCGTCAGTGATATACCTATTTATAATCGAAAGGTGGTAATTCAGATCCCCTGCATGAGTTGGACTTACTGTGAGTCCGGCGTCGGTTACAGTGAATGAGGTCGAGAGTGGGATATAAGAGAAGAATGAGACCAAAAGAGCGATTAAGATCACGATTAGATGATCCCTTTTGAAGCTTATCTTGATTCCTCTTCTCATCGAAATCGTTGAGAGTATCAGGATAAATAGAGCCAGGACGATGGATGTGGGTATATGGGCAAGATGAGCAAAGACTGCCAGAACAGGGATTAAAAGCAGAGACAGAGTAATAGATGCGGCAGCTAATTCCACGGCATTTGGTTTGTCCCTGAAAAGAGTGTAAAGGCAGAGTCCGGGAAAGATCAATATTAAGGGCAGTAGAAATTTTCCGAGTGGTAAAAGGATCAAAAAACCAGAGATCAGAGCTATAATCTTTACTTCCTTATTCATCAGTCTCAAGGTTATTTCACATATCACCCATAAAACATTGCCCCTTCGTAATTTATCTTGTCTCTACTTCTCATTCAATTTAAATAAACCAATTTTTTTATGGTGAACCACAAATAGGGTTCTATATATCGAAGGTGAAAAGCAGTTGAAAAAATTAGTAATTAAAGGGGCAAGAGAGCATAATTTAAAGAATATTGACGTTGAACTCCCAAGAGACAAATTTATTGTACTCACCGGAATCTCGGGGTCGGGGAAATCGACGCTTGCATTTGATACCATCTATGCTGAAGGGCAGAGGAGGTATGTTGAATCGCTATCGGCGTATGCAAGACAATTCCTGGGGCTGATGAACAAACCGGATGTTGATAGCATAGAGGGCCTCTCACCAGCCATATCCATCGAGCAGAGAACAACAAGCAAGAACCCAAGGAGTACGGTTGGGACGATCACCGAGATTTATGATTACCTGAGGCTGCTCTTTGCAAGAATAGGTGTGCCGCACTGCCCAACACACAATATAATAATAGAGTCGCAGTCACCTGCTAAGATAACCGAGAGGATCACAAACGAGTTCGAAGGGATGGTTACAATTCTTTCACCCATCGTAAGACAGAAGAAAGGGACCTATGAACAGCTCTTCAAGGATCTGAACAGAGATGGATTTTTAAGAGTGCGGGTTGACGGGACCATATATCGAACGGATGAGGAAATTGAGCTTGAAAGATACAAAAAGCACGACATAGAGGTGGTATTTGACAGGTTGGATGTAAGTGATGGGTCAAGACTCGCTGAGGCAGTTGAAAACGGACTCAAAAGATCCGATGGACTGATATTTGTTCTCGATAGCGAGGGAAATGATCATCTGTACTCCTCTAAGATGGCATGCCCGAAGTGTGGAATGGTCTTTGAGGAGTTGCAGCCACGGATGTTCTCATTCAACAGTCCTTTTGGTGCATGTGAAGAGTGTCACGGACTGGGAATCAAGATGGAGTTCGATCCTGATATTATAATTCCTGTCAAAGATAATTGTATAGCTGATGGGGCGATAGCCCTCTACAAAGGCATCAGGGATAACTGGCGAATAAATTACCTTGGAGGAGTGGCAAAGCACTTCGGATTCGACATCTTCACTCCGATCAAAGATCTCACGGAGTACCAGTATAACGTCCTCATGTACGGCTCTTCCGAGACGATGAAGTTTGAGATGGTAATGAAGAATGGCGATGCACGCTGGTCGCACAAAGGAGAGTGGGAGGGTTTGATTCCTCAGTCTGACAGGCTCTACAAACAGACGGATTCGGAGTATAGAAGAAGGGACCTGGAGAGATTTATGAGGATCTCTTTTTGCCCGGGTTGTGGTGGTAAACGGTTGAAGGAGAAGATCCTGGCCGTGAAGATTGCAGAGAAGTCCATCGTTGATATCACCGATATGTCGATAAAGGAATGTGTAGCTTTCTTTAATGAACTGAAACTCTCAGGTAGAGAGGAAGAGATAGCAAGGCAGATCTTAAAAGAGATAAGGGAAAGACTTGACTTTCTCGACAAGGTGGGACTCAACTATCTGACGCTATCAAGAAACGCAGGGACGCTATCAGGAGGCGAGGCTCAGCGGATAAGGCTTGCAACACAGATCGGATCGAATCTGATGGGGGTGCTCTACATCCTGGATGAGCCATCTATAGGCCTTCACCAGCGTGACAACAAGAAACTGATAGACACGCTCCACAGATTACGAGATCTTGGAAATACACTGATAGTCGTCGAGCATGATGAAGAGACGATAAGGCATGCGGATTATGTGGTCGATATGGGGCCTGGAGCAGGCCTTCATGGTGGAGATATTGTGGCAGCAGGAGCGCCAGAAGAGATAGAAGAAGACCCCAGATCGCTCACCGGACAGTATCTTTCCGGGAGACTTAAGATAGATCTTCCAAAGGCCACAAGAACGTCCAAGAAGTATATCAGGATAAATGGGTGCTGTGAGCACAACCTGAAAGATATTAATGTGAAGATCCCGATAGGTCTTTTAACGCTTATCACAGGCGTTTCCGGCAGCGGAAAATCCACATTGGTATATGAGATCCTGTACAAAGGTCTCATGAAGAAGCTGCACAACTCAAGAGACGCTCCTGGTAAACACGAGTCGATAGAGTTTGATTCAGAGATAGATAAGGTCATTGTTATAGACCAGAGCCCAATAGGAAAAACACCACGGAGCAATCCGGCTACCTACACAAAGGTCTTTGATGAGATAAGAAAACTCTTTTCACAGACTCCTGAGGCAAAACTGAGGGGATACAAACCGGGCAGATTCTCCTTCAACATAAAAGGAGGAAGGTGCGAAGCGTGCCAGGGTGACGGCCTCATAAAGATCGAGATGAACTTCCTGCCTGACATATACATCGAATGCGAAGAATGCAAGGGGAAGAGGTATAACAAAGAGACACTTGAGGTAACGTACAAGGGGAAGACAATAGCGGATGTTCTTGATATGAGCGTTGAAGAAGCCCTCGCCCTCTTTGAAAACATACCTGCGATAAGAAAGAAGCTTGAAACGCTCTCGCAGGTAGGACTTGAGTACATCAAACTAGGCCAGAGCTCCACAACACTTTCAGGAGGTGAGGCCCAGAGGATCAAGCTCACAAGGGAGCTGTCGAAGAAGAGCACTGGAAGAACACTCTACCTCCTCGATGAACCGACGACAGGTCTTCATTTCCACGACGTTAAAAAGCTGATTGATGTCCTGAACAACCTGGTAGATAAAGAGAACACAGTGGTCGTGATAGAGCACAATCTCGAGGTTATAAAATCTGCCGATCATATAATCGACCTCGGTCCTGAAGGTGGAGACCTTGGAGGGGAGATTGTGGCAACAGGGGCGCCAAAAGAAGTTTCACAGAATAAAAAAAGTTATACAGGCGAGATCTTGAAGGATATATTCTCAGGAGAAGGATGCACTTGATATGATAGACTTAGGCGCACTCCCGACAAGCCCCGGATGCTACCTCTTCAGCGATGATAAGAATAGAGTAATCTATGTCGGTAAGGCCAAAAATATCCGAAAACGTGCTAGCAGTTACTTTAAGAAGAATAATCACGATCCTAAGACGAAGAGTCTGATTCAGAAGATCGATTCCGTGGACTTTATAGCCACCGATAATGAGGTTGAGGCGCTTATTCTTGAGAACACTCTCATAAAGAGGTACCAGCCAAAGTACAATATAAATCTGAAGGATGCGAAGACCTACGCATTCATAAGACTAACCGATGAGAAGTTTCCAAGGCTTCTGATAGCAAGAAAGAAGAGCGGTAGAGGGACGTTTTATGGTCCATTCGTCTCCGGACACGAACGGGATTACATACTGTGGTTCCTGAGAAAGACTTTCATGATCAGGACGTGCAAGAGGCTGCCGAAGAAACCGTGTCTCAGACACCATATAGGCCTTTGTAATGCTCCCTGTGCAGGCCTGATCACACAGGAAGAGTACAACGGGAAGATAGAGAAGGTGAAGATGGCCCTCTCAGGGAATGCAAAAGAACTCATAAGAGAGATGGAGATCGAGATGAAGAGATCTTCGGATGAGCAGAAGTACGAGAAAGCCCTCGAACTGAGGGACCAATTAGAGGCGATAAAGAGACTGAGCGAGCGGCAGAATGTACAGCGTCAGAAGCGATATGATGAGGATATTATGAACTACAGGGTGGAGGGTGAAAAGGTCTACCTGATGCTTTTTAACATCTACAAAGGAACACTTGAGAGCAAGAACGAATACGTCTTCGACTACAACGATGACTTTCTGGAGGAGTTCATGGTCCAGTACTACTCGGATCACGAGATACCATCCGAGGTGATAATCCCACAGGATGTTTCCGTTTCGGTGAAACTTTTTCTCGAAGAGAAGATAGGGAGGAAGGTGAAGATAACGGTGCCCAAAAGGGGAGAGAAGAGAGAACTTATGGATCTTGTGGATAAAAATATAGAAATGAGTTTTTTTTCCGGAAGTACCAAGGCTTCGGAGCTCGGAAGGCGTTTGAGGCTCCAGGAGACTCCATCAGTGATAGAATGCTTTGACATCTCTCATCTGTCAGGAACATCGACAGCGGGATCCATGGTTCAATTCAGAAACGGAAGACCAGACAAGGATAATTACAGAAGATTTAAGATAAAAACAGTCGATGGAATCGATGACTTTGCAGCAATAGCAGAGGTTGTGAAGAGGAGGTATACCCGCCTCAAAAGAGAGGACGCAGAGCTACCGAATCTGGTTATAATCGATGGGGGCAGAGGACAGCTCAACTCGGCGCTGAGGGAGGTTGAAGGGCTGGGATTAAAGATACCCGTAATCTCAATTGCAAAGGAGGATGAGGAAATTTATCTACCTGACACGCCAACTCCTTTGCGTCTGTCAAGGGACGACACGGCCCTCAAGTTCGTCCGGGAGATAAGGGATGAAGCCCATAGATTCGCATTAAAATACAACAGGCAGCTCAGGGGAAAGGAGATGGTAAGATGAACGAGTTCAGACTGATCACTGATCTTAAACCGAGAGGATCGCAGCCCGATGCCATAAAGAAGCTTGTTGAAGGAACAGACGATCATCAAAGGCATCAGACACTTCTTGGTGTTACCGGTTCCGGAAAGACCTTCACTATGGCCAATGTGATCGAGAAGGTACAGAAGCCGACTCTTGTCTTTGCCCACAATAAGACACTTGCTGCGCAACTTTATAGCGAGTTCAAGGAGTTCTTCCCCGAGAACAGGGTCGAGTACTTCGTCTCTTATTACGATTACTACCAGCCCGAATCATACATACCTCAGAAGGACCAGTACATAGAGAAGGATGCGGATGTGAATCCGAAGATCGAGCAGATGAGGCTTGCAGCAACCGCTTCACTCCTATCAAGGCAGGATGTTATAGTTGTTGCATCTGTCTCCTGCATCTACAGCGTCGGTAGTCCACTGGAGTATGAAGGACTCGGATTTGAGGTCTCTGTCGGTGACAAAATCAGGAGAAATGATATTCTGAGGGGGCTTGTGGGAATCCAGTACGAGCGAAACGATTCCGAGCTAATTCCAGGTAGGTTCAGGGTGAAAGGGGATACGATCGATCTGATCCCCGGATATTACAACAACATAATAAGAATCGAGATGTTCGGTGACGAGATAGACAAGATAAGGGAGATCCATAAGATCACGGGCGAGACGAAAGAGGTCTTTGATCACTATTTCATATTCCCATCCAAACATTTCGTTATTGCAGATGATAAAAAAGAGCGTGCCATAGCCTCAATCAGGGAAGAGCTTGAAGAACGCCTGCCGATGATGGATATGCTCGAGGCCCACCGCCTGAAACAGAGGACACTTCATGACATCGAGATGATGGAAGAGACTGGGTACTGCAAGGGGATCGAGAACTATTCACGCCATTTTGACATGCGAAAAGAAGGAGAGAAACCCTTCTGCCTTCTCGACTACTTCCCGGATGACTTTCTGATGTTCATCGATGAGAGCCACAGGACCATTCCACAGACCCATGGGATGTTCAATGGCGATTACGAAAGAAAAAAAGCGCTTGTTGATTACGGTTTCAGGCTTCCGAGTGCTCTTGACAACAGGCCACTAAGATTTGACGAATTCAAAGATTACATGCGAAATACCATATTTGTCTCGGCGACTCCCGGGGACTATGAGTTGAAGATATCAAGTCAGGTCGTTGAACAGATAATAAGGCCCACTGGACTTGTAGATCCACCCGTTGAGGTCAGGAAGATAGAGGGACAGATAAACGATATCTTAAAGGAGATCGATTCAACGATTAAGCGAGGTGAGCGGGTGATTTTGACCACGCTGACAAAGAGGCTCGCCGAAGAGCTGTCCGAGTACCTGGCGGAGAGGGAGATCAAGACGAGATATCTACACTCTGAGATCGACACACTCGAAAGAACAGAGATCATAAGGCAGCTCCGTCTTGGGGAGTTTGATGTGATAGTTGGAATAAATCTACTTCGTGAAGGAATTGATATTCCTGAAGTTGGTTTTATCGGGATACTCGATGCTGATAAAGAGGGTTTCTTGCGTGATGCAAGGAGCCTGATTCAGATAATCGGAAGGGCTGCAAGAAATGTAAATTCCAGGGTTGTACTGTACGCCGATAACATCACAGACTCGATAAGGGAAGCTATCAGTGAGACCGAGAGGAGAAGGAAAATTCAGATTGAGTACAACCTTGAACATAACATCACGCCCACAACCATCGTCAAGGCGGTCAAAGAGAAGGTCGTGGAAGTGAAGGATGTCAAACATATCCCTAAGAAGGATATACCAAAGATAATTGTCGATCTTGAGGTGGAGATGAGAAGAGCAGCGGATGATCTTGATTTCGAGACGGCCATAATGTTGAGGGATAGGATTAATAGGTTGAAGCAGGAGGTGTAGGGGATTCGGGATAATCTAATTAGACCAAAAATTAGGTTAAAAAGCGTCAAAACTAGATTGACGACCTGATTTTACCTCTAGCAGAGATGCCAGATTTTTTCCGTGTGACGACTGGATTCTTCGATCCATATGTCGTTTCCACTCTGCAACTAATCTTTCTGCATTATCAAACTTTCCTGCAAAAAGAATCATTATAAAAGGTTTATTCTGAGATCTGGGAATCTCAACCTTGGCAAAGGCTTTTTTACTACATTCAGTTAGAACCCGGTTGATAAATATTTCTGTAATTTCAGAAGCTTTTGTTGCACCTCTCCATTCCTCACTTCCAAGTAGATCAGTCAATCTTTTTGCGTTTTCTTCTGCTTGAAAGGCGCCTGATAGGGCAACCCCTTGCATCCTCCAAAATCCATCTTCGAACCATGTTACCATTGCATCACCTTTACATTTTAAAAGTGGATCTAATGCCTCCCACGTCATACCCTCAAAACCTTTCGGGTCGATTACAATATATGAAATTGTCTTTGATTTTAGTCTATCAGATATCTGATTAGAAACCTCTAGTATGTCTTTTGAATATATTGTAACTTCTATTCCAGAGCTAATCGACTTCAGTCTCTCAGATAGCACATTTGATTTTTCCTTATTTATTTCGACACCGATAACCTTGTCAAAAGGAAAACCAATATCTATTGCATGTAGTATAGCCCCAGGACAGCTTCCACAAAAATAGTCCCCGCCACGGCGTGTCTTGGTCACACCACTCCCTGCCATCGAATCAACATAAACGACATCATACCCAAATCTTTCCTTTAGTTGCCTATGTGCTATCGGAGTAAAAATTCTGGCCCAATAAGTCATTGCAATTAGTTTCAGTAGGGAATGGTCATTATATTCATCAAAACACTCGGGACAAATTTTCTGAAGATCATTTCCCTTTTCTATAAAAAACCCTATAGATTCGTTAAAGAAGTCCTCATCTGCCTTTTTTGATGTCCTTTGTGTAATTTTTATACCTCCTTTGTGTAATAGTCAATTAGAGAATACAATTACATTTTATTTTTCTATAATCCATACCAAGTTTTTCCCACATACTTACAGTCTCTTTACACAATCCAATTTCAAAGAAACCATATTCATTTTCAAGATAATTTATCAAATAATTATATATTTCATACCTCTTATCAAAACTGACCTTTCTCCCCCAATTAGACCTTCCATCAAGGTACTCAGTCCAAGAAGTATCTTTTGAAAAATTTATAGTGCTCTGAAGCCCCCTCAAAGATCCTAAAGTGATTCGCTCAGGAACTAAATTCTCAAATGTTTTATCAATAATCCATTTATATTCATGTTTCCAATTCGTTATTGGTACAATTGGATCAAGTCTAATTCGTGTTTCATATCCCAAATTGGAAAGTTTAACCGCCGCCTCAATTCTTTTAACTGGGTGAGGAGATTTTTTTTCCCATCTTTTGGCTACTTCCTCTGAATTTATACTGAAGCTAACGATTACACAGTTTTGAGAGTTAGAAGCTAAAATTCCTTTTATTTTTGTAGACTTAGTAAGAATCAATAGCTTGTGTAAATCTTGTTTTAAAAATAACGGTATAATAGAATTAGATAATGCGGATCCATTTCCTTCAAATACAAGAGAATCAGCCAATTCACCCGAATTAAATAAAGTAGGATAACTTAATCTAGGAAAATGCACACTAAGGTCATTTTTATAAGAAAAATACCCATTAAGGTGTTTTACAATTTTATCAATATCTTTTTTATATGGCTTTTTCCCGATAGGTCTAAATCGAAAGGTACCGTTCAAGTAGCACCAAGCACAATCAAAATTACATCCATTTGCCCATTTAAGTTCCATAAAATGAGGGCAAACAACATCGTCATTTGAAATTGGATACGGCGTTTTATCAAAGAGTTTAATTATGGAACCGTCGCCAACTTCCTTTATTATTATTTCTTCAGAACCATCTAATCGTTTATAAGTTTCAAGTTTTATACTCGGATAGCCATTCCCATTTTTATACCTAACATTATCATTATCATTCAGAATCTTAATGGCTTTTTGAATATCTTTAACTGTTGAACATGCCGTCATTAAATCATCCATAGTTAAATTTAACTTACAAACGCATTCTCGCTTGATATTATTTTAATTTTACCCTTAATCCTCTTTTCCTGCTTAAACCATTATTAAATAATAGACAAACACAAAAATAGAGGGGATGGAGTGACATTTGAGTTCCGCCGTAAGGCGGAGATGGCCTATGCCGCAAGTGCATAGGTCTTAGTTTTGATCAACCTTTTGTAAAAAGGTTAATAAGGAACCATGCCACTTCGATAGATCATACATGCTTCTAGTCAAATAAAGCCCTTTACCAAGCATGGGGTGAAAGTGAAGGGATTTTCGTCACCCTCCTTACAATACAAAACCAATTCAAATAAATAATCCAGATTGATTTGTCCATCTCCCAAAAATCTCCAAATACCCCTCGGGCTTGAAAAGCCCGAAAGTCTGATCTTCCCAAGGATGTCGCACCGGAAGGTGAAAAGGGCAGAGCCCCTTTATAGTAATCCACGGGGCTGTATGTCGGATATTTGAATTATTTTCGATTTTTTATAATATCGTGCACGTATCTGATGTAAGAGAAATATAATTGCTAGCTGATTCCTTGCCG
>JAXHTJ010000177.1:0-3683 GCA_034190245.1 Halobacteriota archaeon | reverse complement strand
CTTTACCCTCTCAACCTTTCTAACTGGTTGGGTCCTGGAACTGGAAATCTCGGTTAATTTGTCGATCTCTTTTTGAGTTAAGTTTAATTTTGGACGGTTGCTTGTAAAAGGCATGGTGTATCCTTAGGGGGTTATGGTAAATATGTATCGTGGTGTTATTTAGGATGATTTACAGTAGTTATAAATTTGGGGGAGTTTAGGTTATCAGAGTTTACAAAAATCCCTGCAAAAAATTAAACTCAACAAATTTTTCAGCAGTCATGGACACATTCAAAAAATAGGGGCAGAGGGCATCCAAGTATCTCTGCAATTTCCGGTACACTTCGGCCCTCGCTTGACAGTTTAATGATCAATGCACGGCAGTATAGTCTCACATGAGGTGTTTGGTGAAGGAGGTTATTTAGCTCCACCTGTTCCTCCTCTGATAGCAAGTGTAAAAATAGCATTTCCATCCCCCCATTATACTATTGAAGGGTATAATAACAGGAAGTATAAAAAAGTTTGTTGGGGTGTACTAAGGCGAGAATTATAACCTGACATTATGGGTTTTATAGGCCACATACATTAAAAATTAGTTGAATGAACCTGATTTACTCAAATATTTGTAGCCCATATATTGCCTACAAAAATTCCTCGTGACAATTTCTAATCAGCGATATTGTATTCGTTTTCCTATTATTTAAAGTATTATAGCCCTCAAAACCCCGAAACTCAAGATATAATTCATTCATCGGGTTCGATGTGGACAACCACGTCTATAACTTCTGGTCCTTCCTCAATAAGCAATTTTTGAACTTCTTCAGAGATATCATGACCAGTGCGTACAGAGATATCCGGATCAACCAGAATATGAAGATCAACACATAAATTGGGCCCAAGTTTTCGTGTTCTTATTGCATGAACATCTATTACACCCTTCACATCAAGTACAATCTCTTTTATGGTTTCACGATCCTTATCAGAAACACCACCATCAATCAGTTCTGATATCGACGGACCGATGGTATCCCTTGAAACTTTCAGGATGAACAAAGCGATGATAAGTGCACCGATATGATCGATAAAAGCCCAATCTGGATTAATTGAGGATGCTGTTACTGCAATCAGCGCTGGAACCGAACTCAAAGCGTCTGATCTATGATGCCATGCGTTCGCAATAACAGCAGAAGATTTGGTCCTTCTCCCAACGTTTATCGTCCAGCGGTGTAAAACTTCCTTGAGAATTATTGAGATTAAGGGTCCAATAGCGGCTATCAATGACGTCTGCTCGATATGAACCTCTCGAATGGTGACGAGGGCTTCATAACCGATTCCAATTGCACAAATTGCAAGAATTAGACCGATACTAATTGTAACCAGGGCTTCAATTCTACGGTGGCCATATGGGTGATCTTTATCGGGTGGTGCTGACCAGAATCGTATACCAAATATTACTGCAAGATCTGTTGATAGATCTGACAAACTGTGAACAGCATCTGCAATCACCGCTTGACTCGCACCGAGATAACCAACTAAAAATTTGATGAATGATAAAAATAAATTTAGCAGAACGCCCACCCATGTTATTTTATTGATCTGGGAGATATTTTGAGATCCACAATTGTCATTCATTATGCGATTACCAATTTTAGTTGGTGGATATTGGTATTAAGGTTAACTCTCTGAATATAAAATCTAAATATTTAGTGTTTTCAGTTTATACTGATATTTCAGAAAAGTTTAAATATTATGAAAAATTATATAATACTGTTGAAATTATGACTGAAAAAAATACTGAAGATAATTCAGGATGTTGCGAAGTTGATCCGACATCAGAAGGTACGAGCTGCTGTAGATTGGAGGCACTTGTTACTATCGATGGGAGGGGTCAGATAATTCTCCCTAAAGATGTGAGGGTAAAAGCAGGTATTAAGGCTGGTGATAAATTGGCGGTGATAAGCTGCGAATCTGAGGGTAAGGTGTGCTGCATATCCATGATCAAAGCAGGCGAACTTGATGACCCTGTAAAGGGAATGCTTGGTCCGATGATGAGAGGAGTGTTAAAATGAAGGAAGAAGAATTAAAGAAGATTGTAAGAGAAAGCTATGGCAAGATAGCCGAAAATGAAAGCTCTTGCTGTGGGTCTGTCAGTTCTTGTTGTGGAAATACTAACATGGCAACAGATATCAGCAAAAATATCGGTTATTCGGATGAAGAACTGAGGTCTGTTCCTGAAGGCGCAAATCTTGGCCTTGGATGCGGTAACCCCACTGCACTTGCATCACTTAAAGAGGGGGAAACTGTTCTTGATCTTGGTTCAGGTGCCGGTTTTGACTGCTTCCTTGCGGCAAACAAGGTAGGGGAAAAAGGAAAGGTCATAGGTGTTGATATGACCCATGCGATGCTTGATAAAGCAAGGGAAAATGCAAAGAAAGCAGGTTATGAAAATGTTGAATTCAGGCTCGGCGAGATTGAGAACCTCCCCTGCGCTGACAACTCCGTTGATGTGGTCATCTCAAACTGCGTGATCAATCTGTCGCCTGATAAAAAAAGAGTCTTCAGTGAGGCATTCAGGGTACTAAGTCCTGGTGGAAAGTTGATGGTCTCGGATATCGTACTTTTGGGAGAACTTCCTGATTTTGTAAAGAACTCAAAAGAGGCATATGTGGGCTGCATCTCTGGGGCAATAGGAAAAGATGAGTACCTGGGGGCAATAAAGGAAGCCGGTTTTCTGGATGTCAGGGTTCTTGATGAGACGACTTATACAGCCGAGCTATTTTCGAGCAAGCATGATCTTTCCATCGATGAATTAAGAGATATCGAAAATATGATCGTAAGTGTGAAGGTAGAGGCAAAGAAGCCGAGTTGAAAGGTTCAGATCCAACATCATCTGTCAAGAGGTACCAAAACTCTTATATAACAATTGTTACATTATATTCAGGTCATCCAGAAATCCCTGTTCATCCATCATCACGAATTAGAATGGTCATCCCGCAGAACCATACTATTTTCATGCATCTTTTGTGCCATTTAAAAAATAAGTATACTAAAAGACATTAATTTTTGATTAATTTTAAGTACTACTTTCACCATACATATTAATGGCGATATTATGAATATAAGTGATTTACAATGCCAATATAAGGTGGAAAAAGACTCAAATGTCCGTGATAGGTTGCTCATGATCATCTGGCTCTCAAAGGGAAATACGACTTACGAGGTAGCAGATTTGTTGGATTGCCCCCAATCCAAGGTAATGTACTGGAAGAGTAGGTTTGAAAATGAGGGGGTGGATGGATTGAAAACCCGTTCTAGACCTAGTAAGCCACCCAAGATCCCGGAAGATGATATGAAGCGTATCAGAGAAAAAATGACATCATTGGCCCGATAATTCCACAAACATTCGATGAACTAAAGAGGAACATATCAAAATATTACAGGACCAGAAGATTCAAGTTAGATATGATCAAATATTTATGTCAGTGAGTATAATGCTTGATGTCTATAAACGTCCATACGACCCACGCCATCCAGTTGTGTGCATGGACGAATCACCGAAACAGTTGATAGGTGAGATGAAGACTCCCATCCCTGCATCACCCGGGCAACTGTCAAGGTATGACTATGAATACAGACGTCTTGGAATGTGCATGTGTTTCTCGCTTGTGAGCCGTTAGCTGGAAAGCGAATGGTGAAGATCACCT
>JAXHTJ010000176.1:0-3771 GCA_034190245.1 Halobacteriota archaeon | reverse complement strand
GCGTAATTAAGTAAAAACGATAGGGGGTACTTAAAGTCAGTAAAAACGGTGTGTGCAGATGGAAAAACCTCTCGAAAAAAGGGGGAGTTATGGGTTAAAGTGCGGAGTTACGGTTACAAAGATGCGCATCTCTTGATGTTAAGCCATCTATGGCTCTATGGCTCGACATATTTAACGCTCCAGTGTGGGCGTTACCGCCTCTACCCAGCTACTTCTGGTCCCTGAGAAAGCTCTATATATTTGGCAAAGGCGAGGAGAATACCATCTACGAATGGGTTGAGGATATGAAGAGCATCACCTATAAACCAAGCATACACAAGGTCTTCCATGATAAAAGCGAGCTATTCTGGGAAGAGGAATTCGAAAAATTCCAGGACTCTGAATCAAATGAGGTTTACAAGACCCTGGACAAACTCTTTTTTGATGATCTCAGGTCCTATAAGCTTTTCCAGAGAATGGGACTTGAAAACGTGTCCGATATATCAACTGGATATGGAGAAATAATAAAAGAGTACACAAAGACGATTTAAATTGTTTTAAAAATAAGGCGTTGACCTATCAATCACCTTCTCCTGCGCCTCCTTGGCTCTCTATCCCCCATCTCCAGTTCCCTGATCTTCTTATTCACATCCTCTGTCACTTTCATCGTACTTATCAGATGCGTATGGAGTCCCAATCGTTTTTCAGGAATTCCAAATGAAAGGCCGATCAACTGGTTCAGATGAAGAATCGGTATGCTAAAGCCACTAAGTTTTGATTGACCCTGATCAAGATGCATATGGCAGAATGGGCAGATGTTTATAATGCAGTCGGCACCAGCATTCTCTACATTGATCAGTTTATCCTTCAGAATCAAAAGAGCAATGTCCTCGCCACCGCTCCAGAGTCCCCCACCGGCCCCGCAGCAGCTCAGCTTATCCTTGAACTTTATACTCTTGCACCCTAAAAGTTCTACGATCTCGTCCACTACCTTTGGATTTTCGGAATTGTGACGGGAGTGCTCGCTTGGCTTTAAAAAGTGGCAACCATAATGGATGGCTACTTTCAGGTCCAGATCGATCTTCTTCTTTTCAATGATCTTACCTCTAAGCTCGTCCAGTGCATCAATAAAATGTATCGGTTTAACGTCTCCTTCATATTCCATTCCTATCTTTCGTAGATGCTCATTCACAATCTTTTTCTTATCACCATCGCCTTTTAGTGTCTCATAAACCCTGTGAAGAGTGCCATAGCAACCATTACATATTATGAGAAGATCCAGACCATCGCTTTCTGATAGGGATAAATTTCTTGCCCCAAGGGTTAACCATGATCCCATATCATAACTTGCAATTACACTAGGGGCGGGACAGCAGGAGTAAGGGTACTCTAAAAGTTCAACACCCACTTCGGCAAGGACCATTCTCGTCGACCTCTCTATCGATGGATAAACGTTCTTTGCTATACAGCCGGGGAAGAATGCATATCTCATCAATCTCCCCCCACGAGTGACAGAAGCTTCAGATCTTCCACCAGCTTTTTGAACTTCTCGAAATCTTCCTTGCTTGTAGCTACGTCAAAGGGCAGTTTTTCAAGACCGATAACCGTTCTGATCTTTATGATATCATCGCTTAGAGGAAGGCCGCTTCCTGTGTCATAGATGCCGCTTATTGCCATCTCATGTATCTTTGGGTAATTACCTTTTCTGACTGCGATATTTCTCAGATTTAAGATGGCATCCACAGTGTTTACTCCTTTCGGGCATCTCTCAACACAGGTGTAGCATGTCGTGCAGAACCAGAGTTCCTCCTTATCCAGCACATTTTTCCCATATATATGTCATGAATCAAGTTTCGAACCCTCAGACGAGACCTTTTACCTACCGGGCAGCCACATGAGCATTTTCCGCAGAATGCGCATTGTACAATGCCACTCTCCTCAACGATCTCGTCGATCTCCATCAGCATCTTGCCTCCATCTCCAAAACGGCCTCAACAAACTTATCTGCCATAGCAGATGACATAAAGAACATCTCCAACCTCTGGCCACCTATATCGATTAGATCGAGTATCCGCTTTGCTATCTCGACTTTTCTTGCCGCATTTACATTCCCATCGGTGTAGTAACACTGCCCCTCAAGGCAGCCGGCGACTATAACACCAATAGCTCCCAGATCAAATGATCGCATGATCTGCTGTGATGAGACTCTGCCCGTACATGGAACCCTGATCACCTTTATCTTCGACGAGTAGCCGTACCTCGACAGACCAGCCAGATCGGCAGCCGCATAACTGCACTCGTTGCAGCAGAAGGCAACGATCGAGTCTCCATCGGTGGTTAGAATACCCTCTATCTGTGCCTCTATCTGAGAATCAGAATAGTACCTCAGATCAATTGCATTTGTGGGGCAGTTTACCGTGCATTTACCACAATTAAGACAGGATATGTCTATGATCTTATAATATTCGCCATCGTTTTCGATAGCCTCATAATTACATCCAGCCTTACATTCTCCGCATTTGATGCACATTTCCTGATAACAAAATTGAGATATTCACTGATGGAAACGACGACTACACCCATATTTTATCGGATTATTATGCCGACACCTGTATCAATTATGGCCAGCTTATAAAGATCAGAGAGAAATGAAGGGTCATTGACAAAGAGAAAAGAATAATCCACGGGAATCCATCCCCCCATGATATTGAAACCACTGATGTCGAGAACTTCAATGGTATACTCCGAGAAAGAATCGGTAGACTGGTGCGAAAGACCAAATGTTTTTCAAAAAAGAGGCGGAGATTGGAATCTTCAATTGAAGTATTTCAGTTCTACCGGAATTTTATAAATGAGTTTAAGAGGGGATTTTCACCGGCTATGTTAGATGGAGTAACAGATCACATCCGGAGTTGGAATGATTTTTTTAATGTATCATTATGCTGTATAAATTAGGGCAGTACCGTTTTTTGCAACTACCGTCTTACTACCCGCGGAAACTAAATTAATAGATATTAAACCGGATCTGTATTCGTTATCCAGTACTTCTTGGAAGATCATATCCAAAACATCTTCTTCCTGTCACCTTTTCATTCTTCTCCAGGCAGCGTGCTATGATCCATATTTCCCTAGCATATCTTCCCATTTACATCCTGTTGTCAGTAAGAAAAAGATGCCATTGAGTGTGGTTCTATCATCTAGTCTTGGTCTGCCGGTAAGGGCATGTGATGGGAGGAGTGGTTCTATAAGCCTTTCATTCTTCTTCTGTTAATTCTTCAAATTTCATGAAGTCCCCTCAAATTTTGATAATTTGTTATACGGATGATGAATGTAAATGTTTTGAAATGAGTTCAATATAAAAAAGGGGTTGGATTTTTTGATGTGTACCCATTCTATGGACTTTCACTAATCCACTGAGGTAATTATTATCTATCTCAAGAAAACCCCCTTAAAACTAAAATAAGAGACTCTTCTAAATGAGAGGGGTATGAAAAAATTACATTACATTATAGCTATATAAGTTATAAATTTATGAATAACTTGCATATAATTTATTATATTCGATTTCAGTACTTCGGCAAGTAGACTAAACATTATAAATTAGCTGCGTGATGTGAATGTGGAAATGTCAATTCCCTCTACAAGTTCAGTGACCACGCTTATTAAAATTAGGTACTGTCCTAATATACACCGCATAATGATACATTAAAAAAATCATTCCAACTCCGGATGTGATCTGTTACTCCATCTAACATAGCCGGTGAAAATCCCCTCTTAAACTCATTTATGAAA
>JAXHTJ010000175.1:0-3800 GCA_034190245.1 Halobacteriota archaeon | reverse complement strand
GTAAAGGTCCAGTTTGATCTATAAGGACCAGGGGTTTGACGGGATAGTTGTACACGCTTTTTGTAGTTTAGTTTGGTATTACTTTGCTTAATTTAAATTTAATAGACATTTGAACAGTTAAGGACATTTACAGACATTTATAAGTATGATTATGTCATGAAATAAATTACATGACAAAGTGGTTTCGGGAGATGGTTAAACAGTGAAAAACGTACAGAGAAAGTATAAGATAAATTAATTATGTAGTTTTAAGTTTGAATTTACCTGTTTAGTGCTTTCCCTGTGTTCCGGAATTTTGGTGATCTACCTACCTGAGCTCTTCAGTAGTCTTCAGCCAGTCTTCACCTGTAGCAAGGACATATAAGTATTAGTAAAACAGCTTTATAATTTTATTTAAGTCTTTTTAGTGCGAAGATGAGTGGGTTTGATGCAGATGCTATTGCTAGTGAGTATATGGCCAGGTTCCAAGCTATAGAGCAAAGTTTGGTTACTAAAGGCATGGATGCTACAACTGCAAAGGATCTTGCTAAAGAAGCTACACGCAGATCTTTTGAATAGGAAGACCATAAAGCAAATAAAGCTGCTCCTAATCTTAGCCAGTTCACTAAGTTTGAAGATGATGTAAATCCAGAGACATTTTTGGAGCAGTTCTATGGAGAGTTGAAAGTAGCACATTTGGACACAGAGTAAAACAAGGCAGATTTCTTACCTTTATTGATGAAGGGTCGGGCAGCTTACTATGCAGAGACGTTGAGAGTGATTCCTAATTGGGCTGGGCGTCGACATGCTTTTATCCAAGAGTTCACAGTAGATCCTAATGTGATCATTGGTGAACTTAGGGCTCAGAGGTGCAATGACTTCGATGTTGACAGCTTCACCAACAAGTTCCTCCAGTCTGCAAACAAGCTAAACAAGTCAGATCCAGGCGTTGAAGCTCAGTTAAAGCTGTTATATGTTGACAGCTTACCTTTTAAAATCAAGGAAGTGCTCCTCAAGGACAAGTACTTCCAGCAGATGAGCTTCTAGTAGCTCATGAGTGAGGCAAAGCGGATTAGCAATGTGAACAATTACCTGTACAAGACAAACAAGCAGGCGGGTGATGCAAACAAGAAGCAGTATGACAAGGACAAGCCGGCGGAGAAGCAGTAGCAGGGTAATTGGAAGGATCGCAGGTCCAACTTCGTGGTCACAGACATCTTTGGCAATCATCAGGCCAACATGATCCTCGGAGAACGCCTAGAGGGGCAAGTCTACTCGGCGGAGCTTGATACAATTGAGGAGGAAGTCATGCAGGACTTGACTACGTACGTGGAATACCTGTGTACTAAGTCGGCGTTGGATTCCGCCGAGCGTGGAGTGGTGTTGTCCGCCGTCCATGCAGTGAAGGATCATCTAGTGAGGGAAGCTAAGGACGCTGGGACAATGACGGATCGCAAGTGGGCACCAAAGGAGTTGCTTGGGGAGGCGGAGAGAGTGCTCCTCCGAGCAAATTCAGGGCTGTCGCTGTTGGAGAGGTTGAGAAGGGATGCTAAGTTGAGGGATGAGTTTTCAAAGCTCCTGTATCAGATGGCTTCCGATCCAGAGGTGGCCAAGGAGCAGCTGTCTTCCAAATATTCTAAGCGGAAGAAGCCAGAACGTGACGCCGAGCCTAGTACTTCAATGAGAGACGTGCCAATAAGTTAGCACACTCATGGGACAGTCTTCGGGGCACAGCAGTAGAAGGATTTTCAGGAATATTTTGGCGCCCATCCAGACTTGGTGGAAGGGTCTGGGTGGTTTGGGAATTCAGAAAAGCAGAATTTCCTCAAGTCAGTTACGCTGAATGAGGGTGATCTAACTTCGGCGTAGCCTGTGGTCGCGAATATTCCACAGATAAATGTATTGGTCGCGGGGAAGTATAAGGTGCGAGCGATGGTAGATTCGGGTGCAACAGTAACAATGATGTCGAGTGCGCTGTTTAAAAAGATGTCGGCGTTGGCGGGATAACTTAAACCCACAACGCTGGGGTTCTTCGGCGTAGGAGAGTAAAAGCTTAAGTATGAAGGAATATTGTATGAGTTAGGGTTGTAAGTGAGTGATAGTTTGGCAGTGAAGATGACAGTGGCGGTATATCCGAATGAAAGTTGTACAATGTTGTTGGGAAATGACTTTATTGGTGGACCGAATGCTAAGTTGTAAATTGTAACCATGTGTTCTACTCATAGTGCATACTTGTTGTGTGATAAGAATGGTAATACTGGTGTGGTACATTACTTGAAAAACATTGAAGGTGCAGCTTTTCCAGCTGCGCCTTAAGTAAATTAGGTGCATGAGGGTTCTGATAAAGTGAATTCGATTTTTCGCTGATGTTGATCGTAAAGAACGTTTTCGTGTATGGTTGAATGGCAAGTGTTTAGGTTTTGATGTGTCTTAGTTAGATGTTGAGTTGTTAGACAAATGTGAATAGGTTGGCGGACTAGATCTGTGTATATATTAAGCAACTAAAGCTTTGGCGTTGGGAATGTAGTTGAGTAGTAAATCGTGTGGATCTTGTGAATCACCTGTGTTGGATGATCTAACTAGAATAACTTCATACTGTGCTTCATGTTCTAATGTTTGGATGGACTAAGTAGTGCATAACCCTTTGGCGGACATAATTAAATTGGATGTTGAAATGATTGCTAGGTTTGATGAGATTTTTGAGAGGTGTGGTTAGTGTTTAGTTGGCTTTTGTGATTTGGATATTGAAC
Source organism: Halobacteriota archaeon (assembly GCA_034190245.1). GTDB lineage: Archaea > Halobacteriota > Syntropharchaeia > DAOWMC01 > DAOWMC01 > JAXHTJ01. The sequence continues at coordinate 1,071 of JAXHTJ010000175.1, read as the reverse complement.
CGTAGTTGTTTGATCTATTGTTGACGGCGGAACCAGGTTTGTATATTAAAACTAGTGATGGACTTGGTTGCAGTAAATCTACAACGTTTTCAGTTGATATTGTTCCTGGATCTAAACCTGTATGTCATGATCTTAGGCGTACAAGTAAAGTTAAAACTGAGTTTTTAGACAAGGAAATACGTAAAATGATGTAATTGGAAGTTGTTGAAAAGTATATGGGACCTTGGCAAAGCGCTGTGGTGGTTGTTCCTAAGCCCGGCGGAGACTCTTCGGCGTTGAGGTTGTGTGTTGATTTGCGTGATGTTAACAATATTTCAGTTAGTATAGTTTATCCTTTACCTATTATTGATGAAATCATCCAAAGTTTGGGCGGAGCTAAGTACTTCACAAAATTAGACTTAGCTAAAGGCTTTTGGCAAATACCTGTTGATTTAGACTCTTAATGTTACTTGGCGTTTGTTACCCGCCGAGGTACTTTCAAGTTTGTTAGGATGCCATTTGGGCATAAGAATGCTCCTGGTGTGTTTTAGAGTATGATGAATGATATTTTGGAAGATGTTTTGTACTTGAAGTGTTTTGTTTACATAGATGATGTAGTAGTGTTTGGAAATACTTAGGCGGAGTGCATCCAAAACTCTAAAGAAGTAATTTAGTTGATTTATAATGATAATTTGAAGCTTGGTTGTTCTAAGTGTGAGTTTTTAGTGTAGAAAGTGGAAGTGTTAGGACATATTGTTGAGAATGGAACCTTGAAACCTAAAGTTGATAAAGTTTAAGGTTTAGTGGATTTGAAACGACCAGAAACTGTAACTGAAGCTAAAAGCATTTATGGTCTGTTGAGTTTCTTTAGGAAGTTCATTAAAAACTTTAGCTAGAAATGTAGGCCTATTACTGAGTTGTTTACTATGGATCCAGTTGTTTGGAGTGACCGTTAAGAGAAATGTTTGTTGAAATTGGTGGATGACATTTGTACTGGGGGCTTAGCGCTACCTGTATATGGTTAAGATTTTATCTTAACCACAGATTTCAGCTATTATGGACTCGGCGGAGTAGTCTCCTAAGTGTTTGATG
>JAXHTJ010000174.1:0-3803 GCA_034190245.1 Halobacteriota archaeon | reverse complement strand
GGCATCCAAAGCAGTGTATCTGTTGAACCACCTTTTGAGGGGGAATTAGGTACTGGGTTAGCGGAAGCTTTGGTAAATTAGTTATTTTTTTAAATGGCACAAAAGATGCATGGAAATAGTACGGTTCTGCGAGATGACCATTCTAATTCGTGATGATGGATGAACAGGGATTTCTGCATGACCGTACTGTTATAAGGAAAAATATAAAAATGATGACGGACAAAGTATTATCCATGGGTCGTCCCCGCGGAGGTCTAACCGGCTGTGGCATATGAGACTATAAAGATCATTAGCTTATTTCTGTTGCTATTGCTATCTGCTTTTTTTTCTGGGTCCGAAACTGCCATAATCTCGCTAAGTAAGGCGAAGGTTAGATACCTGGCTGATGAGGGTATAAGAAGAGCAAAGACCCTGCAGAAACTGTTAGAAGACCCTCATAGGCTACTCTCAACTATACTATTATGTAACAACTTTGTGAATATAGCAGCCTCGGCTATTGCCACCTCGCTTGCCATAGATTATTTCAACAGTTATGGAGTTGCGTTTGCCACTGGTGGAATGACCTTTTTGATCTTAACATTCGGGGAGATAACGCCAAAAAGGGTTGCAATACGTCATGCTGAGAGGTTTTCACTTCTCGTTGCAGGACCTATTGCTGTATTGTCCTTTGTTCTGTTTCCAATATCAAGGGTGCTTAACGCCATTACAGATCCCTTCGTAAAGCTTACAGGTGGTGAAGATCGTGAGAATCCACTTGTTACAGAGGAAGAGATAAGGACACTGGTGGATGTCGGGGAGAAGGAGGGAGTCTTCGAGGAGAACGAGAGGGAGATGATCCACAGGGTCTTTGAACTTGGGGATACTGTTGTAAGGGAGCTTATGACAGCAAGAACAGACATGGTCAGTTTAGAGGTGAAGCAGAGCATGGAAGAGTGTTTAGACCTGATCACATCGCACGGATACTCAAGAATTCCCGTATTTGAAGAGAGGATGGATAACATCGTTGGAGTCATCTATGCAAAGGATATTTTATCGTACATATGGAAGAAAGAGAAGCCACAGGTAAAAGAGATAATGAGGCCACCCTATTTTGTCCCGGAGACCAAGATGGTCGATGAACTTTTGAAGGAGTTTCAGAGGGGAAAGATGCACATAGCAATCGTAATAGACGAGTATGGCGGAACCTCGGGATTGATAACGATAGAAGATATCATAGAGGAGATATTTGGCAATATATTTGATGAGTACGATACCGGGGAAGAGGAGATAAAGATAATCGATGAAAGTACATTTGTTATTGATGCCAGGATGCACATAGATGAACTGGAGGAAGTGATAAAGTGCGAGCTTCCTGAAGGTGATTTTGATACTGTTGGGGGATTCATCTTCGACCTCTTTGATAGGGTTCCAAAAGAAGGAGAGAAGATTAAATTTAGAAACTTCGAGATAACAGTCGAAAAGACTGATAAAAGAAGGATAAAGAAGATAAAGATAAGGAGGGTTAGCAAAGAAGGTAAGGGACGTTCCGAGGAGCCTAAATAAGTGAACTGTAGATATTCCATATACCACTTGTTATAAACTCAACGGCTATGGCGGCGAGGAACAGCCCCATCATCCTTCGGAAGACCATACCCCCCGTAACACCAAGAATTCTGTTAATCTGTTCCGAGAATCTCAAAAGTACCCATGTTACCACAAACGTGAGAATCACTGCCGTGATAACTATTATCTTAAAACTGATATTCTCTGCCATCCCCATCAGTAAGATGACCGATGTTATGGCGGCGGGTCCGGTTAGCATAGGAATGGCAAGAGGTACAATGTACATATACTCCCGTTCCTCCTCGAACTCCTCCTCTGTGTATGCTTCCCTCGATCTCCTCGCATACATCATATCGATCGCTATCAGAAATAGAAGAACACCACCAGCCACACTGAGTGAATCTGTGGTTATACGAAAGAATGAGAGGAAGAGGTTCCCTGTGATTGCAAAGAATATTAGTAGGCCACATCCAAAGATAGCCGTATTCTGGGCCATCTTCTTCCTCTTCTTTATCTCCATATCCCCGGTCATGGATGAGAATATCATGGCACCTGCAATCGGATCAACTATAACAAATAAGGTTGTGAAAGTCATTATAAAAAAGGAGTATAGGTAATCCATCTGATATAGAATCACAGAGTTTGACTATAAATCTTTTGCTGCTTTCAGTTAGATCTTTTAACTACGAACAATATTAAAGAGCAATCTTCAAGTCTTTTCACCCATATCTACAAAGCTGGGTATAGCATCAAATAATACTGACAGGAGACGATACATTGCCTGAAAAATCAACATCTAATGACTCATTATTAGATATTTTAGAGCAAACTCGCCTGGGAGATATCTCGATAGAAGATGCTAAAGATAAGATTGTCAAGTTGGGCATAAAACAGGTAGGGGAAAGAGCGAAGCTGGATATACTCAGAAAAGCCCGCACAGGAATACACGAAACCGTATTTGCCCAGAATAAAGAGCCTGAAGACGTTGCAGGATTGCTGATAGAGTTAGCAAAAGAGAACAAAGTAGCTCTTGCAACCAGAGTCAAGGATGAGGATCTTGCAGAGGTCAAAAAAGTCCTGCCGGATGAGCTTGAGATGGACTTCAATGAAAAGGCCAGAACGATAGTGCTTCGTAGGAAAGGTTATACAAATTCCGTCTCTGGAAATGTGGGGGTACTTGCTGCCGGAACCTCGGATATTCCGGTCGCTGAAGAGGCTTGTGTTACGCTTGAGGTGATGGGGTGCAGGGTGATAAAATCCTATGATGTCGGAATATCCGGCATACACAGGCTATTCGATCCGATAGACGAGATGCTCGAAAGTAACGTTGATGCGGTGGTGGCTGTTGCCGGAATGGAGGGTGCACTACCATCAGTTGTTGCCGGTCTGGTCGATGTTGCCGTTATCGGTGTTCCAACCTCTGTAGGCTATGGTGCGGGTGGAGGAGGAGTATCCGCCCTTCTGACGATGCTTCAGTCATGCTCACCGGGTCTCGCTGTGGTCAATATTGATAACGGCTTTGGAGCCGGTGTTTTTGCAGGATTGATATCAAAAAGAAAGGGCTCCGGCCATATTTAATGGCCTCATGTATGACATAGAAATAATTTAAACCTAAAACTCTATATTTTCAAAGATATATATTGGTCTGGAGGTTCGAGTGATTGTCTAAAGATGAGCAAAATGAGAAGGTGAATGAATCAGAAGGTGGGGTAGATCCTTATGATATCGAGGTGTCAGAAGAAACAGGTGAAGAAGGACTTGTGGAGGAATACGTCTCAAGGATACAATATCTACAGGCAGAATTTGAGAATTACAAGAAGATTGTCTCCCGTGAAAGAATTGAATATGAGAGACGGGCAAATGAAGCACTGATAAAGGATCTTCTACCGATAATTGACAGTTTTGAGAACGCTATCTCAAGTGCCAGAAAGAATAATGATCTCAAGGGCCTTATAGAAGGAGTCGAACTGATATATGGCGATTTAATGGACGTGTTGGGTGAGAGGGGACTCAGCCCTATTGAAGCGCTCAAAGAGAAGTTCGATCCGTACAAGCACGAAGCTATGATGGTGGTCGAATCTGATGAATTTCCCGAGAATTCTGTGGTGGAAGAGCTGCAGAAAGGTTATACATTAAATGGAAATGTGATAAGAACCTCTAAGGTCAAAGTCTCTAAATGAAGGGGCTCTGCACCAACCTTTTTACAAAAGGTTGAACAAAAATGTCCGATCTCCTGCAGAGATCCGACTTTCGGGCTAAAG
>JAXHTJ010000173.1:0-3849 GCA_034190245.1 Halobacteriota archaeon | reverse complement strand
ATACTCGATTGCCGAGTGGAAGCTAAGAGATAGGTTGAAAGAAACCTGTAAGACTGTACCCGATCAGAAAGGAAAACCAATCGTGAGGCCTACAATGAAATGGGTCTTTTACCTCTTCAGGGGTGTTAGCGAAGTAGTTGTTAAAATCGGAAACAAGGTTAATTGTGAAGTGGCGAATATGAAGGATGTTTTGTTGAAGATACTTTCCCTGCTTGGACCGGAGTGTGAAAAATATTATGGTTGAGGGAGTTTAATTGGGGGTGGGGTGGGGTCATATGGTTACACAGCACATATTCGCAGCCGAGGAGAAGAAATCAAAGAAAAGAAAGAGATACCAGGTTATCGGGCAAGAAGGTGGGTGGTGGAAAGGAAACACTCATGGTTGAACCGCTTTCGAAGATTGCTCATAAGATGCGAAAAAAGGTCGAAAATTACATTGCCATGCTTCATTTTGCATGTGCATGGATAACATTCAGAGCTGCGGGGAGGGTTTTCGGATAGGTTCTAAGTATGATACGCATCCATGAGATACTGCTGTACCATTCTATGAGAATTAAAAAAAGATGAGTTGAATGCAATTGTATATTGCATAACCTGGGCCCATGCATCTTTATTTTTATAAAACATTGGTAGTATCACATGTTCCAATTTGTTATAGAGGTCTTCTGCATCTTTTAAGTCGCCTGTTTCATCTAAAGAATCATCAGATGTGGTTGACCCTATCGCCCAACCGGTTACGCCTTCTAAACAACCTTCCACCCACCAGCCATCCAGTATGCTTAGGCTTGGTATACCATTAAGAGACGCTTTCATACCACTTGTACCTGATGCTTCGTTTGGTTTTTTAGGATTGTTAAGCCAGAGATCTACACCCGAAGTTATTAATTTTGCAAGTTCCATATCATAATCTTCAAGGAATACGATCTTTATATCCTCTTTCAATCTTTTTATGGCATCAAAGATGCTCTTTATCAATTCTTTTCCTGCTGTATCCTTGAGGTGAGCTTTACCTGCAAGAACGATCTGAATCGGCCCCGTACTCTTAGTGATACCCACCAACCGATCTGTATTGATAAAGATAAGGCTGGGTCGTTTATACATTGTAATCCTTCTTGCAAAGCCCAATGTGAAGGTATCATAATCCATCCCTATATCATGCTCTGAATTTACGAAATCAATCAATCTTTTCTTTGCTTTTAAGTGTGCTTTTATAATCTCCTCTTTTGGTATTGAGAGTACATATCTCAGATCAAACGGGTCTTTTCTCCAGCCACTGACATGCCTATCATACAACTCACAAAAAGACTCCGAAGACCAGAATACGTGGTGGACACCATTGGTTATTGAATCGATTGGATATCCAGGGAACATGGTTCTGGAAATTTCCCCATGCTTTTTTGCTACACCGTTTATGTGTTCGCTGTGATCTAAAGCAAGAAGTGTCATATTTAAAATACCCTCATGGCAAATTTCACCAATTTTTAAGTCTCCTAAGTACCCTCCAAGAAGACTTTTGACCAGTGAAGAGGGGAATTTATCATGACCTGCCGGAACCGGAGTATGGGTTGTAAATATGCATCTTTTCCGTATTAAATCTAAAACCTGCCCATCTGTATAGTCCGGATTCTCATCTTTTATCCCCTTCATAAGTTCTAAAGTCACTAAAGCAGAGTGTCCTTCGTTCATGTGATACTTCTCAATATTATAACCCAGTTCCCTGAGCATACGTACACCACCAATTCCAAGGACTATCTCTTGTGATAATCTGTACCTGTCATCACCCGCATAAAGATGAAAGGTGATACCCCTGTCGGAATCATTATTTTCAAAAAGGTTGGTGTCAAGAAGATATACCGGTACTTGATGACCTTGTATACCTGTTAGAATATATTCCCATGCCTGGATTTTCACCGCTCTACCTTCGATAGGTACAGGCACTTTTGGTGACATAAGTTCCGCAAAATCATCGATCTTCCAGTCTATCGGGAGTTCAGTTTGATTGCCATCCTCGTCGAGCTTTTGAGATAGATATCCTTTATTACAGGCAAGTGTAACGGCTACTATGGGAAAGTCCAGGTCTGCACAAGACCTAAGAAAATCGCCTGCCAGAATACCAAGCCCACCACTATAAGTTGGCATCTTATGATCAAGCCCTATCTCCATGCTGAACAGGGCAATTTTAGGTGCTTTTTCTTTGAATGAATTGTTGTCTATTATCACCAATTCCACTTTCCTATCCTCTTTTATTTAGGATTTGTCTTTTATAAGTTCACATAAAAATTCCCAAACTTCATAAGCTTTCGTATTCCCCCTTCCAAAAAGTTATCTTGTATACCTCAATCACTTTTATCTTCAAGTAAAGCAAAAGCCATAACATGCGCACCAGGGAAAGCAACCGAAGAATCAGAGTGACCAAGAACAATACCGTTATTTAAAGCCGTTATATTCTCCTGAAGCTTCCCAAATGAATTATAGATTTTGGCGATCTTCTCACCTTTTTCGACGAGATCTTCTGGTTTTGCAAGAAATCTGATAACACCACTTGTTGAGCTTACAGGTTGGTTTGAAAATCTATAGATCTTGCTTTCGAATTTTTTAGCAATATTGTGACTAAAATACCCCTCAACAGGTTCAACCATCTCAAGGAAGGATAGGATGTTCAAGACCGATTTTACACCAAACCCCACATTCTTTTCATTTACAATAAAGGACTCTCCCAACTCAACTGTTAAAGCTGGAATGTCATGTCGAATTAAGCTATATGAGAGAGTATCTTTCAGATCATCTGTATCAAGTACCACAAGAAAACCGGTTTTTTCTGCAAAGATCTTTGTCTTATCATACGCTTTTTTATTATCAATTTGAGAACATGGGTCTATCAGAGTATAGGGGATGGATTTCATCCAGTCATTGTGTAGATCAAGTACGAGATCCGGATTGGTATCTTTTATGGTTGTAAATATCCTGTCAGCAATCCTCTCTGCAAGCGAACCATTTTTATTACCCGGAAAGGAGCGATTGAGATCCTCTTTGCTTAATGTGATATTACGAGAGCCTGTTTCGAACCCGATGGGATTCATGAGAGGGAATGCATAAAGTGAACCTTTTAACAGGTGTTTCTTCCTTATTATCTTGAAGACCTCCTGAATTACAACCATTCCACCGACTTCATCACCATGAACGCAACCAGTGAGCCAGACAACAGGACCGGGGTTTACACTCTCTGCGACCATAAGTGGCAACCTTCGTCGTGATAGGTCAGAACCAGTCATAATCTTCAAAAAGGAATATTTAATTTTGATAGGCGGTCTTTCAATCCCATCTTTATCCTTAGCACTCTTCATACTTTGCCCCTTGTAATAAAATTGCGTGTCAATATCTCAGCACAACCTTGGCACAAGAAAAGTGACATTGATGAATCGGTAGCATAAGATGATAAGCTTTTTGTCCGAGAATTCAGTTATTTCAAAAAAATAAAATCATCGCTACCTAGTTTTATCAACTTTATAAAAGTTGTTGTTATGCTTTGTAAAAAATTATCAGGTTCACTTAATATTGTAGAGTAAATTATTTATATTCCAACATTGATTATCACTAAATTCTTCTAAGGTGCTCTGTGAACAAAGCTATAAAAAATACTGATCATCACCTAAATTCAGATGATAAAAGATGGTATCAGAGATCAGTCGATGAGACCTTCTCTTTGCTTTCAACAGAAGCTACAGGGTTGACAAAAGACGAGGTAGATAAAAGACTTGCCATATACGGGCACAATGAAGTCGAGATTAAGAAGAGATCTGCCATTGTTAGGTTTTTACTGCAGTTTCGCAATCCTCTGATATATGTCCT
>JAXHTJ010000172.1:0-3853 GCA_034190245.1 Halobacteriota archaeon | reverse complement strand
GGATATGCAGATATCACCTCTTCAGATGTGGTACTGGAGATAGGAGCAGGTAGTGGAAAGCTCACAGAGAAACTTGAGAAGATGGCCGGGAAAGTATATGCAATCGAGAAGGACAGAAGTCTCTGCAATGTACTGGAAGGGAAGTGCAGAAGCACGGAAGTGATATGCGGAGATGTACTTACGATAGATCTTCCCCGATTCGATAAGGTTGTTGCAAACCTGCCATACTCAATATCTTCGGGAATCACCTTCAAACTCTTTGATTATGATTTTAAGATCGGTATCCTGATGTATCAGCACGAATTTGCGGAGAGGATGATAGCAAAACCAAATACGAGAGAGTACAGCAGGTTATCCGTGAGCACACAGTACTTTTCAGATGTAAGAATACTTGAAGTAGTTCCAAGAACAGCATTCCACCCAAGGCCAAGGGTCAAATCTGCAATAGTCAGGATAACTCCCAGAGAGCCTCCGTACGATATCCATGACATGGAGTTCTTCTTTGATTTTGTCACCGCCGTCTTTACTCAGCGGAGGAAGAAGATGAGAAATGCGATACTAAACACCGCTCAGATATCGAGGATCGATGACGTCAAAAGAGTCGTGTCATCTTTACCCGAGGAAATGATGGATAAACGACCGGAGGAGTTGCTCCCGGAAGAGCTTGCTGGGCTTTCAAATATAATAGTATCTACCGGACTTTTGCGCTGAGTCTGTGAAAACCTTTAAGTTATTTAACAACTATCTTTGGTAGTGTACACCCTATCTTTGTTTTGGTCTGTATTTAATCAAAGATCAAGGGGGAGGGGGAAAATAAGTTACTTTCCGAAGTAATGAATAGGAAGATGGCTAAAAGGGATAAAGGATAAATATGGACGAAATACAAAAAAACCATTTAAATTTATGTTATTCCTCATGACGACTTTACCATTGATTTATCTATTGCTTCTTTATACTTTGAATTGGCAGGGGGAATTAAAAGGTGATTTGGTTTTAGATGCCTCAATAATTTACATGCTTACAGGTATTTTTTTGGTGTTAGGTCTGGCAAATTTTCCAATACTGAATTATGTTAAAAGAACGATATCCTGGTCCTTTAATTGGTAAAATAATGGTCATTGCAACAATACCCCATACAACAGCAGTATATGGACTTATTATTGGAATACTTTCATTGATGAGTGGACTGGGTGATTTAGCGGTACTGCTTCCAATCCCTCTCTTCGCTCTTACAATAACCCAGACCAAGATTCAAGTCTGGGATAAATTGGACGAGTTTTATGAGATCGGGAGTTCTTTGGTAGGGGCCGAGTTGTTACAACACCCTCTGTTTGGTAGAACTGTCATGGATTTTGAGATAGGAGAAGATATCTGGTCAATAGCCGATAATTGGGCTGAAGAGACATATTTTAGAGTTATTGAGTCAGACGAGTCTAGAAGATTATATCAGAAAGGTAGTGATATCTGGAGTATTCCAATTATGCTTGAGATTCAAGAGACAGAAGGAAAGATACACCTTGAAACCTGGATGAGAACAAATCCACGTAATCCATATACCTTCAGTCTGCCATCTGAGATGAGTATCGAGTCAGGTAATGGAATTGTGATGACTGGACAGCGACGGATAGCTCGTAATGCAATCAACGAGTTATTAGAGCAGCTTGGACAGCCAAAAATTACTTAGAGTCATGGACAACTCGTATAACAAGATGGTTGTGAATCGTGAAACCAAAGATATACTCAGGTAAGGTGTGAAAAAAACCCCGTGGATGCACCGATGTTCAGTCCAAGCGTCGTGCCGATGGGATATAATTCGAAAAAGTATTAGTCCTATGACTTGCCAATTGCCCTATGAAGTTTGAGGGGAAGTGCCTGTATGAACTTGAGAAAACAGAGTACATTTATTATTCTACTACTTCTCTGCGCTATCGTCAGCATAGGCTATACAAATCTTGTTGCGTTATCAATAAATCACGCAGTTGAGAGGCCTTTATTGGACTCCATAGCCTCCGAAATGTGGTACCTAGTGCAAGAATGGGAAGAGGAATATTTCGAGAGACAAACCAGAAGTATATCAAAAGGCTTGGGAGTGGAATTAAGTCCAAACATGACAATAGGGGAAAAGTTACGAATACTGAGAGAAGAAGTGAATAACCGATCGGAAGAGCAGGATGTTTTTGTTCATCATGCCATATATCTGAGCAATGTTGAGATAATGTACATGCATTCTCAGATCAACCAAGAGGGCCTTAGAGAAGAAAACAGACTTGATGATGCTGTTAGAAGGATACTCAATATAGCCATATTGACAATTTATCTCCAAGTCATTGATACCGAAATTTGGAATTCTTATAGTGACGTAGTGTATGAATACACCAATAGCGAAGATTACAGCGAATTCATAACAATGGTTAACGAAACAAACAAGGAAATTGAACTGAAGCTCACCTCTTCCGAGTCTTCAAAAGTACCAAGAGACGATTTGAAAAATTGTCCGTCATACAGAATCTATTTCCATTCATGGACATTTGAAAATGAGTTAGAAAACTATACGGAAAGTGAAATTGATGAAGTTAGCAAGTTTAAGGGCTTAATTGTCCTCTTCGCTTATAAGGGGCTTAATACTTATCATCATGACGATTTTGAAAATATGTCCACCATTGGCTCAGTCAATACTATTTACGGGAGACTTGATATTGATGATCATCAAGATCCTTATACCACTATCGGCTCGATGCAATCAGTCTCTTCTGTTGTCATAGGTCAAGCTGTTGTAGGTTCGTATATATTTAGCCCGGCGAATTACCCAGATGAATTTTCAAGTTTCAATCAAAAAGAAAATCCGGAGGAGTTTATTATATGGACACCATCGACTTAAAAAAGATAACCCTACAAAGCTTGAAGCTATCTTTGATGCCAAGGAATTTACTCCCTTGTCTTTTGTTCTCAACAGTGTTGCTGATAACTTTTATTTCAGTCATCTTCTATATGACGGATACAGGGTATGGTTTAGCTTCAATTCCAAGAGGAGATTCTATCATTTCACAGATGTTATCAGAAATATTCCCCCTAACACCCGGACTGATTGGTTCGATGCTTTCAGCGATGATTATCGGGGTCATGTGGATTAGTGGTGTTGTGGTTATGGATCTATGGTTAATAGGACTCATCATAAGAAATGTTTCTCAAGGAAAATTCGAGGGGAATATCACCTACTCACGTAAAAGAGTTCCAAGACTTGTTGGGATTGGGCTTATAATATACGGTATCTCTTTTCTGGCAGGTTCGGGATTTGACCTAATTGGATCAGTCTTTATAAAGCAAAATGCAATGAATGTATTTCAGATTCATCCCTTTGCTCAACCAATTTCTCCAATGTCGATAGCCATGACCATGACATCACTTTTTATTCTATTTCTATTCTTCTGGACCTATCAAGAAGCCATTATAGCAGATAAGGGTATTATAGAGAGCTTAAAAGGTAGTATTGATCTTTTTAAGGACAACTACACCGTTATTCCGGTTGTATGGGTCATATATACCGCCATCTCAATGATTGTAATAATTTTAGTTTCTTTACCAGGAATGGTAGCCCCTGATATGGCTTTGGGGGGTGTAATTGATATTACACATGGCATAGGTAATGATATAACAGAACTATTATGGATTCTGTTTTCGTCTCCTCAAATACTTTTTTACATAGTCGGCATGTCTTGGTGTTATGTGTTAGAGTTAGTGATGGTAACGACATCTTATATAGAATTGGGAAACGAAAAGATGACTGATACTTTGTAACCGTAACTCCGCACTTTAACCCATAACTCCCCCTTTTTTCGAGAGGTTTTTCCATCTG
>JAXHTJ010000171.1:0-3873 GCA_034190245.1 Halobacteriota archaeon | reverse complement strand
AAGTTTAACGAATTCTATCCCCTATACCCCTCGATTTTATTGATAGGGTATCGATGTGTATTAATGTTAGTATATCTGGTTGGAAGGGGTTTGGTCATGAGGGGAATGTGACAAAGTCAAGGTAATCATTTTCCGTTAAACCCCCTCTTTAACAGTTCAATATAAATAAATACCCTCATTTAAGCTGTTTTTTTATTAGCAAAACAACGCAGCCGAGAACATTTATTATTCCACTGAACAACAATATATCTTTTCCTATCAGAACAATCCTCGCCGTACATGGATATATTGGTCATCTCGCTGTTGTCCTATCATGTTTTAAACTTTTTCTTCAAAATTTCCCACAACACCAAGTCCGATTCATCGGTATTTTTGTCAAATTGCGCCGAGGGCACCACCCATTTCCGCTTCGCTCAAATGGGTGGCATGCTCGCCCTCCCTTCGGTCGACTCGGCCCTCGGCGCATTACCATGTCTCCTGTGTTTCATACTCGCCCAACCACCAGCCCCAGACTGGTAGAATTCTTTCTTTAAAATATTGTAGCCCTCAAAACCCCGAAACTCAAGATCTAAACCTTATAGAAGGTAAATGGTGACCACTCAAAGAAAAGGTCACAAAGGCTGGACACCTCCAGCCTGAGAGGTGTCCGATTTTCAATCGGGCTAAAGGGATGCATTTGCATCCCTTGTTTTGGTTAAGCTTTTATATAAAAGGTTACCGAGCACTTGGATCTTCTGCTGAAGAGTTCTTGAAAGAGGAGGTGTTCGCTACAGTGGCAGGATTAATTGGGGAGGACATTGATCAGGAATTGATGGTATGAATTTAAATGATATTGTTGGTTTTACTGAGCACCCCGGTGCTTAGCACCCCCTTTTTCAGTAGGATATAGGTTGCTCGGATCAACCTCGCTTCTTACCATAATCCTTGTACTCCTCTTTCAACTTGGCCTTGAGTATCTTTCCCGCCTCAGTTGTTGGGAATGAGTCAACAAACTCAACATATCTCGGTTTTTTGTAGCTTGCTATATGCTCTTTGCAGTACTGTATAAGCTCTTCCTCGGTTGCTTGAGCTCCTTTCTTCAATTTAACCAGAGCCATAACCGATTCCCCCCATTTCACGTCAGGTATTCCCATAACAACAGCATCACTAACATTGGGATTGCTCCTAAGGACATCTTCAACTTCAGGCGGATGTATCTTCTCACCGCCGCTCACTATCGTCTCCTTCTTCCTGCCTATCAGCCTCACACTCCCATCCTCATTCAGCTGATATAGATCACCACTGTAGTACCAGCCTTCCTTCATGACCTCAGCGGTCTTGCTTGGATCCTTGTAATACTCCCTCATCATCGGAAGATTGTTGTAGATCAACTCTCCAATTTCACCGGGTTTGACGTCATTTCCTTCTTCGTCAACAACCCTTTTTTCTGTACCCGGAAGCACGGTATCAAAGACATTGGAATCGAGTTTGCTTCCAGGAAGATAAACTTTTGTAAGGATCAGGGACTCGCTCTGCCCAACTGAATCTATCAAGATCAGCCTTTTAAAGTGCTTCCAGATCTCCCTTTTGGTCTCAGCTGAAAACTTTGCAGCACCTGACATAATCGCCATCAGAGATTTGGTATTGTACTTATCCAGATCTGGCAGATCGAGTATGTCTCTTGCGGTTTTATCACCGACCGTGCACATTATCTTCACCTTTTCCCGCTCTATGATCTCCATAACTTCTCTCGAGTTGAAACTTCTGCTCCCGGTAAGAACAAGTGTACAGCCCATGCAGAGGAAGGGAGTAGAGACGATCCATCCTTTTATGTGGTAAAAAGGAGATACGGAGAGTATACTCACCCCTTTAAAAACAGCACCAAGCGCATCACCACCGAAACGATCGAGAAAGTCCATTGCAGCCCCATGAGTCCAGACAGCGCCCTTCGGCTCCCCGGTTGTACCACCAGTGTATATGATGAAAGCCACATCATCACCGCCAACCTCTATCTTCGGATCATCACTCGAGGCTTCATCGAGCAATTTTTCGTAGTCGCTCATATCCCCTGGAATATTTTTTCCAATGCAGAGGTAATCTTTAACATTTTTCAGATTTGACCGAATCGGATTTATATGGTCTACGAACTCCTCATCGAGTATCATTGCGACCGAGTCGCTTTGATTGGCTATGTACTCTATCTCTTTTGATACATATCTGGCATTTATGTGGACCGAAGCGGCTCCAATCTTGTAGCAGGCAAAGTAAATTTCAACGTACTCCGGGCGGGTCAAAAGCATCACAGAGACATGGTCTCCCTTTTTAACACCCTTACTTAAAAGCACATTCGCCAACCTGTTTGCCCGCTCGTTCAACTCTTTAAAGTCTATCCTGCGCTCCCCCTGAATGATTGCGATTCTATCAGGGAATGATTTCGCATTTTCGGTTAAGTAATCTCCAAGACCCATAAGTAACCCATATACACGTAGCATATAGAAATAATTTATCAATTATAGATGCATAATAGACGCATAGGTTCTTACAGGGTAATTAACGTTCAAAGAGGTTAAAATGAGGGCAGATATGACGTTGATAAAGGCTTTATTCTTCCTGATCTCATCGCCATTTTTAATCTTCTCTTCACACCCCCTTGTAACGGTATTCATCCTATCCATTTACATCGATCTCCTCTTCGGTGAACCGGATGAGTTATTTCATCCAGTTGTTTTGATAGGTAGATTGATCAAGTTTCTTGAGAGAAGGGCACCTGAGAAAAAGAAGTTATACGGCCTTCTTATGGCATTGTTCTGCATGGCAATTTCAGGAGCCTGTGCCTTTGTGATAGTACAATTCTCCCTGAAAGTGCCCCTCATCGGGATACTTATCTCAGCTTACCTCCTGAAGTCAACCTTCTCAATATCTGCTTTGAGTGATGTGTCTGAGGAGATCTGTAAAACCCTTATAGCTGGTGATATTTCAGCAGCCAGAAAAAGACTTCAAGCGCTCTGTAGTAGAGATGCCAGGACACTTTCAGAAGGGGAGATTTCATCGGCAGTTATTGAATCTGTTGGAGAGAACTTTGTAGACGGCTTCTTCTCTCCCCTCTTCTTTTTTATACTTTTCGCACCGCTTGGTTTTGGTATTCCGGCGGCAATTGTTTACAAGACGATAAACACACTCGATTCTATGGTCGGATATAAAGATGATGCTTATCTGGATCTAGGTTATTTCTCGGCTAAATTGGACGATTTAGCGAATTATATACCTTCAAGAATCTCTATTCTCTTTTTAATGCTGGCATCCCTCTTCTTTGGCAATACAAGATCCGCTTTAAGCACATGCAGAAGCGATCACGCTAGAACAGAAAGCCCGAACTCGGGGTACCCCATGTCAGCAATGTCAGGGGCACTTATGATATGTCTGAAGAAACCATCCAGTTACACTCTGGGCAGATCCTTTCCAGAACCGGTACCTGAAGATATATCAAGAGCCATGAATATGGTGTGGATGGCGTCTCTTATGCTGTTTACCTTTGTGCTGATGATACAACATCTCAATCGGGCTTTATTCTAAATTTGGATGAGGCCGTTGAAATAGTAAAGCGTAGAAGAGATTGCGGGAAGGTTGAGTCATCAATCTGTATGACTGTAATATTTATGACGGTGGTTCCTAAGTTATCTCCTCTAATTGTTAACGTTCCAAGGTTTGTATCCATTGCCCCGCTCTTAATTTGATCAGTTGAATCAATTGCTTTAATCCAGACAGAATCGGCTGGAAGTGATGAGATATCGTTTAAAGATGTCCCATGATGGGAAGTTTACCGTAACTACCTCTGCAACAGTTGTATCTGGTAGTGATATAGTCAATATAGTCAAATTGTAACCTGAAAGACCA
>JAXHTJ010000170.1:0-3927 GCA_034190245.1 Halobacteriota archaeon | reverse complement strand
GTGAATTGGGATAATAGAGTAACCGTTTCAAATAGTGCATTTACACTTTCCACTGGAAAGGTAAGAATAACCAATTGTCAAACGGGGTTAAGAAGATATGACGATATCCGAATCCGAAAATACACATCTATTGAACCAACTGTGACGGTTGAGACAAATACCAAACCAATTGCAACAATCGACTCAATAACACCTGACCCGGCAACCCAGGGAACTGACACAGTCACATTCACTGGTAGTGGGGATGACACTGACGGAACCATTGCTGCATACGAATGGACATCAGATATCGATGGAGAACTGAGCACATCTGCAACATTCACCAAATCAGCATCCGAACTATCTGTTGGAACTCATACGATAACATTAAGGGTTCAAGATGATGACCTTGCATGGTCTGATCCGGTGACAGAGGATTTGACTATAAATGCAGGCGGATCATCAACCACAACCTATGACTTCTCAAATGGTGCGGGAAGTGATAAATGGGCGTACGGTTACGAGGTAAATTATTACGTCGAATGTTCTGACGCAAATCCAAATGACGATATCACAAGCTCGGAATACAATCAGATTGCAGGTGATGATAACAGTTACTTCGATTCGGAAGATCTAGGTCTTAACGACAGAGCAGCAATCAGGTACGAGATCGACATAAGCGAGGAGGTCGCAGATATTACAGACTTTTCAGTTACATGGAATGGATATCGTGGCGGGAGTTATGAATACGATATAGGCCTTTACATCTGGAACCATAATTTGGGCGTCTACGAATTGCTCGAGTTGGGAACTGGAACCTCAGAGTTTACCCTTACAGGATCAAAGACAGCAGATATTGGAAACTACATTGACGGAGATGGTGATCTGGTATTCCTGACATATTACTTTGACACCAGTGAGAGATTCTATACGAATTATGTTGGGGTTGAGGTGAGTTACACGGGGTAAAAGTCGATTTTATCCACCAAAATAAGTAGACAAAAGTAGATAAATCGTTTGTAAGTGGCAGAGTAGTACTCAAAGGTTGTTATTGCACCCCGGAAAAGCCCCTGAAAACAAGACAAAACAATATGTGTTGCTCATGGACTCCAATTAATGGGAAACCTAAGGAGGAGAAAGGATATCCGGACCTAACGGCCTACTAATTTAATTTTTTGAAGATATTAGCGGATGACAATTGTCAAAATGGGTTTTTATCCCTTTTCGTCTTTGTTGACAAAAATTATTTCATTCATTTGGTCTTCTTTCCTACAAAAAGGAATTTCCTGAACCATGGAATAAAATTTAGTGGCTTAATCCCATAATGAGAAAAATCCACCCCGATATTTTCAAATTCAACCCACTCTTTTTGAGTAAGTCCCAGATCAGAAAAGAGTTCTTCAACTTCTCTTCTTGAAAACGGGGTGTGGGTTTCATTCATCTCGATCTCTTCCATTGGTGAGTTTAACGACCAGATCTTTGTAACAAAATCTTGGGCATCTCTTCTTGATATTTCAATATTATTACCATTTAGGACTATATACTCGATCTTCCGGTATTTAAACTTATAAGAGAATTCTTCGAGAAGTGACATTGATCTTTTATCAAGCGATAAGGATACCTTTCCATCTCCAGGGTCCAGATGATCTAAAAGAAGATAACGGCCATCGGAATTAAGCACTCTTTTAATCTCCTTGAGCGTGCTTTTGAGTTCACCTTTCTTCCCAAAAAGTTTTGTTTCATGCAGCATCTGTGAAGTAAGTACGACGTCGAAGTCATTATCGGGGAAATCTAAATCGCAGGCTTTACAGATATGGATCTCTGCACCCGGACAATTGTCTTTAATCTCTTTTATGCGATGGGGAGATTCGTCTACTCCTACGGTTCTTGGAACAATTTTTGAAACGGGTCCCAATATCTGCCCCCATCCACATCCCACATCTAAAAATGAGTCAATGTCACCCAAATGCCTCAATATAAGCGTTAACTTTTCCTGATCATCTTCTACCCACATTTTTTCAAGTTCCCTTGATTTACAAAAATCCGATGCCTCAGACGAATATAGTGGTCCTTTGGTCAATCTGTCCACCTCCTTTATTCTTTCATGGTCCTTCTTTGCATAACAGTCGCGTCTTTTTGACAAATGCTCACACAAAGTCCACAGCCATAGCAAGAATCGGCGTTATAGCTCATTTGGCCATCTTTTATTTTGCGGGCTAAAAGACACAGCGTTCGATGCAGTCTCCGCAATGATTACATGCGTCCATATCCGTTTCAGCGATATACTCCGAGTGGGTAATCAGGTCACTCCGACCATACAATTTTAAAAATTGAATATCGTGGCAGCAACACGAGCAACAACTGCATACCGTATAAACGTATTGTTCAGGGTTGTAAACGGTCAGGTGTACCAATCCCTTTTCATTTGCCTGACGAAGTATGCTCACGGCCTCATTAAGAGATATGTAACGCCCGATACCTTTTGCCATGTATCTGTCCGCAGCATCATTTAAAAAAAAGCAGACTCCCAGAGGATTGTCGCAACGCTGATAGTGACTACGACACACGCAATTTGTTAGTGCGAAAGACCGGGCATTGCGTAGGAATTCTATGACCTGCTCAGTAGGCAGCACCCACTGTTTTGTTTCAAGCGGCTCGCCAACAGGAATCACTTTTGAAGAGTACGGGATCTTTCCCTCTTTCACCCACCTGTCATATCTAGCCAGTCGCTTTTCAAGGTAAGTATCCTCGGATTCTTCACTATCGGTTCCTTTCATTTTTCCTCAACATTACCTTTTACATACAACAGAATATATATCTTCTGCCACAGGTGCCATTGAACATAATAAATTCCGGCAATAAGATCAAACCTTTCCGCAAATATTTTAAGGCGACAGCTAAGAAGAAGTAGTCAATGGAAGATATATCGTTTGAAAGCGACGGAATCAAACTTTCCGGTTGTTATTGCAACTCCGAAAAGCCCCGTGAAGACAAGACCAAAACGATATGTGTTGCTCATGGACTCCCGTTTGAGCCAAAACCTATAGAAGAGAAAGGTTATCCGGACCTTGCGGCAAAGCTCTGCAAAAACGGTTTTACTTCCCTTGTTTTTAACTTCAGGGGAACAAGCAAGTTTGGAGGAGAGTTTGGTTTTATGGGGTGGGCTGATGATCTCTCAAATGCAATAACCTTCCTCCTTGAAGAGAAGAATGTCCATCCAGATCGGCTAATAGTTATGGGATTCAGTGCTGGAGCTATGGTTTCTTGCTACCAAGCATCTCGTGATGGAAGGATAAAGGGAATTGTGTTATGCTGTTGTCCGGATCGGCTGGATTTAAAAGAGTTTGAGCTTGGACTCGAGATGGGGCGAAGGATTGGCACAATCAAATTTGAGGATAAGGGGAAAGTCTTAAATGAAGTCGATATGATAAGCCCACTTGACTGGATTTCAAAAATTAAAGTACCTCTTTTAATTGTACATGGGGGTAAAGATCCGGTTGCGAGTGTTCAAGGTGCAAGGAGGCTGTATGAACTGGCAGAAACGAGTAAAGAGCTTTGCATCGTTGAAGAGGCAGGCCATCAATTGAGACAGAGCAAGGAGGCGATGAATCTGGTGGTTGAGTGGATAAAGGAGTTTTGAAGTTTAAAAATTTTCGGTTTATGTAAAAAAATGTCGCAAAGGAATATTAACAGGTAAAAATTTCTACTTTTGGGTTATTTAATCGTCATTTAATGGAAATAATCTCTTCAGATTATCGCTCATTAAAAGACAATATAAGAACTTTTATATATTTTACATATGTGATCTTATAATCATTTAAAATATTAGGAGGAGAAAATGGCTACAGGAGATGTAATGAAAATGGATATTGGTGAAGATGTGATTCTGAAAACACTACGACAGATAGTCGGGCCTACAAACGCTACGTGCGAGATTGTAGACCTGGT
>JAXHTJ010000169.1:0-3979 GCA_034190245.1 Halobacteriota archaeon | reverse complement strand
TACCCGGCTACTCCGCCACCGATAAATAGATAAATGCGATATATCATAAATTAATTACCTAACCTTGTTCTGATTTTATATTGGTTATATAAGTTTAAGGGTTTAATAATTTTGTGGTGAATTTGGCCAACAATTTAATCCCTCCCCCTTTTCGAAAACCTAAAGTAATCTCTTAACATACAGAATATAAAATAATGAAAAGACAGATAGCGATATATGGTAAAGGTGGTATTGGAAAATCCACTATAGCAGCCAATCTTTCTGCTGCATTTTCAGGAGAAGGTTTATCCGTGTTTCAGATAGGATGTGACCCCAAGCATGATTCAACTTCAATGCTGAATGATGGAAGATTATTACCCACGATATTAGATCAAACAAGGAAGAAAGAAGCAACCGTGGAATCGATAGAAGAGGTGATCTTCAAAGGCTATAACGGGGTAGTTTGTGCAGAGGCAGGGGGGCCAGAACCGGGTATTGGATGTGCAGGAAGGGGCGTTATGGTCGCTCTACAGTTACTCTCAGATTTTGATATTTACGGGAGGTATGGGATCGATCTGGCGATTTATGATGTACTTGGAGACGTTGTCTGTGGAGGTTTTGCACAACCGATTCGAAAAGGTTATGCTGAAGAGATATACTTGGTCTGTAGCGGAGAACTGCTTGCACTTTATTCTGTCAATAATCTTGCAAAGGGAATCAGGACTGTTGCAGACGGAAGAGAGCACGTAAAGGTTGGCGGACTCATAAATAACATGAGAGGAGTTCTTAAGGAGAAAGAGATAATACGCGAATTCTCAGAGAAGATAGGTGTACCGATAATAGGATATATACCCAGATCAGAATATGTACAGAAAGCAGAATTAAACGGTAAAACGGTTGTTGAGGCTTTTCCGCAGTCAGAACAAGCTGGAGTTTATAGAGATCTAGCTAGAAGAATACTTAATAATGAGAAGAGAGTTGTTCCGGAACCGATTGAACTGGAAGATATTATTGAGATAATTAAGAAGTACCAGGTGGTAGAATGAAGATTGGAAGAAAGACCCAGATAGTTGATTGCAGAGAGACGATGGGGATGGGCCTTGGAGGTGGGCTTGCCGAGAAGGGCACAATATCCGAGGCGGAGGAGACCGAGGTTATAGTGCTATCAATGAGCCCTATTGCAAGACATGTTACAAAACCAGTCTGCGAGATCACGTACGGTTTAAGAGAAGCAGGATTACCGGTTAGCGTCCTTGTTCTTGAGGCGGGTATGGGACTGCCGTATGATGCCCCTGGAGGGTGGAAGGTGCAAACCTCCGGGATTACTGATAAAGAGATAGCACAGATAAACAGACACAAACTCGCAATTATCCATCAAGGGAATGTACCGGGCCACTTCATATACAAAGCACGAGTCTTCTTAAGACATGCAGAAGTTCCAGCAATCATAGTATGCCAGGCTCCTGTGACTCTGGAAAAATTTGCTGAGATAGGAATAAAAGTGAGAGGAATTGAAGGAGAATCAGAAACAAAAGGAGAGATTGTGGACGTAGTCACCGGTGTTATCAGGGGTGAGACGTGTCCGGCACCCAAGCTTGAGGAGATAATAAGAAAGGTTCAATACTGGTTATCAGTCTATTCATAATAACCCGGATATTAATTGTGATACTTATGGCAGCAGAAAGGCAAGTTTCAGGAGAAGAGATACAGGAGACAAATTTACTCGTATCTCTGGTATTTTCTGATATGTTCAAGTCGATACTTGGCCCGAAGGGCTTAAACAAGTTGATAGTAAAAGAAGAGGATTTCGATCTCGTCTCAAGCAATGGACTATATATTATAAAAGAGTCAGAATACGACCATCCCACGGCTCAGATGTTGCTTAAGGCCGGAGAGACTCAGGGGGATGAGGTTGGAGATGGTGTATCGACTGTTATGATTCTGATAGGGGAGTTCATGAAGAAAGGTTTCGATCTGAGGAGTATCGGGGTACCTTTCCCAATCGTTACAAAGGCTTACTCACAGGCTCTGGAAAAGAGTAAAGAAATCCTTAAAGATCTTAGTATTGAAGAGACACTGAGCGATGACTTTCTTTACGATATTGCGATCACATCGCTCAAGCAGCACAAGGATATGGCAGACATTATAATCAAATCCGTTAAGAGGATAAGCGATGAGCTTCCGATAGATACGGATGATGTCACCATAGTCGCAGAGGTGGGCAAAGGTATCACCAATACAGAGTTCATCGAGGGGGTAGTGGTGGATAGATCCGGCCTCAGGGATGACCTTCCCAGGAAGATAGAAGGTGGAAAGATTGCACTTATAAATCTACCTCTGGAGCGTAAAAAACCGAGGGCAGATGCTAAATTAACCATCTCTAATCCGGCGTATCTGAGAGATTTCAGAAGAGAAGAATCCGCCCGATTACGAGGTATACTAAAGGCTATAGTAGATTCCGGTGCCGATATAGTCTGCTGCCAGAAAGCGGTTGATGAGGAAGCTGCTGACATATTGGGAAGGGACGATATACTCGTGCTAAAGAGGGTGAAAAATACCGATATGAAACGCCTATCGAAGTCAACCGGTGCCGAGGTAATCGATGAAATCTCTGAGCTTACACCTGAGAAACTGGGAACTTCGGAATTGATTATGGAGCATAAGATGGGCGATAGTAGATATATCTTCTTTGAGGGTTGCCCATTTCAAAAATCATCTGCCATAGTGATCAGGGGCAGTGACATGCATGTCCTTGAGGGAATTGTCAGCGAAGTCAAAAATGCCATGAGATGTATTGCAACAGCCATCGAGGACCAACGGGTTTTGCCCGGTGGTGGTGCAACGGAGATTGAATTGTCACGGCGTCTCAGAAGGTTTGGGAATAGTGTGGGAGGCAAGGAACAGCTTGCGATACATGCTTTTGCGGATGCCCTTGAGGTGATACCAACAACACTGGCGAAGAACATGGGTATGAACCCAATAGATACGATGATTAAACTGCGCACAGGACATGAAAAAGATCCAAACATAGGAATTATAGGGGCAAGCAAAAATACCGGAGATACGCTATCTGAGGGTATAATAGAGCCTTTTATAGTCAAATTACAGGCACTGATTTCCTCAACATCCACGGCAATCAGTGTATTGAAGATAGATGATCTGGTTGTTGCTAAGCAAGAACCGAAGACGGGACTGCGTATGGAGTACGAAGCACCAGAATTCGATTACAAGAGAGGGAGAATTAAGTATTGAGGATGTGAAATTGTTCAGAGGGGAATTATAAAGGGTATGTTATCCTGAATCCTTGTTCCAGTAAAGAGAATTTTTGATGCTTTTTTTCTAACTTCATACACCGTATCAGTATTATACTGTCTACCAGACTCTCTCTTTTCAAAAAGATAGAAGCTTGATCATTTCACAAACCATCATATCAACCTCATCTTTTGGTTCAGGATCAAAATCAACTTTTTTTCCATCCAAAGCCTCTTTTAGCGCCTCACCTCTCTTGGAAAGTGATTTTTTTCCGGGAATTTTCAAATCTTTCAAATCGTCTTTTCCCAAAATTTTTCCCAATGCAATCAGCATCGTAGCGGCATCTCCTATAATCTCGCCCTCATCAAGCTCTATGGTCTTTACAAGATTGCCCAAAACCGCCTCCGAACAGTCCACACCTCTTGTAAAGAGATGAAAGTAAGAGGCCGACGAAGAAAGATAACATTGGGCCGCTTCTTTTCTATTCCCAAGTCTTTCGCATCCCGTGCCAAGAACTGAAAAACCGCCTGCTCCAAGATCCTGAAGTAGCTCTCTTTTATTCAAGACATCTTTGAGGATATCTATTCCTTCTTCAGTCCTATCTGTTTGAATATATAAAATTCCGAGATTGTTCTGAGTCATTGCGACGTCTGGCTGGTAAGCATCAGGGCTTTTATCAGCGAGTCTCTTGCGTGTCTCAAGAGCTTCTTTGTATGCCTCTTCAGCCTCAGTAAATCTTCTTAAATCG
>JAXHTJ010000168.1:0-3992 GCA_034190245.1 Halobacteriota archaeon | reverse complement strand
GTTTTGCAACTCTTTTGTACTCTTCACGAAGTGTGAAATCGGTTAGGGATTCCATGTATTATGGATGTCAATGGGATATGATATAGTTCACTATCTTATCATTGGTGGAGGTTTTTCGAAATAAATTAATAGTTAACTATTAAAAAAATGATTATCTTTATTATGGATGGATACATACAGTATCTATGACCATGAGATCAATTGATGGCTTCCTGAGCAGGTACAGCAAACACAACACAATAAAATCCTATCGTGCAAGCATCTACATGTTTTTAGACTTCTTTTATGGCAAGGTTAGACAGGGCTCAAGAGCTACAAAAGAGGAACGAAAGAAGTATGAAGAGTTGAACAAAAAATACTTTTCAGAAGAACATGATCATCTCGATGATCTTATCCGTTTTATCGTATGGATGGATGGGAAACCACCTGCAACAATCAAAGTAAAGATATCAGGTGTAAAGGAGTGGTTAAGCTACAATGAGATAGAGCTTACACAACGTCAGCTCAAGGCCTTACAACATAAACTTCCTAATAATAGTAGAGGCTGGACGGATGAGAAGGATCTTGAAAAAGATACACTCAAACAGATCCTCTCACATACAGATGAGAAAGGCAGGGCTTTGATTCTAACCCTTGCATCTTCAGGAATGAGGATAGGCGAGCTTTTGCAGATCAAGTTTGACGATATGGATTTATCAAGTGACCCTCCAGAGATCACAGTGAGAGGTGAGTATACTAAAAGTGGACAGAGGAGGACTGTTTTTATCTCTAAAGAAGCTAAGCTGATAATTGAAGAATGGTTAAAGATCAGAGACAGTTATCTTTTAAGCTCAGTGAACAGGAATAAAGGACTTATCGAGAATGGTGAAGCAAAGGCCAAGCAGATTGAAGATGATCGGATATTCCCTTTTAGTGATGGTACTGTTAGAGAATTATGGGCTAATGCATTGAGAAAAAGCGAACTCTATGACAGAGATTCAAGCACAGGCAGGTTAAAATACCGTATACATGGTTTGCGTAAGTTCTTCAGATCACAGCTTGCTCTATCATCTCCTGTGGATATAGTCGAATCCTTGATGGGACATGAAGGATATCTCACACAGGCGTACAGGAGATACACCCAGAAGCAGTTGGGGGAATATTACCTCAAAGGTGAGCACCATCTCACAATCTTTGAGAGTGGTGATCTTGCAGAAATTCAGGAGAGCTTAAGAGATACTCAGATGGCTATGTCCGGATATAAATCAAGTTTAGATGAGAAGGATGAGCTGATAACTCGTATGGGTGAAAAGATTGAGATGCTTGAGAAGAGGATTCTGGAAGTTGAGAAGGTTGATGGACTGGTCGATTTGGTAATTGAGAAGATGATGCGGGATGATAAAGCGAGAAATCAATTAACCAAACTGTTAAGTTAATACAGGAGAAGTTGAGGGTTCTCCATTGGCGATCGGTTAAGAGAGGAATAGTGATAGATCATTGAAGATTATTGCTTCCAATAATCAACGATCTCTTTTAGAATATCTTCACTGATGTAAGGGGTGATTACAAGTTCAAAGATGTGTGTAATAAATGCGACGGGGTCCCCATCGATTTCATCTATTCTTTCTTCAATGAGTGAATCGTTTTCAACTAAATATTGTTCAATATCAATATTTTTAATTTCACAGATATTATTCTCAAATTCTGATGATTTACGGAATTCAGACAAAAATTTAGATACATCGGATATACGCGATCCTGTTTTTGGGGCATACCTCCTCATCCTTTCTCCTACTTTACCAAACTCTTCTATCTCTCTATCGCAGAATTCTAATAATTTTGGGAAGTTTTTGGATCGAGGGATACCAAAACCAATTCGTATAGACTGGAATGCTACTTCTTTTGACCATTTATTATCATTTGAAATTATTAATAGGTTTGTTGCAAGTTCTAATAGATCATCTGATGGATCTGATAGTAGTTTTTTAAGCTTTGTGCCGCCACTATACATATATGGATTACGCCCAGCTTTTCTTATGTCATTCTTTCTTGGCCTACCAACACGTTTCTTCAATTGCCCAGACGAATCTTTCCTTAGAAGTGGTATTTCTTCAGTAAGGAGCGGTTCGAGGACTCTTATTACAAAACTTGTGTTCGTCTCAAATATTTCACTGATCTGCTCCCGGGTTAGAGCTTCATCTTCTCGTAAAAAGAAAAAAACAAAGATTGCTCGTAACTTAATCAGGTCATTACCTTTGATTTTTAATATATTTTTGATAAATACGTCTGGATCTAATTTTAATCTATCAATAAACTGCAATGCTTGCTTTGTAGCCTCATAGTGTGCAGGATATTGCGCTGATTCAAATGTAATTTTTCTCATAATTCGCCCTTTTTTTGTCTTTTTTATTTATGATTTTTAAGATTGATAAGTTTAACCATGTCTGAAAAAGCTGAAATATCGATTATCGGCGCTAAATTTAGAAGACGTGACGCTGAGTTGATAAGAGAAGTGGCCAGGTTACGAGGTGGATCTGTGAGCGATTTTTTACGATATGCAGTATTGAAAGAACTTGCACGATTATCCTACCTGAGTGAGGACGAAGAGAAAGCACTTGGAGTCAGGGGTGATGAACATGGATAGCAAAATCAAGGAACAGTTAGCTGAAATAGATGAAAAAACACTTGAATATGTATCAAAACCTCGAAAGGAGTTCATTCTATTCTTAAAAAATGAATTGGATGATTAAAAAGGGGATCGTCAGAGATGGCGAAGACCAAAAATTCCGATGGATAACTTATCTTACCGCATCCTAAAACTTTGCTCACAGGGTAATACAATACCTCAAATGGCTAAAGTTCTAAAAAATACTTATTCTTCAGACGGAGGGCAGTTATCAAATAGTGCTGTTTATCATCGTATCTATCGAAAAGTAAAGAATCTCATCGAGATTGATGCACTTCACGCCATAGACCCTTGCGGCAATCCCAAAGTCTTCGAAACCACTCCAAACGGACTTGACTTGTTATGCCTCTCGCAAAATTCAAACTCACGCAAAAAATATGATGAAATCGACTTCATGAGAACAAGCTATCAACGTAAAAAATCTGCAAAGTTACTTACAAAATGCAAATTAGCCAGTGAGGAACTCCATGGTGAACCCGTAAGAGATCTGATCCAGGATGAGTTTGAGGATTATCTTGAAGAGATCCAGGAGAAAACAATCATACTGAAAAAGCGAGATGATGGGCTTAGTACCGCAGGATTTCCAGAATGGAAATTTATCAATTACGAGACACGTTTCAATTCTGAAAAAAAGCAGAAGCGACAGTATGCAGTCTATCATAATCTCTTTGATAATGCAACAAAAGGCTTCAGATTTGCCGTACATCTTGTACTCACTACAGATCCGAAACGCTTCCCGAATCTCTGGGAAGCAAACCGCCACTTCTCACAAGCCCTCAATCGTTTCTTTTCATACCTCAAAAAGAGATCGGGTTCTCGTCCTAAATATATCTGTGCTTATGAGTTCACCAAGACAGGTTTATTACATGCCCACATAATCATCTTTGGAAAAAAATATCTTCTCCCACATCGACAGATCACAGCCGAATGGGAACGTTGTGGACAAGGGTCATATAATTATATCTACTCTCTCGTAAACGATAACAGTAATTGGGTATATTCAAGAGAAAAACCCAAAGACATCAAAAAAGGCGAAACTGCAAGGGATTATCTCATAAAGTATGTTGCAAAAGCTATGAAAGACCCGGTTAGCATGTTCTTTTACTGGGCATTCAACAAACGGTTTTTCACATATTCCAGGTGCCTCTATACCAGGACCTCACCCAGGCTTATCCCTCTACACATCTATCGCTTTTTCGGTGTGTATTATCATTATGATCTCCCTCACTGCATTGAGGCAAGTTCCACACCTTGCGAGATCTCAAAACCCCCACCCAAATTTAACCCAGAAGGGATAATTAATGCTTAAGCCCCATCCTGGCCACAC
>JAXHTJ010000017.1:0-26744 GCA_034190245.1 Halobacteriota archaeon | reverse complement strand
GATGAGATTAATAAAATGCCAGTTATATTCAAATGGAAATACAAGATGGATGAGATGCCGGGTGGGATTGGGAGTATGATTATTGTTATGATTATTGTTATGTTAATATGGAGGTGATGTATTAGTTTTGGTATTTGTTTCAGTAATCGTCATTATTCACTTAATAGAATTCAAATCAGACTACGAATATTATTCTAATAGGCCTGCTAATAAATAATCTGTTTTCTGGTTTATATAAGCTCTAAATATAGCCTCGGGCGGGATTTGAACCCGCGACCTCGTCCTTACCAAGGACGCACTCTGCCGGCTGAGCCACCGAGGCACAGAGCACGAAATTTCCATCTCTATCTCTTTTTTAAATCTCTGTTTTAGGACTCTAACCCAACTCTTTTAACCTTTTTCTTTTCTTCTCCAGAAAAGCATATACGTGTGAATGAGGTGCACCTTCAATTAGCATTGCTATCGCACTCCGAACGATCTCAATCTGCTCCGGACGTCCCAGTATGCTCACAGTCTTTCCATATATCGAAACTTTAGAGTCCGTTAATGTCTCTATCACGTTACGGGTCTTCCCGTCTCTTCCGATGATCCTCCCCTTTATCCTTTTCAGTTCCTTGGGTGTTGAGGCGTCTTCTGAAAGATCGATTATATCAAGCATAAGCAGATCATCGTCGAAGAGACGAAATACTTTTTCAGGAGAAAATCCGCGTCCTATAGCCTTTACAACATCACAGGCCCTCAATGCCCCTAAAGGATCCTGCGATGAGACTACCTCCACGCTTCCACTCTCACTGTCGATATTAATGGAAGTGGATGATCTTTTCTCGATCACCTTTTTGGTACGGCCATCCGGGCCAATGACGACTCCGATTCTGTCATGGGGGATCTTGACATGGTACGTGCTGTACTGAGTGGAACTAAAATCATCTCCCATAGGTTTTTAAGCCTCTATCGATCTATTTGTTCTGCTCAGATAAAAACTTGTCCAAAGTGCCGTAATGATCGGCATCAATACTACCAGATACACCACAATACCGATGAGTAGTAGAACCGGATTGAAGAGGATTAGTAGTAAAGCAAAATATGTAACTGCCGGAACGAGGAATATCAAAAAAACATCCTTCCGATTATCCATGAAGAGTTCAATGCCCTTCCTGATAGCGTCAATCGGTCCCAGATCATCTAAAATAACTGCGTAATCGACGAGTGAAAGAGCTATGGCGAAGAAGATGATGTACGGTACAGTAATGATAACTCCTACTGGCCCCAACATCATAAATAGAAGTCCCACCAGCATTATCAAGACTACCATCACTTTGGCAATGAAGAGACTGATCACTTTTCCCCTACCATAATCAATCATATCCGAAAGTATCGTTGCCCCTGTTTCCGACGCTTCTTTGAGCATGCCTATTCCCCCTGCAACAAAGAATGCCCTGATAAAGATGGATAAAACTGCAAAGATCATACCCGCAATTATGATCATACCGATATTTTCAACGAGCATGGGCATAACCAGTTCACTCATCATCTCTTGTGGTATGGTTGGTCGACCCCCTGGGCCTTGATTGTTACTGATAAACGGCATCAACGTCCTGACAATGGGGATTAAAGTTGCAATTATCAAAAGAAGCCCCAGTATCACAGTAACAATTGCATCAAGTACAAACGGAGCAGCCAGACTTAAATTCTCCTTCCAGGTGTTAAACCCACTACCCAATATCTCTCCTAAATCTTGTTTCATGTTATCAATCTTGAATGTTCATGCTATATATAGTTGACGTAATCATTGATGTAATGCTGTATAATGATCGCGCCTCTAATCTTCTTCACTCTTCGCTCTTTCCGAAGTTTCTCTTTTTCTTGCATCAAGATATATCAGAGTCATCGGGATAACCAGGAATTGGATGGCGATCAGCGTTGTCATTATTGATCCAACAAAAGGTAATACAACGCCAATTATCACAGCAATAACCTCTATTAGGGCCACTATGATAAATATATTCAGTATTCTTCCCCTTGTAAGCTCCCAACTTCTACGGATAGAACGTTTATTTTCGGGCTCCAGAACACATGCAGGAGCAAATAAAGTGAGCTTGAGCGAAAAGTATATCCCGGGTATAACCATCAAGATAAGCCCGAAAGAGATGAGGAGTACTGCGATAATACTTGATACAAAAAGCGGAATAAAATATCTCACGCCCTTCGAAAAGGCATCTTCCAACCCGATATGACTGTCACTCCCATTAGCATCGATCTTTAATATGATTCCGGCAATTGCCACAACGCCAACCACTAACCAGATAATTCCGTAGATCAAGAATAATGGAAGTGTACTTGTAACAGTCGGAATTCTCGCAAAATCGATAGTATCTCCCGTCATACTCCTCCAGGCAATAACCTTAAGATGTAACCTGAAAATCAAAATAACAATGGTGGGCAAGGCGTAAAGGACGATTATACCGGGGTCGTCCATCAAAATAATAAGCGACCTCTTTATTGCGTCAATAGCACCGAGTTCTTTCATGAAAACGAGTTGTATCTGCTGATATATAAATACATCGTCTACACCGGTTTAAAGATTTTCAGTCAATCTTGACTCCTGATACTCGATTTTGATGTCGTTTTTCTCAAATCCCTCATTTATCTGAGACCATTTCGAGTATCTTCTCTTTCAATATTTTGTTCACAACCTCTCCCTTGGCCTTCCCCCTGAGTTCCTTCATGACGACACCCATAAGCGGCCCAATAGAGTCAAGTCCGCGCTCCATAATAAAGTCACTCCTCTCTTGAACTGTCTTTATCAGTATCTCTTCTATCTGGTCTGCATCCACAGCCCCAAATCCCAGTTCACCAATCAGATCCTCAACTTCTCTATCAGGGCTATTTGTTATACCTACCAGAACGTCGTTAATAGCTTCCTTTGCCATCTTCTCTTCACTTGTCAGTCTGAATATCTCAATAATGCTATCCTCGGATATGTTCTCTACCTGATGACCCTCCCTTTGCAGCTCAGGGATGGTGTTGACCAGGGTTTTGACAACGAGCGTCGCAGGAAAGTCAAATTTCATGATCTCTTCGAATAGCTCGAAGTCAGGTGAAGATGATATCTGGGTTGCAAGCTCTTCGTTTAATGCGTACTCTTTTTTGTAGCGCTCTTTTCGGTCATAGAAAAGTTCCGGAAGTTCTATTCGATCGATACGATCCGCTTCTATCAATACCGGTGGCACATCCGTCTCAGGGTACATTCTGGCAGATCCCGGAAGCGGCCTCATATATGCCGAGCTACCATTATCAAGTGACCTTCTGGTCTCCTTGGGTATCTTCTCCATAGACTCCTTCGCCCGTTCTATAACGGCATCGAGGGCCTTTTGTACCCTATCTTTTCTGTCAGCAACAAAGATGATGCAATCCTCTTCCCCCGCCTCAAAGAGTTTTTTCAGCTCCCTAACCTCTTCATCCGAAATCCCATACTTTGGCATCTCGTCGGTATGGAATATCCCGCCTGTGAATCCTTTTGCTCTATCTGAAAATTCACTTCCGAGCCGTCTTTCCGGTTGGATCTCTCTTCCTACAAGACCTCCGAATCCCCGAAGGCAGATGCCCATAACCACTCCCCTCCTTGAGGCTTTCTCTATAAGTTTGCACTCTGTATCCTTGAATATATCACTTACATCGATTATATCCTCACTTACGAAGGCCTCTTTATTCTTCAGTTCTTCTCGAATCTGAAGGAGTGCCACCTGCCTGATAGCCTCGTTTTCAACGATCTTGTCTATCATCCCAAGCATCTGCACACCCTTCACTTCAACTCTTGCACCTGCTGCTATGGAGATATTTATATCCTGCCTGATAGTGCCGATACCACGCTTTACCTTTCCAGTCGACCTGAGGATCATGCCCAGGTACTCAGCAACCTTTTTTGCCTGCTCAGGCGTCTTTATATCGCTTCCGGTCGCTATCTCAACCAGTGGTATACCCAGACGATCCAGTGAGTAAGTTATTCCATCCTTTGATTCGGATACTTTCTGTGAAGCCTCCTCTTCAAGACAGAGGACCGTAACGCTGATGGCCTTATCATCCACGTCAATCTGCCCGTTGGATGCAACCAGAGCAGTTCTCTGAAAACCGGCAGTATTAGATCCATCGATGACGATCTTACGCATTGTATGAACTTCGTCAACGATCGTCATATTGAGTAGAGAGCCAATCTCAAGGGAGATCTCCAGAGCCTCTTCATTCAGTTCTCTCGGAGGCTCCTCGTCGTTCTCAACGAGACAGGTTGTGTCATAGGCCTTATAGATATACTTACGGTTGAATTTAAACTCCTCCAAAGCCGCAACATCGGTCTCACCCATCTCGCTTTGAGTGGGCCTTAGGTACCTGAAAAATTCATTGTCCGATTCACTCAGATCCCTCAACAGGGTTGGACACCTGCAGAAAAGCTTATTTTCTGTGTCCAATTGCTGATGGATCTCAAGTCCCGCTTTAAGTCCCAATTCTTTATAATCGAGTTTCATTGATCGATTTATCATCGGATGTATACATCATTGATACTGTGGTGCCTCTGCGCCAGTATTTTAGCTTTCTGGATGTTTCTTCCATTCTTTCCGATTGCTATACCTTTGTCTTTTGCCTGTACATCCACATAAGCGAAGAGCTTACCCTTTTTATCAACCATCTCAACATTTTTTATCTTTGTGGGTAAAAAAAGATTCCCGACGAACTCACTTGCATCATCCGAGTACTCAACAATTTCAACACTCCTCTTTATAGAATCCTTCACTCGATTGATGTTGCTGCCCTTCTTTCCGATTGCCATGCCCATATGGCCACTTTTAATCACAAAGATCAACCTTTCGTTCTCATCGTCCACCACACAGTCCATGGCAACTGCCCCGGTCAATGCTTCAAAAAGAGCTATGTAACGCATTCCATCGGTGGTGAGTCTGAATTCGCTCAATCTATTGTTATTATTCAAAGAATTCACCCTTTCTGCGTGCCCTTGAGGGATAGAATTTCAGATTCGCCAGGATCGATCACCGCCAGTGCGGCAACAGAAAAAGGTTTCCCACATGCAGATCCAAGATCTCCACTCCCTCCTGGATATTCAAAGACCGGAACATCTTCACCTTCTATGGCCTTCTCAACACTTGCAGGGGAGTTTGATGCCAATATCACCAATTTGGCTTTCTTGTTCTTAACGGAATCCACCGTCTCATTTGATCCCAACAAGACTTCACCTGTTCTTATGGCAGACCTTAACGTCTTATTCAAATCCATTTAAATTTCTCCATATCTCTTTGCTACCAATTCAACATGACCAGTACCAAGTTGAATCGGCTGACCGGCTATTACATTTTCAGTCACTCCATTTAACTCGTCTGCCTCTCCTTTTACCGCCGCATCCAGCAGATGATTTACGGTCACTTCGAAAGCGGCTCGTGAAAGTACAGATGCCTTTTCGCCGGCCACACCGTGCCTTCCTATCTGTTTTACTTCACCATCACAAGTCATCATATCGGCCACAAGCATGATGTGGCGTATATCGACGTCAAGACCCTGCTCTTTCAGCGTATCCGAGATCTCGAAGATTATGGAATTACGTGCTGCCTCTATTCCTAAAACTCCTGCAATCTCATTAATGTTATTGGTTTTTGTCCTAGAGTGATCGACTCCTTCGACCTGAAATAGCTCCTTGAGAGCTGAACCCTCCGTGTATAGAACATACTCATCTTCCTCGTGTCTGATTACAACTCGTTCTATTCCGGGAATCCCTTTCAGGGCCAATTTTTCAATCTTCTCTTTCTTCATCAAAAGTTCTCGATAAGATTGCGTCTCAGTAGTTATCTTCAGAGTCAGGTTGTCTACGGAAACGTCGACATCAGCACCATCGGTAATCTTTTTTGCTAGGTCATCCACACTTATATTCCGTCTGGATAGCACCCTTTCATTCAGTTCCACCACTATCAACATCTCATCTGGAATTGTTAAAATATCGCCCAGATGTGAAATATTCGTCTCCTCGATCTCCCAGCTGAGTTCTCTTGCTTTATCTCTGTCTTTTGCATACTCTTCTTTAAGTCTAACCTCCATCACAGGGGTCGTAGGGTTCTTTCGCGCATCAACAATCTCTATCAGGCGTGGAAGTCCGAGTGTAACATTGATCTCAGCAACACCTGCGTAGTGAAAAGTTCTCATGGTCATTTGAGTTCCTGGTTCGCCTATTGATTGTGCGGCAACAATTCCAACCGCTTCACAGGGCTCTACGTGACTTTCATTATACTTTTCAACCACCTTCTCTATAATTGTATCAAGCTTTTCTTCGCTCAGCTTTACCCCCTCAAGCCCACTTCTCAGCTCATCTTTTATCTTAAAGGGTATAGCAAGATCTTCCAACTTTGAGTCTACCAGATTGGGTGTAACCTCTTTCATTTTTGTAGCTTTCTTTTTTGGCCTCTTCTTCGGCTCCTCAATTTTAACAGCAGGAGTTTCTTCAACCTCTTCCTTCTTCTTCGCTTTAACTTTCGTCCCCATCTTTTTTAGTATCTCCTCTGCTTCGGATTTCGAGAAACCATTGCTTACAAGATCATCGACAGAAGCCGCCTTCAAGGAGCTTATCTTAAATCCGGCATCGAATAGCTTTTCACCCATATCTGGTTCTATACCTCTCTTTTCTAAAGCCCTGATAGTATCATGTTTTGCCATCTTTGATCACCCCACCACGTCTTCTATTATCCTTTTAACATTCACGGATCTCCCATAGTCACTCTTTGCAGGATCCACACCATCTTCGCCGTACTCAAATTGCACTATCACACCCCTTGTCTCCCTAACAGTACCATCGTACTGGACCTCTAAATCCTGCAGCGCATTGATCAATCTTCTCTGGAGGTATCCTGATTGGGAGGTTCGTACAGCAGTGTCCACCAGCCCTTCCCTACCTCCAATTGAGTGGAAGAAGTATTCTGTGGGATTGAGTCCACTCTTGTATGAGGCCTTTATAAATCCGTGTGCGTCTGCCCCAAGGTCGCCTTTCTTGAAGTGCGGTAATGTCCTATCTGCATAACCCCTACTTATTCGCTCTCCACGAACAGATTGCTGCCCAACACACGCAGCCATCTGAGTAAGGTTTAACATCGATCCTCTCGCTCCAGATACCGCCATGACAACACCAGAGCTATCCAGACCAAGATGCCTTCCTGCAATCTCACCTGCCATATCCCTTGCCTTACCCAGCTCCTGCATTATCATCATCTCAAGCGTCTCCACAAGTGTTCTTCCTGGAAGGGGATCGAGTTCGCCGGCTTCAAAAGCCTCAACTATCCTTTCAATCTTATCTTCTGTTTCATTAATTAAACCGTTTATCTGCATTTGTGCATCTTTTGGAATATCTTCATCGGAGATTCCGAAGCTGAAACCGGTATGAGTGATGGCCATGATTGCCAATCTGGTAGCATTGTCAAGGAACTGGCTTGCTTCTTTCATACCATACTCTTTTATTATCCTATCGAGGATTTTTCCTTTAAAGGCACCTATTGCACGTTCATCTAAGGTCCCTCTCAGAAGAATACCATCTACGATTTCCACATATGCGTCTCTTTCACAATCTACACCTTTACAATAACTACAGTTTTCACATATCTCCGCTTTGAATGTTATATTCAGTGTATCTGGAAGGATCTGACTAAATATATCCTTTCCAGTCCAATAGGGCGTATTGTCCTCGGAGAATCCACTCGGTTCCGGTAGATCTTTCAAATCTAATGATCCTAACAGCTCTATCACGCCATCTTCATCGAATCTTTTCTCTCCCTTTGTCAGTAGAAATACACCGGATACATGATCGTGCAATCCACCAATTATCGGCCCACCAAACCTTGGAGAAAGTATATTCTCCTGAACTTGCATCAGGATCTTTGCTTCGGCTCTGGCTTCTTCCGCTTGAAGTGCATGCAGATTCATCTCATCACCATCGAAATCAGCATTGTAGGGTGGGCATACAGCCGGGTTCAGCCGGAAAGTTTTGAATGGCATGGCCTTGACTTCATGTGCCATAATACTCATCCTGTGAAGAGATGGCTGACGGTTGAAGAGCACGATATCACGATCTTTCAGCTGTCTGTCAACCTTCCACCCCGGTTCTAACTGTTCCGCAAGCTCCTCGCAGTTCTTATCCGTAACCTTGACCCTCTTACCATCCGTTCTCTTTACATAGTTTACGCCCGGATGATTGGAACCCCTGAGTAGAAGTTCTCTTATCTCCTCGACATTTCTTGAGGTTACATTGACTGGTATGCTCAGCTCCTGGGCTATATGCACCGGAACACCCACTTCATTGATGCTGAGATTTGGATCTGGAGAAATGACGGTACGTGCTGAAAAGTTGACCCTTTTTCCCGAGAGACTGCCTCTGAACCTACCTTCTTTACCCTTCAACCGCTGTGACAATGTCTTTAGAGGTCTACCACTCCTGTGCCTCGCGGAAGGAACTCCAGAAACGGTGTTGTCTATGAAAGTGGTCACATGGAACTGGAGCAACTCCCACAGGTCCTCGATGATAAGTTGTGGTGCTCCGGCTTCTTTATTCTCCTGGAAACGCTGATTGATTCTGATGATATCGACCAATTTGTGCGTTAGATCGTCCTCACTTCGTTGCCCACTCTCAAGGGTTATGGAGGGGCGTGTGGTCAGTGGGGGTACCGGGAGAACGGTCAGTATCATCCACTCCGGTCTTGCATTATCGGGATCCATTCCAAACAGTCTAACATCCTCATCTGGGATGTGTTCAAACCTATCCCTTATCTCAATAGGTGTCAGCCTGTGTTCGTCCTCAATATACATTGATGGTTTATCAAACTTGATCTCAAGCTGGGCTTCACCACAGTTAGAGCATGTTTTACCAGCCGCAGCACTTTTAAAGACACTCTTCACGATATCGTCGATGGGTTGGTCCAGAGCGCGTTGCATCTCAATCTGTTCGATATACTTATTCCTATCTTCCTCGCTGAGTAACAGAGAGCCACATTTTTTACAGATCGATTTCAGTATCTTTCCGATCAACTTTGCATATCCGACATGTATAACAGGTGCCATAAGTTCGATATGTCCAAAGTGACCGGGACATTCACCGGGCCTGCCACCACACGTCTTACAGCGTAATCCTGGATCTATAACACCCATACGTCTGTCCATAAGCCCCATGTCTATGGGAAAACCATCATCATCATATGTATCAGCCGTTATTATCTTGATCGCACTCATCTTTCTGATCTCCTTTGGTGAAAGGAGACCGAACTTGATACTTCCTATACGCTTGGGTGCACTCATACAGCATCCTCCAGCACCAATCTCGGTGCAATTCCAAGGGCTTTCATCTCGTCCAGAAGTAATTTAAAGGCGTAACTCATCTCAACAGGATGGATGTTAGTTTCAGAGCCGCAATTTGGGCAATAGACTCTGTTCGTCCTCTTATCAAACGTGGCAATCATACCACAGACACCACATACATACTCGACGACACGGTCGGACTCATCGAGCAACCTCTCCTTTAAAACCATGGCTGCACCATGACCGATCAAGACATCTCTCTCCATCTCCCCAAATCTGAGACCACCTTCTCTTGCCCTTCCTTCTGTCGGCTGTCTTGTCAGAACCTGCACAGGGCCACGTGATCTGGCATGCATCTTTGAGGTGACCATGTGATATAGCTTCTGGTAGTAGATGGGTCCGATGAAGATACCGGCCTGGATCTGGTTTCCAGTGATCCCATCATACATAACTTCCTCACCCGTATGTGAAAATCCGTAATCTTTCAGTACCTTCCTCAGATCACCCTCAGTCACTCCTGAAAAAGCCGTAGCATCTATTCTTGTTCCCTGAAGTGAACCTCCTTTACCACCGACCATCTCAAGGACATGACCAACTGTCATTCTCGATGGGATTGCGTGCGGATTAATAATCAGGTCGGGTATAATTCCCTGTTCTGTAAATGGCAGATCCTCTGCTGGAGCAATCAGTCCGATCACTCCTTTCTGCCCATGACGAGATGCGAACTTATCACCCAACTCCGGTATTCTCTGGTCCCTCACCCTCACTTTCACAAGTCGTGTTCCATTCTCCGACTCTGTGAGGATTACTGTGTCTGCAGTTCCTTTCTCATTCGATCTCATGCAGACGGACGCCTCTCTTCGCTGCCTAGGCGCAAGTCCTAGATCTGATAACTCTTCCAGAAATCGTGGTGGACTGGTCTTACCGATCAAAACATCATTCGATCCGACGTCGGTCTCTGGATTTACGATTCCGTCTACATCGAGCTGAGCATATGCGGTACTCTCTCTCGCCCCGCTAACTTCTGCATCGGGTATCTCAAATTTGTCCTCCTGACCACCCGGATATCGCCGCTCCTCGGCTTCGTAAGTCCTGAAGAAGTGGCTCCTTCCAAGAACCCTTTCAAGAGAAGCTTTGTTTATCACCAGTGCATCCTCCATGTTATAGCCTTTGTATGAGATGATGGCCACTACAAAATTCTGCCCGGCAGGTCTATTTGCAAATCCGATTACCTCTGCCGTCTGTGTCGTCACAAGCTCGAGCTGCGGGTAATGTAGCATGTGTGCTCGTGTATCCGGTCTGAGCTTCATGTTCACCGCTGGAAGACCGAGCGTCTGTTTGATCATACCAGCACCCATCGTGTTTCTTGGGGATGCATTATGCTCTGGATACGGAAGCATCCCTGCAGATATTCCCAGTATAAGAGAAGGGTCAACCTCCAGATGAGTATTATCTTCATTCAGACCATCTTCATCTATCGCTATAAACGTATTTTCCTCTTCTTCTGCATCTATATACTCAACCAGGCCTTCTTTTATCAGATCTTCAAAATTTATCTCACCATTTTTTAACTGCTCAATGTGAAATTCAGTCACCAGAGGCTTTCCGTTTTTTACAACAACCAGAGGCCTTCTTGCCCGCCCCATACAGGTGTTTATGCATATCTCACTTGTCTTCTCGTGGTATGTTATGTTCACCTGATCTGAGATCTCACCTTTTCTCCTCTTTTCTCTGAACTCTTCGGCCAGCTCTGATGGGCGATCGTGAGTGCCTATAAGCTCACCATTTACAAATACCCTCGCTTTATGATCAATCACTAATATCACCCCTTAGAGGTAATACTCCCAGCCCATACAAAGTCCTTTTGACAGTCTCATCATCATCTCCGGTGGATAGTTCGACACTCTGAGCGAAGTTCTTCACAAGGCCACAATTTGGCCCTTCTGGAGTCTCTGAAGGGCATATTCTTCCCCATTGCGTCGGATGTAAGTCACGCGCCTCAAAATGTGGCTGCGATCTGGATAGAGGTGATATCACCCTTCTGAGGTGCGACAATGTCGCCATATAGTCGGTTCTGTCCAGCAACTGCGAAACACCCGTTCTGCCTCCAACCCAGTTTCCTGTAGCAAGTGGATGCAAAAGTCTATCAGTCAGAACATCTGATCTCACAACAGTAGAGACATTCAAGTCACGCTTTCTCATATGAGCCCTTTCTAGCTGGTACTTTATATCCCTTGTCAGCCTATTGAACGATACTCTGAAAAGATCCTCCATCAAATCTCCGGCTAATTTGAGCCTTTTGTTGGCGTAATGATCTTTATCGTCCTCTCCCCTTCTTCCGAGCGCCAGTTCACAGCAAGCTTCAGCCATCCCTCCAAGAAAATGAGCTTTTGCAAGTCTGCTCTTCTCATCGTCCCCAAGATGGGGAAGCAGGTATCTATCGATAACATAGCTCGCTCTCTTCTGTTGATATTCGCTTGTTTGACCCGCTGCAACCTTTTTTCCTATTTTCTCAATAGCTTCCTCTGTCGTCTCAACTTCTGCCTCTTCAAGATTTTCAAATATGAACTTCGCAATCTCCAGATCATCTGATACTGCATTTACGATCTCTTCATCCGTCCCAAGTCCGAGCGCCCTGACAAGAGTCACGAAGTTTAATCTCCCGGATATCGACGGAAAAGAGACCTCGAGTATCGACTTTCTATTTCTCTCAACTATCGTCAAAGCCCTGTATCCCTTCCTTTGAGAGAAGACTTTGACGACCTCTATACGATCACCATATCGTTCATTAAACTCGACAAATATCTTATTTGGAGCAAGATCCTCAAGCGTTACTATTACACGTTCCGTACCATTAACTATGAAGTATGAACCAGGATCAAGCGGGTCTTCTCCGGCGTCGATCATCTCTTCCGTACTTAGCCCCTCCAGATTACAAGCCCGCGATCTCAGCATTATTGGCATCTCACCAATCTGCACTTCTGCCTCATTTTCATGTTCAATCTCATCTATTTCATAATATTCCTTAATTATAGTCATACTGAGAAAAATTGGTGCGGTATAAGTTATATTCCTGAGTCTGGCCTCAGAGGGAAACAGGACTCCATGAGAACCGTCTGCCTCCTTAATCTTCGGTTTCCCGATCCTCGTCTTCTCTAGTTTTACATACACCCTGTATTTACCCATCGCATCTTCATCATCGATATCAGTTTCAATCTTACCCTGTTCATCAACAATCTTTTGAATCCCGACATCCATGAAGTTATTAAACGAGTTGATATGGTGTCTGGCAACTTTTTCTCTCATAAAATAAGCTCTCGATAAAACACTTCTATCTATCACAGTTCAACCCCTAACGTTTTTTACTTAATCAACAACCTATAGGCTATAGACTTACCTGCCGTATGGCTTTTTCGGGTGATTTTTACAACATCACCGGCTTTTGCACCGATCTGTTTGGACACAGGATCTGAGGTTTTCATCTTTGGAAGTTGCCCCTTATTTATACCATAAAGTTTTAAAACCTCTTCAACCTCGTCTTCGGACAGTATTTCGTGTAATGGAACCATCGTGTGATCTAAAATGCTAAATTCTTCCGTATCTTCCATGTGCAAGGTTACCTCTCATTGGATCTATTAAAGGGTCCACCAAGTGAACCCTCTGAACGGGCTCGAAGGGATTTGAACCCCTGGCCACCTGGTTAAAAGCCAGATGCTCTACCTAACTGAGCTACGAGCCCCTTTCAAGGAGCAATCGTTAAACAATTTCATACAATAAAAACAATTCGCTTTGCTTTGCTATCACCACCCAAAATATCAGTTGATTTAATCGCTTGTTGCATATCATACGAAGGCAGACCGGACCCCTCTCACAACCCCTAATAGATTATATTCATCCGATTTAAATCTTTCTCTTCTGCACTAAGGGGTCATCCAATCTTAAAAAAAGCATGCTTTATATATAATAAAAACTAAAGAAAATAGTATAGAATGGCAAAGAAAACTCAACTTATTGTGGGAATTGTCGTCATAGTTGTTTCATTAATTGCAGCGATATACAGCCTCCAGAGTTCTGTCACCCCTTATATAACTGTCACCAACCTTGTTAATGGCGGGGATGAGACGATGGGAAGAGCTTATCACGTCAATGGGACTG
This sequence comes from Halobacteriota archaeon, assembly GCA_034190245.1. Taxonomy (GTDB): domain Archaea; phylum Halobacteriota; class Syntropharchaeia; order DAOWMC01; family DAOWMC01; genus JAXHTJ01. Next base: position 13,259 of record JAXHTJ010000017.1, on the reverse strand, counting down.
TTGTGGATGGATCGATCGATTGGGACAGGGATAATATGCTGTTAACCTTTAAAGTGACCGATGAGCAAGAGATGATGGATATTGAATACCCCCGATCGGCTCCGAATAATTTTGAAGCCGGCAGGATGGTCGTGGTCTCAGGGATCTACTCAGAAGATAAGGTGTTTGAGGCCGACGAGATTCTTGTCAAATGCCCTTCCAAATATGCTCCTGATGAAAGTTACGACATAAACGAGGAATAAATGATCGGACACATCTCTTTAATCATGGCCCTGATCGTGTCCATACTTACAGTTCTTGCCTATTCAATTGGACAGAAAACGGGGCTAAAGGCGCTTTTTAAGGTCGGAAAGAGTGGAGTTATTGTGATATGCGGACTCTTTACAGTTGCTTCTATCTGGCTCTTTTACCTGCTATTTACTCGTGACTTTCAAAATGCGTATGTTTTCGGTTACACGAGTAGCGATCTGCCCTGGTTTTATACATTTTCAGCATTCTGGGCAGGTCAGGAAGGTTCCCTTCTTTTATGGGCGTGGATCAGCTCTATTTTGATAGTTATCGTAGTAAAAGGATCCAGGTATTATGATAAAAATACCTCGCATGCCGCAACGATCTTGATCGGGATTAATATAGCGTTTTTAATCTTGTTGATATTCTTTTCAAATCCATTTGAGAGACTGGAGTATTTGCCTCCTGATGGCTATGGCCTGAATCCTGTACTCCGGGATCCGGGCATGGTGATTCACCCACCGGTTCTGTTTCTTGGTTATGCTGGCTTCGCTGTACCTTTTGCGTTTGCTATGGCAGGTCTTCTTACCGGTGATGATAACTGGATAAAACGTGCACGTAGCTGGGTATTATTTGCATGGATCTCGCTCGGAGTTGGTATTGCCCTCGGTGGGTGGTGGGCTTACCATGCACTTGGATGGGGAGGTTACTGGGCATGGGATCCCGTTGAGAACGCCTCACTTCTTCCATGGTTAACCGGCACGGCACTTCTTCATTCGATGATCATACAGGATAAGAGAGGTGGTATGAAGGTCTGGAATATCCTTCTTGCCATCTTCACCTTCGTTCTAATTATATATGGGACATTTCTTACGAGAAGCGGGGCGTCCCCCCTCCATTCATTCGAAGATTCGGGATCCTCCATTATCTACTTAGGATTCATCGCTGTTCTTCTCATCTCTTCGCTTGGACTTCTCTTTTTGAAACTTCGCAATTTAGAAGGAAGGGAGCTCTACGAATCGCTTCTATCCAAAGAGACGACATTTCTAACCAACATTTTGATATTCGTGGTCTTGACTCTTGTAATCTTGCTGGGGACGCTTTACCCACTCATCTCACAGGCTATGATGGGCTTTCAAGTCGATGTTGGAGCAGATTACTATAACAACATAACAGTACCAATAGGCGGTTTTCTCATCCTTCTGATAGGTATCTGCCCACTACTTGCCTGGAAGAAGACTTCTCCGGATAGATTGAAGAAGCTATTCATATTTCCGATCATCCTATCGATTATTGCATCAATAATTGCGTTTGCACACGGGATCGTGCATTTTTATGCAGTCTGTACGGTATTCATAAGTGTATTCACGATCTCCACTCACGGTATTGAGTTTCTGAAGGCTTCAAGGTCTAAAGATAAATATGCACTGAGTAACCTGTTAAATGCAATCGGTAGAAACCATAGAAGGTATGGCGGATACGTAGTTCATCTGGCGATTGTTATAATGGTGATCGGTATAATAGGATCATCAGTGTATGATAATGAAGAGACATTCATTCTTGGACTGAGTGAATCTTACGAGATGGACGAATATGCATTCACATATGGGGGAACCGTCACAAACAGCACATCCGATAAGGAATCCTATATCGCGATTATGGATATAACTAAAGATGGAGATAGAACCAGCACCGCAACACCATCAGTTGAGAGATTTACAAAATGGGGAGTTAAGGGGAATGTATATATCTATGGTACCGGTTTTGAAGACATCTATATAATATATGGACCAGAGGCTAATAATAGATTTGATTTTTTTTATGAAAATTACGTGAATGGTCAGGGCGTGTTCTCGGTTAAAATCCTTCCTCTTATAAGCCTGATCTGGTTTGGAACCCTGATAATGTTTTTAGGGACGCTACTTGCGCTTTCACCGGACGTGGGTAAAGTTGACGACGAAATATCAAAGAAAAAATCCTTGGAAGATGCCAGGTATGATAAGAGATTTGAAGAAGAGTTAAGAAAGTTCAAAGAGGGTAAAAAGTGAGTCGAGCAAAATTAATTAGATCGATTTCAGTGATCTTTCTGCTATTTTTGTTCTCCAGTTTACTTACACTGCAGGTCATTGCGAGTGAAGAAGAAGTAAAATCGATTTATGGAAAGGTTGTCTTAAATGACGAGGCGATCACCAATCAAACTATATTACTTCTAAAACACCAGATGGGTGACTTTGTCAAAGTCTCTGAGACGGTGACGGATGAAAACGGTACGTACAGATTCGATGGATTTGATGCCGAGAGTTTGTTTTATTTCATAGAATTCGAGTATCAGGGGGTCAAGTACAACAGATATGTTGATGGAACAAAAGAAGAATACGATTTTGAGGTTTATCAGACCACTGAAAGTGATGAAGATATTGTTGTAAACAGACACAGCATATTAGTTGCCCCGCTTGAGGAAGCGCTTGAGGTTGTAGAGATATTGGATTACAGAAATGATGGGGATGAGGTATTCAACAACAGTATGTTGAGATTGAACCTTCCTGAAGGTCGTCATGGTCTCCAATTGTCGATCAAAAACGATAGTTATCAGGAATTTAATAGCTACATACTCTTCGACCCAAGAGCCCCCATCCCACCGGGAGAGGAGTACAGAATCCAGGTAGGTTATCATATTGATTTTGATGTTGAAGATACAGAGGCTACAGAGGTACCATTTGAAAGGATGGTTGCCTATGACACCGGTTCACTGAATTTCTTTGTCGAAGTAAGAGAAGGCATTCAGGTAGATATCGGCGAAGGTTTAGGTGAAAAAAAGATCGAACAGATTGATGGTATTTATTTCAATAAGTTGGGTGGGAGTAAAATAGAGGCAGGCTCACCTTTAAGCATTGTGATAAGAAGCATTCAACTGCAAGAAAGGGAGAGTGAGGACCAGAATTATATTTTATGGTCGGTTTCACTTGTTGCTGTTGTCGGCATATTTTTTGCGTATCCGCTTCTAATAGATGGCATTAGGGGGAAGAGAAGAATAGGTCGTCTTGAGGATAAAAAGGAGAAAGAATTTTCAAAAATTGCAAAGATAGAGGGCAAATTTAAAGCCGGTAATATATCAAAAAACAGATACGAAAAAATTCGATCTAAGTATAAAAAGAGGGCTATAGGTCTGATGAAAGAGATCGATGAGTTGAAAGAAGAATAGAATATTTACATATTAATATATAGTAGATATATAGTCTATTGATATAATATATATTTCCTTTAGTAAATTATATATATGTGGAAAGCTACCTTAGCATGATGTTCGAGATGCTTCTTGGCCTTAGCTTATTATCGATTATGGGGCTAATAGCAGCTTTTTACATGGCGTGGAACATCGGTGCCAATGACCTTGCAAACTCAATGGGTGATGTCGTAGGTGCCAGGGCATTGAACCTGAGACAGGTTGTTATTCTTGCTGGGATAATGAACTTTCTAGGAGCAGTGATATATGGGTCCAGAGTTACTGAAACTGTGGGGAAGGGTATCGTTCCAATAACTGATATAGATCCGTATCTGGCCGCTCTTGGTGCACTTTCAGCCTTGATTGCTGCAGGGCTTTGGATTACTACAGCAACATACTTCAATCTTCCCGTATCGACATCGCATTCTATTGTTGGTGCAATGCTCGGATTTGGATTGGTATCGGCATTTAGAGGAACCATCGGACTAAATGATATCGCATGGGTGGTGCTACTCAAGGTGGTATTGAGTTGGATATTGTCTCCTGTTTCTGGAATGTTCTTGGGATTTATAATTTTTTCCGCAATACGCCGAACATTTATTGAAAGAGCAGAGAGTATAGCTTCTTTAGAGGGAATCTTCAGATACCTTCTGATCTGCTCTTCTTGTTACCAGGCGTTCTCCTTCGGTTCAAATGATGTTGCAAATGCCATAGGCCCGGTCTCCGTTGTCATGGGATTTGTGGGCACGGTGATACCAATCTGGTTGCTCGTTTTAGGCGGTATTGGGATGGTCATAGGCCTATCTACATGGGGGTACAAAGTCGTCTATACAATAGGCGAGAAGATCACAGACCTGACACCAACGAGGGGATTTTCAGCAGATGTTGCATGCGCCACCACTGTAATCGCCTGCTCCTACCTGGGACTACCGGTATCGACAACGCATGTACTGGTGGGATCGACTATAGGTGTCGGACTTGCAAGGGGTCTTGAGGCGGTTAATTTAAATGTTATAAGGAATATAGTTTATTCGTGGTTGCTCACTGTCCCGGTGGCGATGATTATCTCGATGATAATATATCTTGGAATAATTGAGGTGGTAATATGAGAAAGTACATCCGATCGGTCGATAAATTGTATGCCAAATCTCCTTTTAAGCTGGTATATGAGCATGCAGTGAAGGGTAATGAAACGGTTCATAAATTGGAAGAGCTGGTCCGGGCCTTCTGCGATGGGGACATGAAACGTGTGAATGAGATTGCCGATGAAATCTCAAATTTAGAGCACGAAGCAGATAAGATCAAACAGAGTATCAGGAATAGGTTGCCATCTTCTGTGCTACTACCCGTCAGTAGGCAGGATCTTTTAACTTTTTTAAAGCCACAGGACTCTATCCCGGATTCTGCCAGGGACGTCGCAAAATCGATGACCCTGAGAGGGGGATATGACCTTTCTTCAGATATAAAGGAAGATCTTATGGAAATGACCAAAAAAACCATCAAAGCCGTGGATGAATACGAGAAGATTGTGGATGAGATAGAGCCAATCCTTGCTACATCATTCAGGGAGAGGGATGTAGAAAATGCTCTGGATCTTATTTTACCGGTAGAAATTCTGGAGCATGAGATTGATATTATGGGACTTTCGTTGGGCAGGAAGATCTTCGCTTCAGAAGAGAAGGTGGGCGCTGTAGGTGTTTACCACCTCAATGAAGTCGTCAAGAATCTAGGTGAAGTTTCAGATGCTGCAGCAAGAGCCGGGGATACACTGAGGACGATGATATCTAAATAACAATTCTTTTATATATTAGCACTGATGTTAACATATATCGTAACATTGGTATTAATGATGAGCTCAACAAAAGAGAAGATTTTGGCTCTTATGTGCGAGGAGAAGCAGCCTATGTCGATAGGTGAGATAGCCCAGAAGATCGGTGTTAGTTGGGCGACTGTTAAGACCAATGTTCTGGAGTTGTCCCAGGAGAAGATGTTAAACATCAAGAAAGTTGGAAAGAACTGGATAATCTGGAGGGATGACACAAACAAGCCTTTCAAAAGCTGTAGTGTATATAAGAGGAGTTGATGAGATATGATGCAAAAAGGAATGCTAAGAGGGAATATATATGATCTGGAAGCCGAAGTGATATACAAGGGCATATGTTGCTATTGCGGTGCATGCGGTGCATTCTGTGTTGAATATATAAATTATGAAGATGGGCGACCGATAACTAAAGAGAAATGTTACGAGATACATGGAGCATGTTACGATTTTTGCCCAAGGACGTTCTTCCCAATACTTGAGATGGATAGGGCAATCTTTGGAGGGGTCAGAGAGGATAAAGCGCTTGGATGTTACAATGAGATAGTTACAGCAAGAACTAAGGATAAGAAAATTGCAGAAAAATCACAGGATGGAGGAATTGCTACTGCTCTACTCACTTTTGCGCTCGGAAAGGACATTATAGACTCGGCAGTGGTCTCCAAAAAATCAGAATCAGAGGCTTGGACTCCGGAAGCAATTGTTGCGACTACAAAAGGGGAGATAATATCTGGAGCTGGATCGAAGTATACTCTTTCCCCCACTCTACTCGGTGTCAGAGAGGCTTTTGATAAAGGATGCGAAAAGATCGCTTTTGTCGGCGTTCCTTGCCAGATTCAAGCGATGAGGAAGATTCAACAATCGAGAAACTTCGATGTCGGAGCAGATCGTGTAAAACTCTTGATTGGTCTAATGTGTACCGAGTCTTTTGATAGGGATGCATTGATGAAAAAGTTATCCGAGAATGGGATCAAGATAGAGGATGTAACAAAGTTTGATATATCCAAAGGCAAGTTCTATGCCTACACAAAAGATGGTGAAGTTACAATGCCGATCAAGGAGATGAAGAGTGCTATGAGGGATGGGTGCAAGGTCTGCTTCGACTTTTCAGCAGAGTTTGCGGATATCTCTGTAGGGTCAATTGGATCTGAAAGCGGCTGGAGCACAGTCATAGTACGAACAGATGAAGGTAAGAAACTCCTAGATGGTGCAGTAAAAGCCGGTGTTATTGAGACTAAGGCACTATCAGAAGAGAATGTAGAAGCTGTACGCAAGCTTGCAATGAGAAAGAAGACCGAGAACCTTGATAATATCCTGGGGGTAGTTGAAGAGGTAAGTCTACTTAACCTTGTGGTAAGTGGAGAAGATTTAAAGCTGTTGCTTCCATGATACAATGGTAGAAAAAAGATGATAAAAATATTAGTACCAACTTATATTCCCTCTCTTTATGAGAGGCCTGTCAAGAAGACTGCAGAGCTTGTAAAGGGTATAGATGCCGAAGTGCACCTACTTTATATATTTGATGAGAGCATGCGGTCTTCGCCCACCATTTTGGGCGCTATCAGGGACAGGATCGAGGGGACAAACCTGACTGAATTGAATATCGAGGGTATGGCGGAGAGGTTCTTTTCAGAAGCTTCCGAGACAATTGGAAGAGATGTGAGTACAAAGATGGTGAAGGGCAAGCCGTCAAAAGAGATACTGAAGTACGCTACGAGACACAAGATCGGCATAATCATGATGCCGTATGATAAAGTGAGCCAGAGGGTGATGGAAGAGGCACCAAAAGATATTGCTGTCTACCAGATAAAAGGAGCGGAAGTCTTCAAAGAAGTAAGAGTCGTCAATCGAGAAGGAGAAAAAGTTGTCCGAAAAGCAGAGGTTGGTATACTCAACGCTCAATACGATGTGGGTGAAGAGGTGCAATTTTTACCGATGGTTGCGGCCGAGACGAAAGAGTTCAAAGCAGGAGAGGTAAAGCCCTTAAAGATCCACACGCTGGAGATACCACCAAATTACTACGCTGTCCAGTCGTTCTATGCTCGTCACGGTCTGGGGCATCCAATTGCGATGGGCGGGGCCGATATTAAGAGAATTGAAAATGGTAGAACAGTTGATTACGTCTCCTTTTTGGCTGTTCTGGATGGTAGAGTGGAGGAGAACGACCTGGTCAGTGCGATTGCATTGTTCCCATTCAAGGAGAAATAGATCGATTGATCAGATGATCGCTTCCGGTATCTTCTCAAGGACATCGGTGGCGGTCAATCCATTTTTATACTCTTCAAATGCAATGTCACCGGCTCTTCCAGAGATGAATGCGCCAGCCTTAGCAGCGTAAAATGGATTGTCGGTCATGGCAAATAGCGCACCAACGATCCCTGATAAGACGTCCCCTGTTCCACCAACGGTCATTCCTGCATTTCCAGTTCTGTTAATTCTTGTATGAAGGCTGTCTGAGATTATATCCTCACTTCCTTTCAAAAGAACCGTCAATTTATTCTTCCCTGAGAAGTCTTTCAAAAATTCGATCCTCTCTTCTCTTCCATCAGGAACTCTCAGATCCGTTATCTTAGAAAATTCTCCTGCATGGGGCGTTATTATCATCCGTTGCTTCTTGACCGGAAGATCCAGCCCATAAAGACCATCTGCATCGACAACAACCTTGTCACACTCTCCAATAATCGACCTTGTTGCAGTTATCGTCTCTTTTTCACTCCCAAGACCCATACCTATGACAACTGCATCGTGTTTAGGTATCTGTTTTGATATAAAGGGTAAATCTGCTTCAGTCAGTATATCTGAGCATAGAGATCGAACGATCAAATCTGGTGAGAACGATGAAACGATTGGGTAAATATTTTTCGGAACCAGAACAGTCACCCAATCAGAACCTGTTCTCAGCGCAGCAAGTGCGCTGAGTGCAGGCGCTCCGCTATAAGCGCCACCGCCAATGACAAGAACCTTTCCGTTATCCCCTTTGTGACTGTCTGACCTTCTTTTCAATATTAAACTCACATCCCCCGGGCCTGTTAACATCTCAATTTTTCCTGGAATACCTATATCAGCAATCTCTATCTCATGGGCATATTTTGAAGCGGAGGGTGCAATTAGCCCTTTTTTCATCCGATGAAATGTGACTGTAAGATCTGCTTCGACCTGTTTATCCTCTGACACTGATCCCGTATCAGGATCCAGGCCAGATGGAACGTCTACTGCAAGAACAAATGCCTTCGAACTGTTTATAAGATCAATGGCTGTTGACTCAGGCTCTCTAATACTGCCCCGTATCCCTGTCCCAAAGATGGCGTCGATTATAATGTCTGAGTCTTTTAATAGATCTTCATTTAGCTGAGATGAATCTCGGATCTCCTTAAGGTTGAAATCGCTCTTCTTTATTATCTCGAAATTTTGTCTTGATTCATCTGTTCTGATCTCCTTTGAAGATCCGAGTAGCAAGATCTCAATTTCGAAGCCTTTCAGGTGCCTTGCGGCAACAAAAGCATCTCCACCGTTATTTCCACGCCCGGCAAAGATTACAACCTTACCACCCACAAACCTACTCTTTACCGCCTTTGCTATACTATCACCGGCATTTTCCATCAGCTGGATGCTCGAAAGGCCGTGATAGGCACAGTTCATATCGATTGCTGACATCTCGGCTGAGGTTATGAAATCTTGACCCTTCATTATAGCACCTTTTTAAATCGGATATTCTTGTTAAGCCTACTTCTTTAAATCTTCCAAAACATTTTTTATCTGAGGTTTACCTTCGGTATTCTCTCATTTATAGTTCTCCAGACCGAATTATAATCGATACCAAAGTAGAAATGGATCAATCGATCCCTCATACCTGCCATCTCTTTCCACGGGATCTGAGGATATTTCTCTCTTATCTCATAGGGTATGCGTTTTGTAGCTTCTCCAATGATCTCAAATTTTCTAATGACCGCGCTTGATGTTTTATCGTCATTTTCAAACTCTTCAAAGCTCATTTTCCCGACGAACTCTTCCACACTATCCATCGCATTCAACATATCGCCCAGGTAAAGTGTGTAATCCCTCATACGTACAATGCCTCTCTTTGGATTGATTCTTTCAGCTCTTCTCTCAGGGATTTTTGGGAGATCACATCAACCTTGTGGTTCAGCGTCTCCTCAAGGAATATTGATAGTCCTGTAAGATGAAAAAGATCAGCGTCCTTCTCAAACTCAACCAAAAGATCAATATCGCTCCCCTCTTTCTGCTCGCCCCTCACGTAGGAACCGAAGACTCCAATCTCTCTAACTTTGAAGCGATTCTTTAGTTCATCCTTGTGGCTTGCTAAAATCTCTTTTATCTTTCCGATATCAATTTCTGACATCTTGTCTGTTGTCATTGTTTCGGTTTTATTTGGTTTATTCTTCTCCTTGATCAACAACATCTTCAAGTTCTGTCCAAAACTCTTTGTCATATTCACTGAGACTATCAGGTTTTATTTCTAATAATCCATTTTTTATTTTATTTTTTATATCGTTATTCTGATCTCCCTCAATTCGTACAAGTATGTCATCGAAGTACGTTTTATAGTCATTATATGTTGGTTTTATTTCATATATTATCTCTAGACCCAATCTGATATCATCCATATCCGAGCTATTTTTTATAAATTTGTCAAAAACTAGATCAATATAGTCCCTTTGGGGTGTTGATTGTAGTACGTCCCAGTTTAAAACTACACTCCTAATAGAATGGTGATATGTATAATCTATAGGACTCAATTGTCTAAGCCACTCAATAACCTTACGTGTAATATCTCTTTTATGAGTTTCGGAGAGATATTTCGCTTCTTTTAAACCATTGTACCCCACTTTCTGAGAATTCTCATCCGCACCTGTCAAAAGGGTTTTTAATTGAGTGGCATATTTATTTCTTAATTTGACATCAGTGCCGCATTTCATAGCATTAATCGCTTTGTAAAAAACATTCCTTTCAGGAAGTAACACACCTTCCACCCTGTCCAAAAGAATAGATACAGCTTCTTTTTTACCAAAATCTATTTTATAATCTAATTCTTTGAGCTTATCTAACCCCCATTGATAATTGTTTGAGTTTATTACACGCTGAAAGAGATTCTTCTGTTTTTCTTTTTGCAAAGATGGCCAGATATTATCGAATATATCTTTGTCATTCGCAGATCTATTCTGGAATGTGTCCCAATATTCACTAAATACTTCTTGTTTTTTACCATCAGTTAGTTTATTTAATACATATTCGATGCCTTCTGGAGTAGTATTATTCCAGAAATTTGTTATCAAATCATTAATATTCGCCTTTTGAGGATCGCTCAAAAGTTTCTTTAGCAATAAGCAAGTAAATACAAAAATTTTCTTTTGATTCCAATCTCTAATGGCATTAGTTCCTTGGTTAATATTATCTGCAAAAGTTGCTAACTCATTCTTATCCTCAATTTCAGCTACAAATTCGTGATAATTATCGAGAATACGTTCAATCCCGCTCAAGAAATTCTCTTTTTCTTCTCGAAATCCTTGTTTGATCTCAATTGCCAAAAGTTTGTTAAATTTATTAACCACTCCTTGAATTTCATTTGATGTCATAACACTTTTGAAATCCAAAAGTAATTGAATTTTATTATTAAGATCCTCCTTATTATCTATGTCCCCCTCAGAGAAGGTAGAGATAAATTTAGAAAGAACATTTTTTGAGATAAAATCTTTTTGGACATTTTCATCTGTAAACAGTGACAATATCTCAATATTAGAATAATAAGTTTCAGCCAATGCTTTTGATATTTCTCCCTTCTCTTTGAATAAATCTGCACAATTAACAATCACTTGGAATATTTCAATTGTCCATTCATAGGTAATTGGAGTCTTGTCTTCGGAGCTTTGACCGCTCAAAATTTCTACATATTTAGATACAATATTGGGCACAAATTGATTGTCACACCGACCAATTACTTGATCGAATACTAATGAAGGGCTTAATCTATGCAGTTTATCGGGTAAGTTTCTACCCAAAAGTTCCGCAACCTTATTGTAGTATTCTTTACTTGAAAAATCTAAAGAATTTTCTTTTAAAGCATTGAGAGAGGATGAAACTATATTAAACAATGTATTTGTTCGGGACTTATTATCCTTTAGAAGACTTATGATAAATACTTCATAATCCTTCAAGAGATTTGGATATTCCGAAACATACCCAAATATTTTGTTAACAACATCTTGCTTGCTGAACGATAATGCATCACTTAAGTCTGATTCATCTGGAATTCTTATTTCTGTTTCCGATTGCTTAAGATAAATGAAAGGTCGTATATTTTTTATTTCAATTTCAGGAATTATCGTTGTTGAGTCCAAAAAGTCTTTTAGCTTAGGGAAATCCTCGCCTAACCCGTTAATCTCTGTAGAATTTAATTTTTCTTGCTCGATTTTTTTGTATGCATTAGGACATTTTTGGCGAATGACCATAAGTTTTGCTAAGAAATCAAGGTTATTCGTAATTGTGCCTTTTTCTTTGATCAAAAGATTCTGGCCTTCTTCTCTTTCTTTTCCAAGAAGATATTGAGAAATTAAGACATTTATGAACTGTTTAATCTGCCTTGGGTTGTCCCTAAAGGCTGCGGTGATCACATGTACAACATTAGAATCATTAAGTTTTTCAACATTTGTTTCCTCTAGCAACCCCTCCGTATAACTCAGAAGTTCAGAATCAATGAATTCTGGAATACATATAAATGCATTAAAAAATTTTCGTAAGAACTCATCAGAGTCAAAACATAATTCATTCTTTCCATCTTTTAATTTTTCCTTATCTTCAGAGGTTTCTTCCTTTTCCGAGTTTTTGAGATATACACTTTCTAGGTGCTTTTTGATAGCTTCGTCATCACAGGCAATGAGAAAGATGCACCTATCCTGTTCTAAAAAAGTCTTTATGGTAGATAATAGTTCAACAGCCTTTTCATGACGAGTTCGATCCAGATTGTCTATTATAACAAGTAGCTTTTTCTCTTTGGGGATCTTCTGAACGATTTTTTTAAACTCGCTTTCAAATTCATGAGGGTCTTGAAAACGATCAAATGATTCGGTTGTTGTTTCAGTAGTTAGTGCCTGCTCTAAAATCCAAACCAATATAGCTGCGGTTAGTGTACCACCAAATATATAAGAAACATAAGAACCAAGATACTGAGGCCAAAAGAAATGCATAACCAAGCCTATGCCTACTATCAAACTCAAAATTATCAAACCGAAGGGATATGCCAATTTCAGTATATCATCTAAGCCAATTTCATTTTCAAATTCTCTTACAATTTGTTTATCTAGTCTATCAGTTAATTCATAGTTTTTCGATAACTGTTCAGTTTCCTTTAACTGTTTTACAATATCCTTTAAAAAAGTCCTACGTAGTGCATCGCCTTCGTGTTTCCACACGTCAAATTCCACAATAGCAATTTCTTCATTTGACAGTTTATTATCTTTAAGTAAATTAATTATTGTTGTTTTACCTACGCCCCATTTTCCAAAAAGGCCTATAGTGAATTTATTCGGACAATTTAAGATAATATTTTTTAGAGATTCTGCAATTCCATCATGACCGAACTTTTCTTGGTTAATTTTGTCGGCTTCTAAAGGTTGATCTGGAAGAAAGCGTATTTCACTTGATATGTCACGTTTCATTTTTTATCCTCAACTCAACAACCATCATTTTTTTATATTTTTATATTTTAATATTCAGTTCCTCAAATTTAAAATAATACCACAAAACCACTATTCTATTCTATATCTCTTTTATTCCATAATCTTTTTCCACAAACTTTGAATAAATAGCCTATTGTAGGCACAGTTCATATCGATTGCTGACATCTCGGCTGGGGTTATTGACTCTGCTTCTTCGTATGGCATATTTTATTCTCTTCTCCTCTGTGGAATGGATTACTCAAACCAAAAATCTCCATTTTACTGTTAGATCTCTATAGTATTATCTTTTTCTACA
>JAXHTJ010000167.1:0-4114 GCA_034190245.1 Halobacteriota archaeon | reverse complement strand
AGTATTGTGACGTTTCTGCCACAATCTAATTGAAGGTGCAGGAATGCAAGGGTAGTATCAATAATCTCCTCGAGACTGCTTGCCTGAATAGCACCGGTCTGCTTGAAGACAGCCTTCCATAGAATCTCCTGCCCACCAAGAGAGCCTGTATGTGAGGCAACCGCCCTTGAACCACTATTTGTGAGTCCCCCTTTCCATATAATAACCGGCTTATCCTTCGTAACATCTCTTATAACTTCAACAAAACGATCACCACGGACACCTTCAATATAAGCCGTTATGATCTTTGTCTCAGGGTCACAACCGAAGTACTCTATAAAATCGGTCTCGTTCAGGTCACTTGCGTTACCATAGCTGATCAACTTACTGAAGTTTATGCCCCATCCCTTCGCCCGTACACACATATCGGCAGAGTATCCGCCACTCTGGCCTATAAAAGCAACAGGTCCACTCTCTTTGGAGAAATCGTATCCAGGGAGTAGAGTCAACTTACTCTTAGGGCAGTAGATACCAAAGCAATTGGGACCGATAATTCTGAAGTTTGCTTCACGCGCTATCTGTACTATCTCCTTCTCCAGAGCGATGCCGTTTCCATCGAGCTCATTGAACCCTGAACTGAATATTTCCACCGCCTTAACACCCTTCTCAGCACAGTCTCTCATAACATCCGGGACATACTTTGCCGGGACACTGATGCCAACGAAGTCCACTTCTCCGGGGATATCTTTTACAGTCGGGTAAGATTTCAGCCCCATGATCTCGTCCTCTTTCGGATTGACCGGATACAGTGCCCCTTCAAATCCAAATCCTTTAAGAGAATTGAGAAAAAAGCTGCCAAACTTCATAGAAGATGAGGCGCCAACCACAGCAACCGATTTTGGATTAAAAATCTCTTCAAACTCGTTTATCTTTTCACTATCCATTTTTTCACCCATTCATCTTTATTGATTAAGAATTTTAGAGTTAATAGATGTACCATGCTTAATACTTTTCGGATAATTTTAACTGCGAAGTGAAGAGAAGAGACGATCTTGTCAACAGATCGTCTTTATCCCCCTGATCATAGCCTCAAACGTGAATTCATCAGGAACAAAATCAACTCTAATCCCGTTCTCTTCCAATGTCTCTTTTGTGGGACTTCCGATAGCTGAGACTACTTTTTTGTTCATCACATCAATAATCTCTTTTCTGAGTCCGGTTTCATCAGCAACCTTAAGAAAGTTAAGAACAGTCATCCTGCTTGTGAAAGTGAATATATCCACCTCACCTTTAACAGCCGATTCAATCATTTTTTTCTGTCTAAAAAGATCGCCAGCCATCGTTATCGAGTAGACCTGCACCTCATGAACATTCGCTCCAAGATCCTTCAGTTTATCTATCAGGATTTTGCTTCCATGGGAACTTCTCAACACCTCGATTTTTTTGCCCTTAATCTCTTTTTTCGAGAGTTCAGTAACTATGCCGCTGGAGCTGAAATCTTCAGGAACGATATCTACTGCCATGCCCCGTTCTTCGAGAAAGAGTTTTGTCGGTCTTCCAATCGCAATGATCTTCAATCTGTTCATTCTTTCGATGAATCCAGCCTCATCTTCGACCTTCTTCAATGAAAACTTTACGCCATTTACGCTTGTGAATATTACATAATCCACTGCATCATCCATCAATCTATTCAAGAATACATGAAATTCAGGATCGTTTCTTTCGACTATCTCAATCATCGGTGCGACTACGGCCTCAAATCCATAAGCTTCCACGATCTTTACCGACTCCTCTATTCTATCTTTTGGCCTTACTATTGTTATCTTCTTCATCTGATACTATTAGATATATGTCAAACAAAACATTATATATAATTGCTTTGTAAACCTTTGACAAGTTACCATGCCGACCTACTCATACTCAAGGATAAATACCTTCGAAAACTGCCCTCTTCAATTCAAGTACCGGTATATCGATAAGATTAAGACAGAATCAGAAGGAATTGAGGCCTTTATGGGTACGATCGTCCACGAAAGTTTAGAAAAGTTGTACTCTGACTGCATGAGGTCGAAAGAGACCACCCTCGACGATCTGATCGATTTTTTCATATCAAGATGGAATAAGGGCTGGCATGATGGCATCGAGATTGTCAGGAAGGGCCACACACCAGATAACTACAAAGAGACCGGAAAAAAATGTATCGAGCAGTATTATACAAGATACACCCCGTTTGATAAAGAACGGACAATTGCGCTTGAAAAAAAGGTTGAAATAACACTTGGTGAGTTTAAAATGATCGGATTTATCGACAGATTGACCCAGCGACAGGATGGCACATACGAGATCCGTGACTACAAAACCTCTTCAAGTCTACCAGAGCAAAAAAAAGTGGATAAAGATGCTCAATTGGCGCTGTACCAGCTCGCGCTCAGGGATATGTGGGATGATGTTTACGATGTGGATCTTGTCTGGCATTATCTCACCTTTGATAAAGAGCTGAGATCGAGAAGAGATGAACAAAGCCTTGAGGACCTGGTCTGCGAGTATGTATCAAAGATCCGCAGGATTGAAAGTGCTACCGAGTTCGAGCCGAAGGAGTCTGCCCTATGTAACTGGTGCGGGTATCAGGGCATGTGTCCGAAGAGAAGACACATGTACAAGGTTGAATCCCTAAGCCCAGGTGAGTTCAAAAGAGACGACGGTGTCAGGCTCGTTAACAGCTACGTCGAGGTGAATAATCGATTGAAAGAGATACAATCCGAGCGTGAACGGTTGAGGGAAGATATCTTCTCTTACGCCAGGCAGAAAGGAGTTGAGGCTATCGTTGGGAGTGACTCAAAGCTCCGTGCCAGGATGTCTTCAAAACCTAGGTACCCATCGAAATCGAGTGATGAGGTGAAGTATAGAAGGCTGGTATCTCTCATAAAGAGCTCCGGAAGATGGGAGGATGTCTCTAAGCTGGATCCCTCTGCTCTTGCCAGGATAATCGAGGAATGCGGGTGGGATGAAGAACTGATCGAAGAGATCAAAGAAGAGTATCAAGAGATTGTGGAAGAACGAAGGATCTGGGTATCGAAGCTCAAAGATAGGGAGGAGTGATAGAAACAGGTAGCTGGTCAGATGATTTTTCATATCCGCTCCAGACCAAAATCTTCAACTCATTCAATGAGCGAGGTTCTGTGCCAATTCCGATACCAAGCAGACGATTATCAGGCTTCACATACTCAAAGATCATACCGAAGAGCGCTTCACTTCCGAACCACCTATATTCGAGGATCTGCCGATCGTATTCGACAGCATTTTCACAGTGTCTACGGACAATATCGTTCTTCTTCATTTCAACCACCTCTCCCATGCCTTTTTGCTGTTGCTACCCCTTCCAAAAAAGAGTGGGGAGAGAATGGCAATTATCATTAGCCACAAATCGTCGATAAGATCTGCCAAATGCCCTTCGGAAGAGAAGAAAGCAAATAAAACAATAATGATGGGGATGAAAAGCAGGAGGGTCTTCTTCCAATTTCTTTTTAGATAATCGATTTTTTCTTTGGTAGTCCCTTTTTCAAATTCCCATGGTTTCCTCGGGCATCTATTGACAAAGCCGATAATTAATTGATTGATATAGCTCTCTGTCTTTTGGTCGACTGTTTTTATTGAGATCTTGCTGACATCGTGAGAAGTTCCGGGTACGTAGTAATCGTAAACCTTTATTTCAAGCTCAATCGGACTTAAGATATCAAACAGATAGTGTGTCGTCCAGAAACGATCCTCAATTCTTGATCGGAATACGAATCCTTGCTCCTTCATCACTGAATCCAGGAGGAGATTAACATCTTCTAAACCGAAGCAAGCAACCCCAGACCAACTTTTCCCCCATTCCATTTTGCCCTCTTTTTTTACCTAATATTCTCTTGACGTTAAATGTATATAAAACCCCTTTACGACCTACTACTCGGTGGGCCTTTGTAGATCCTATCGAGATAAGTATGCTACTTATAAGTATTTACAGTGAATGACATGCTGCCATTGTTACAGTGAAACCAGAGGTGGATGAAAGCTCGATCCATGACTCATTATGTGATACGTTTTTCAAACAATATAACCTTACACCTCAGTTAATTTTTTCTTTATTGTGTAA
>JAXHTJ010000166.1:0-4142 GCA_034190245.1 Halobacteriota archaeon | reverse complement strand
TTAAACTTAAAATTTTACTGTCGTCGTGAATAGCTACCACTACACCATACCTTGTTTATTCAAGGTCATTATTTGATGTGGATCAAAGACTCTCCGCCGTTGTAACCTTCACACAGCGCAAAATCGTTTGGTGGTTCCATGAATAACATATCTCATCTCGGTTAGAAGTTATATATTTCAAAGCAATATTGATAAAAGAGCCCAGTCATCAAACCACAATCTATTTAATATCTCAGAAAGAGTTCCTTGTAAATTTCGTTAGGTGGGGATAAGATGGAATTATTGTTAATAGCACCACTTTCGGCTGTACTTGCTTTAATATTTGCAGGGATTTTGACTTTGAGGATAACAAAGCAGGATATCGGATCAGATAAGATGAAAGAGATATCAAGGGCCATTCATGATGGCGCCATGGTCTTTTTGAACCAGGAGTATAGGACGCTTGTTGTATTTGTTATCGTGATTGCTGTGGTTTTGGCCGCTTTGCTTGAAGGTGGTACAACTCTTGCAGTTACATTTGTCATAGGGGCTATTTTATCTGCTCTGGCCGGAAACATCGGTATGAGGGTGGCAACAGCATCAAATGCAAGGACCGCAAACGCTTGTAAGGAGAGTCTGAATTCTGGCCTTAGAATTGCATTCTCGTCAGGTGCAGTCATGGGGATGTGTGTTGTCGGACTTGGTGTCCTCGGTGTGAGTATTCTCTTCTACTTATTGAAGGATCCGAACTTACTCTTCGGATTCGGTTTTGGTGCCAGCTCCATTGCCCTTTTTGCTAGGGTTGGTGGGGGGATATTCACAAAAGGAGCAGATGTAGGAGCGGATCTGGTTGGAAAGGTTGAAGCAGGGATACCAGAGGATGACCCGAGAAATCCGGCTACAATAGCTGATAATGTTGGTGATAACGTCGGTGATGTTGCTGGAATGGGTGCAGATCTCTTTGAGTCTTATGTAGATTCAATAATTGCTACGATGGTACTGGGCCTTACAGGAGTTGTAATCGGCGGATTTGCAATCGAGGAGAGTCAGGCTGTAGCTCTCCCATTAATCCTGGCAGGTGTTGGTATAATCTCGTCTCTCATCGGGAGTTTCTTCGTCAGGACAGGTAAATCTGAGAATCTTCATGGAGCTTTGAATAGGGGTGTCTTTTCAGCAGCAATACTGATGGCTGTTATCACATTTATCTTAATCTGGACACTCCTTGGGCCAGGTGCGATGGGAATATTCTACTCAACGATATCCGGTCTGGTTGCAGGGATTGTTATAGGCCTTATCACACAGTATTATACTTCTGCAAAGCCTATTGAGCGAATAGCTGAAGTATCTCAGACAGGATCTGCCACAAATATAATAGAAGGGCTATCAGTAGGAATGATCAGTACCATTGTTCCGGTGATTGCAGTCTGTGCGGCGATATATCTGTCATACAACTTTGCAGGTCTTTATGGCATAGCGATAGCTGCTGTTGGAATGCTCTCCACACTGGGAATGACACTTGCTACAGATACATATGGTCCTGTTGCTGATAATGCTGCAGGTATTGCCGAGATGGCAGGAATGGGATCTGATATCAGGGAAAAAGCAGAATCTCTGGATGCTGTTGGTAACACAACCGCCGCGATAGGAAAAGGTTTTGCCATCGGTTCTGCGGCTCTTACTGCTTTAGCGCTATTTTCAGCGTACACTCAAGCGGTGGATCTTAAGGTGATAAGTGTAATCAATCCAACCGTTATGATAGGCCTCTTCATAGGCGGGCTTTTGCCATTCATCTTCTCAGCGCTCACCATGGGTGCTGTCGGAAGGGCAGCGGCAAAGATAGTGAACGAAGTTAGAAGACAGTTCAAAGAGATTCCGGGGCTTATGGAAGGAACCGGAAAACCGGACTACGAAGAGTGTGTGAAAATATCAACAAACGCCGCTTTAAGGGAGATGGTTCTTCCCGGGATCCTTGCAGTGATAGTCCCCGTCGTAATCGGTGTTTTGCTTGGAGCAGAAGCCTTGGGCGGGCTTTTAGCAGGAGCAATTGTGACTGGATTTCTGCTCGCCGTGATGATGGCAAATGCAGGTGGTGCATGGGACAACGCAAAGAAGTACATCGAAGCAGGAAACCTCGGTGGAAAAGGATCCGAGACACACAAGAATGCAGTTGTGGGCGATACAGTGGGCGATCCGTTCAAGGATACGTCAGGACCTTCACTGAACATACTGATCAAGCTGATGTCGATTGTGGCACTGGTATTTGCACCATTGTTCATCTGATGTGAATTAGGCAAGTGCTAATCCTCGTCCTTGAACCAGGGCGTCGAAATCAGTTCGTCTACATCGACACTTACCCATCTCTTCTTTATAAATATCCCCTCCTCCAACCAGATGCGTAAAAATACGATGGAGAAACACTTGTAGCAGTACATCTCAAAGAATCTTCCATCCAGTATCCTGGCCTGTTTGATCCCGAGATCTATATTTTCTCCAGACGACACTTTGAGAACCTGTATTTCTCCTGACTCTTTGAGATGCTTAATCAGATGCTCTTTGATGCGGTCTGCAATGCTCAAAAACAGCTCCTCTTCACTACCTTCCCTCGGGTATATGTTCGTTGTCCCGATGATGTATCCTGGCGATCTCTTTATCTTAATTCTAAAATCCTCATTAACCCGAGTATCATCTTCAAATTCTTTTACCAGGCAAAATATCTCCTCAGTAAGGTTGCACATCACTTATCCCTTGGTTATAGATATGCCAATTGATCTCTGGCAAGTAAAAATACTTTTTCATCCTGCTCTTCCACATCAATCTTCACAATCATAAAAGATAAGACCCAATGGGTCTATCTTTCTTTCTAATGAACTTCATATCCATGTCTGATTTCACCACTGAACAGATCTTTAGTGTGCTTGACTCCGCATTGGATCTCAAAGAGAAGAAGAAGAGGGGCAAAGTCTTCGAACCCCTGGAAGGCAAGAGTCTGGGAATGTTATTTGAAAAATCGTCCACAAGAACAAGAGTCTCTTTTGAGGTGGCGATGACGGATCTGGGCGGGCATGCGCTCTATCTGAACTGGAAGGATCTACAGCTCGAAAGGGGAGAGTCTTTAGAGGATACTGCTCGTGTTTTATCCAGTTACGTGGATGGTATAATGATTCGGGCCTACAAGCATGAGTCTGTCTGCAAGCTTGCTGAGTTTGCAACGGTTCCCGTGATCAACGCCCTCTCCGATCTGGAGCACCCCTGTCAATCTCTGGCCGATCTGATGACCATCAGGGAGAAGAAAGGAAATTTTGCAGGACTAAAATTCGGTTGGATAGGTGATGGAAACAACGTATGCAACTCCTCGATACTCGCTTGCGTCCTCACTGGTATGAGAATAACAGTTGCATGTCCAGAAGGGCACGAACCTGACTCAGCGATCATCTCAAAGGCAATAGACCTTGGATGTGAGGTTGAGATAGTGAACGATCCGGAAAAGGCTGCCGAAGAGGCCGATGTGCTCTATACCGATGTCTGGGTCTCAATGGGCGACGAGGGTGAAAAAGAGGAGAGACTCAAAGTGTTTAAGCCCTTCCAGATAAACAGGGATCTGATGCAAAAGGCGAACTCAGATGTGGTTATAATGCATTGCCTACCCGCTCACAGGGGAGAAGAGATAACGGATGATATAATGAGTGATTCTCATTCTGTTATCTTCGATCAGGCCGAGAATAGGCTGCATGCGCAGAAGGCACTGTTATCGAAGCTGATGGGGTGACTTCTCTTTTTAGTCAATCCTTTATAGCCTAACTTTCCGTGTTTTATAGGCTACACACCTAACCATACTCACTGACATAAATATTTGATCATATCTAACTTGAATCTTCTGGTCCTGTAATATTTTGATATGTTCCTCTTTAGTTCATCAAACGTGTGTGGAACTATCGGGCCAATGATATCATTTCTTCCCTGTCTCCAACATTCTTCCAATGGACTAAACTCGGGAGAACATTTTGGAAAACGTATTGGTACAATGCAATCTTGGTTTATTTCAAAAAAAAAATCAATGATTTCTTTTGTTCTGTGCCAGGGAGCACCATCATAGAAAAATATGAACTTTTTGAACTTCCTTTTGAGTGATTTAAGGTAATTAAGGAATATTTTAGCATTCATCT
>JAXHTJ010000165.1:0-4315 GCA_034190245.1 Halobacteriota archaeon | reverse complement strand
AATAATTTAGCAACCATCTTCTTCAATGTCCATCCCCTCTTTGTTTTAGTTTGTATTTAATTAAAGATCAGGGAGAGGATGGATAAATATATTACTTGCCGAAGTACTGAAATGGGAGAAAAGTTTATAATAGATTAGATTACATCTGCAATTATCCCTAATATACATGTGGTATTGTTGGGTCTACATGAAGGTGGTGTATAAGATATAAGATGAGCACCGAGGTGGGGTGTGGTGATAAAAATACCAATACTATGAAGGAGGGGATAAAATGGATAAAAGATTCATAGCAAGCCTTATAGTTATCATTGTGGCAATTGCATCAATTTTTATGATTTCGGCGATATCTTCACCAGAATCTATGGCAGAAGTTGAAGATGAAACACAAGTTATTGAATGGGCGTGGATAATTGGAGTGATAATCGTAATCGTTGTCATCTTGGGACTGCTGCTGTATTTCAAGAGCGAATCGTAAGAGCGATTTATTCACCATCAGAAAATTTCCAGTCTCAAAAGCAACTCCCAAAAGAACTTCAGCCTGCTAAGATTGCGTTCCTTTTATCAAACCTTTTAACGTCATGAGTTCAATAGTTACCCCTGGGGAGAAAGGCCAGATATGATCTCGAATCCTACAATAATGGTTATGGGTGCAGGTGCAGTAGGAAGCCTTTTTGGCGGACTTCTGGCAGATAGTGGCTATGATGTGACGCTTGTTGGAAGAAGCGCCCACGTTGATGTAATCTGCAAAAATGGACTCAAGATAAGCGGTATAACGAAAAAAAATATCAGAGTAAAGGCGTCTACCGATCCGATATATGCAGATTTGGTGCTATTGACCACAAAATCTTATGACACAGAAGAAGCAACCAGGCAGATTCCTATCGATGTTGATACGACAGTTGTAAGCCTTCAAAATGGTTTGGGTAACTTAGAGGCGATTTCCGGGATTACGGGTGAGGAGAAGGTTGTGGGCGGAATCACTTTTCTGGGCTCAACTTTCATTGAAGCAGGCCATATAAAACACACTGGTCTGGGAAGAATCGTTATAGGTGAGCTGGATGGCAGCATAACAGATCGTACAAAAACAATCTCAAAGATCTTTCAAAATGCAGGAATACCGGTAGAAGTAACAGATGACATATTCAGCCGGATATGGGACAAACTGATAATAAATGTTGGTATAAACGCCCCGGCCGCACTTGCAAAGATCAAGAATGGCCAGATTCTGGAGTATCCGGAGATGAAATGGGTGATGGTAGAGGCCATAAAGGAGGCTATTTCGATTGCAGAAAAGATTGGTATCAACATCTCTGAAGGTTTGATTGAAGAGACGATAGAAGTGGCAGAAAAAACCGCCCAGAACAAATGTTCGATGCTCCAGGATTTCGAGCGGGGGAGAAAGACTGAAATTGACGCCATAAATGGTGCAATAGTGAGACTGGGGGGGAGAGTAGGGGTAAAGACACCGATAAATAGAGTCCTCTATTCACTTGTAAAAGGTATCGAGAGTAATTATGATTAGGTGTTCACTGGATTGGCCTTTAATCAACATCCATAAACCACAATCCATAATATCGATAATGCCTATAAATATATATGGGGGGTAGTGTTACGAGCATTGAAGATATAATATCCGAAAATTATGAAAAGATAGATGCTGAAGAGACTTTATCACACGCCTTATCGATGTTTAGAGGGGAAGAAGATGATAAAAGTGTGCTCCTGGTCTTCAAAGGTAAGAAATATGTTGGAATCATTACCCAGAGGATAATACTAAGGTCCAGATTAAATGTTTCTGAGAAGATAAAAACTCTGGTAAAAGCATCACCGAAAGCATCGATAAATGATGATATTTACCATATTTCCAAACTGATGTTCGAGAATGAACTTAAATTCGTTCCTGTCTTTGATAACTCGAAGATTGTGGGCGTTGTCAGGGATGAAGATGTTCTTGATCTGATGAGTAAGACCGAGTTTGGTAAACGAATCGTGAAAGAGTTGATGACAGAAGACCTGGTAACTGTGGATGAGAATGAAACTATCGCATCTATGGTCAATAAATTCAGGGAGAACGGGATATCCAGATTACCTGTTTTATCGAAAGAGAAGTTGGCTGGCATGGTGACAGTGCATGACTTCATGAAAGTCATCGTACCGAAAAACCGTCCGACTACAGGTTCCATGACACATGATAAATTTCCTCTACTCAGTATGCCTGTTAAAGATATAATGTCAGAGAATTTGGTAACGATAAAACCGGACGATTCCGTTAAAGATGCGGTTGAAAAGATGATCGAACGTGGCATCACCGGACTTGTAGTCTATGAAGACGGTATGCGAGGGATGATTACAAAGACGGACCTGCTCGGCGCTATATCTCGGATGGGGCAGGAGGAGATGAACTTCTTCGTCCAGTTCTCTGGAGAGATAACGTCTGATATGGATCGTATCGTTTCAGAACTGACCAAGTTCACGGATAAGTTTGAAAGATATCTGAAACAAGGGGTTATGCATATATATTTCAAGCATCATGGCCAGATGTTCAACGACGTTCCGTTGGTACTATGTAAAATAAAAATAAGCTCTCCTAAAGGTTCTTTTGTCGGAAAAGGTGAGGGATGGGGGGAGGAAGCTGCATTCCACATAGCACTCGATCATGTCGAGAGGCATGTTCTGAAGACGAAGGAGATGGTTAAGGATAAATGGGCTGAAAAGAGGTTGCTGGAAAAGATAAGTTTTTAATCTTCTGGCAAAACTCTACTGTGAAGATCGAAATAATTAAATAAAAGTTGAATGCTGTATCTATTATGCCATCCCTTATAGCTACTTTAAAGATAAAAGAAGGGGCTTCAATCGATGAATTATCAAAAGCTCTGAAAGAACTGCAGCAGGATATCCTGGTAAGTGAGAAGGGTTCCACTCTCGTCTATAACCCGCACATATGTGAGAAAGATAACACTGTTGTATTTTATGAGAGTTATATCGATGACGAGGCGCTGAAGATCCATTCAAAGAACCTGATGAAGAATAAGAATATGGGAAAACTCTTCACTTTTGTCGATCCGAGAATGGATATAAAGAACCTGAAGAATGTGTAGATGTTCTAAAGATACTCAGACGTACTCAAAACTTTCCTCCGGTATATAGATACTCAGCAGAAGGTCTTTCAGGGACCCGTGATGCTTGCGCTCATCGTCTATCAGGTGATAAATAATTTTACTGATGACGCTGCTTGTCCTAAGAGAAGTAAGAAGTCGATTACCAATCTCAATGGATTCCATCTCAATTCTTTCATGATCAGCAAGAAGAGAATCAAGGCATCTTAAATCTTCTCTGTCAATCTCTTCATCCTTAAACTCCTCCAATCTTTCAAGGATTATTTTATGCTTCTCTGTATCGAGCCTTATCTCTTCAAAGACCAGCTTTATAAGTTTACTTCCTGTCTTCTCGATGATCTTTTCTGCATTTTCCGATGTCCTATCTTCCAACTCTTTCCACCTTCTTATGAGCTCTTCAAAGCTTTCTTCATGCTCCATAAAACCACACCTTTGATATATATTCTCAGGCCATATATTTAAACATTATACAAACAGCCAACTGATACTGTTAATCTGATGATAAAATTATTTAGGTAGATGCTGGCTTTCTGTTAAAACAATGATTGGGGAAGAATAATATAACATATGAGTGAGACGAATAGGACATCTTCAGAAGCATCCCAATAATTTACAGCATTTGATGAGGGATGTGTAATGTGT
Organism: Halobacteriota archaeon; assembly: GCA_034190245.1. Lineage (GTDB taxonomy): Archaea > Halobacteriota > Syntropharchaeia > DAOWMC01 > DAOWMC01 > JAXHTJ01. The sequence goes on along the minus strand of JAXHTJ010000165.1, from coordinate 557 downwards.
AGATATCTCAGATACTGAGCATCCTAATTGCAAGAAGTGCAGCATTTTTTCCATTATCAATTCCGACGGTTGCAACAGGAACCCCCGGAGGCATCTGTACGATGGAGAACAGTGCATCGATCCCCATCAACTTTGAGCTGACCGGAACCCCGATAACCGGTTTATCAGTCTTCGAAGCAAGGACACCTGGCAGTGCTGCCGATAAGCCCGCAATCGCTATTATCACCTGAGCATCGCATTTTTTGATGTATTCGTCCAGTTCATCCGGATTTCTATGGGCAGAGATGACCTGTAGATCGTATATAGTACCGGATTCCTCCAGAACCTCAATTACCTTTTCCGCAATTGGCATATCAGATTTTGACCCCATTATTACTGCAACTTTTCCGCTCATCAAAGACCATTTACCTCAATATAGTATAAATAAATAGTGTTACAACCCACCTTTCCCACCCAAAAATCAAAACCCCCATCCTACAACCATATATCCTCAAAATTTCAGCTGATTCTTGGTCGTAACCCCCCTCCCACTTCAACAACCAACCCCGATTGATTTT
>JAXHTJ010000164.1:0-4355 GCA_034190245.1 Halobacteriota archaeon | reverse complement strand
ATGAGGGTTTTAGGGTAGCAGACTTTTGCAGATCTGGAACCCAAAATCTGATCATGTTTTGGTGAGATATGAGCAAGTGATGGAAATAAAAGATGAACTGTTAGCACCTTGTGGGTTATACTGCGGCGTATGTGGTGTATATATTGCACACAGGGATGATAACACCAAATTTAAATAGAGACTGACAAAAGTGTACGGTGTAAAAGTGGATGATATCAGGTGCAAGGGATGCCTCTCTGATCAATTATTCGTATACTGTCAGGTCTGTTCGATAAGGTCCTGTACGGATAAAAGAGGTATTGCTGGGTGCCATCAATGCGATGATTTTCCCTGCAAGTTTATCAAGAGCTTTCCTTTGCCTGTCGGAAAGAAGGTGATTTTACGTGCAATTCCAACCAGAAGGAAGCTTGGAACCGAGAAGTGGGTAGAAGAGGAGGAAGAACGCTACCACTGCCCTTCTTGTGGTTACAAACTATTCAGGGGGGCAAAGAGGTGTCGGAACTGTAAAGAACCAGTTGACCTTGATTGACTTCCTGCGAGCCGCCTAAACCTTCCCTATCATAAGCCTATTCACTGAATTGATGAGCGCCTCCACAGATGCCATCACGATGTCATCGGAAGCCCCTCTTGCTGTTATTATCTTACCATGCTCATCTTCAACGCCGATAACAACTTCTGCCAGTGCATCCGATCCTCCGGTTATTGCATCGATTCTGAAGTCTCTGAGTGTAATGACTGCGAACTCTTTTATGATCGCCTGAACTGCTTTTAAGGCTGCATCCACAGGACCGACCCCGGTCTCTGAACCAATACGTTCCTCACCCTTGACTTTTGCTTTTACCACAGCTGTGGACGTCAGTTTATTACCGGTCATAACAGAGACCTCATCCAGTACTATGAGCTGCTTCTCCCTTGAGACCTCCCCTATGACGACCTCTGAGATGGCATAAAGATCCTCATCTGTAACTTCTTTTCCCTTACCACCAAGCTCCTTAACCTTGGCCAAGATCTCATCGAGTTGTTCAGAAGTTGCAACAAGTCCGATATCGTCCAACCTCTTTATCACCGAGTGTTTCCCGGCATGCTTTCCCAGAACGATTCTCCTAACATGCCCGACCATCTCGGGTGTCATGATACCCGGTTCGAAGGTATCGCTTCTCTCAATAACACCATGCGCATGAATTCCAGACTCATGTGAGAAGGCGTTCTCTCCAACTATCGGTTTATTGGGTAGTATCCGAAGCCCGGTCAATCTATCGAGAAGTTTCGTGCTCTCGACCAGATATTCGGTCTTGATATCTGTTCTTGCACCATAGATCGAGTGCAAGCTCATCACAACCTCTGCAAGGTCTGCATTTCCTGCCCGCTCACCAATTCCATTAATTGTTACCTGGATCTGCCTTGCTCCGGCTTCACATGCTGCAAGAGAGTTAGCAACTGCAAGCCCAAAGTCATTGTGACAGTGCACATCTATCGGAATTTTTAAAGAATCATATATAGGTGAAACGAGAGTCTTCATCGCCGAGGGAATCATGACACCGACCGTATCTGGAATGTTGATCTTGTCCGTACCTGCTTCCTCTACTGCTTTATATATCTTTATCAGATAGTCTAGATCAGAACGAGTGGCGTCCATAGCGGAGAATAGACAGCCCAACCCGTGGTCTTTCACGTACTCTATAGACTCCACAGAGATATCAATAATCTCCTCCTTCTCTTTTCTGATCGTGTGGTTTATCTGGACATCTGAGGTAGATACAAATATATGTACAAGGTCCACATCACAGTCGATACAAGCGTCGATATCCGGTCTCAATACCCTTGCCAGGCCACATACCTTGGCCTTCAGATCCTCTGCTGCGATTATACTCACAGAGGTCTTCTCATCCTCAGAGACGATGGGCATGCCGGCTTCAATTACATCAACTCCCAGTTTATCGAGTTGCCTGGCTATAACAAGTTTTTCCTCATCTGTAAAAGAGATACCAGGAGCCTGTTCCCCGTCCCTGAGCGTGGTGTCGAATATATGTACAGTCTTCCCTCTCAACTCAGTCGTGTAAAAAACGATCCCTTCTGTCTTCTTCCATGCTCATACCCAGCTATTGTGAGCATAATAATATAAAAAGGTTTTGTAAGCCCTTTGGACTTTATCCAAAGAGCGCACCAAGACCTTCCATTCCGCTTTCTTCTTCTTCCTTCTTCTCTTCCTTCTCCTCTTCCTTCTCTTCTTTCTCCTTAACAGGTCCTTCTGCTGGTGCTGCTGTACCAGATGTTGCAGCGGGTGTAAAGGCGGCTTCTGAAATCGCTTTCTCGATATCCACGCCTTCGAGAGCGGATAGTAGCGCTTTAGCTCGTGCTTTATCCACTTCAATATCTGCAGCTCCGAGTATCGAGGTTACACCCTCCTCGGTGATATCTTTACCAGCTGAGTGCATCAAAAGTGCTGCGTAAACATATTCCACATTATCAACCTCCTTTTTTATACTAAGCATCTGTATATACGCTTTTACAATTATCTCCTTCATTACATTCGGTTCGAAGACCGTTGAATTTATCGCAACATTTCTCGCATCCAAAAATGCTTTCTTTATCAGTACATCTATCGTCTCCTTCGTTGGATAGCTGACGTTTATAGCCAGATTGAATGCGTTTTGAGTTGCTCTTGTTATATCAGATAGATACCTATCTTCATCAATCGCGAGTGTTTCACGAGTGTAGATAAAATCCTTGTCGTATGCTGCTCTGAGATCCAGTCCAATCTCCATCGGGTAAATATCAAGTCTTGGGAGTAAATCTGCAAGCTTTGATGAAACGACGTCACCTTTATTTGCTACAGTCTTTGTCGCCCTTATTACTACTTTACCAGATTCTATACCCGCGGGAATTCCTGCATTCTGCAGCTCCCCTACTATCGGTCCCGGTTTAAATGATGTTGGCCCTTTTTCTATGATTATATCTTTCGGAGCGACATCACCAGGTTTGATTGGCGCAGGTGTTTTCGTCTTTTCGAGCATCTTATACAGCTTGAAAGAATCGAACTCGGTGAAGATCAGTAAAGTTTGATCCTCTACGAAATCGGATAGATCTTCCCTGTCCAGTTCACCAAATGCCCTCAGTATAAGATTATTTCTGCACATCTTCAGAGTTGCATTCTCCTTGAGATCCGCTCGCATCATCTGCAATTGATTTGCCGTTATCCCCCTGACCCCAACTATACCGACTACTTGAGATCCCTCAGTCAGATTCTTTATCTCGACGACTTCTTCTTTCTTCCAACTTGGTATGTGTGTGGTATGGTGTGTCTCCATCGTTTACTCCTACATCAGTCTTATCGCTTCTCCCATAGTAGTCTTAACGTATATAGACTTTATGTTCTGTCTGCCCCTATCTAAAATTGATTCAAGCCGATTTACAACTGCGTCGATATTCTCGGCTATCTCTTTCGCAGGCATGTTCCCTCGTCCGATTGCGACGTGAAATGTCATTTTATCTTTTGACCTCACTCTCACCATTCTCTTGAATCTGCTCAATATCGGAACGATGTCTGCACCAGGAGGTATCGGATCTGGCATCTTCCCCCTGGGACCCAATATCGGTCCGAGTTTTCTACCGATGAGCGGCATAAATTGGGCATCGGAAACGAAGAAATCATATTCTTTTGCCAGATTCTTGGCCGTCCTTTTATCCTCGGCAAGCTTCTCAATCTCTTCTGATGGGACTACCAGATCGACATGATCTTTTGCATTCAAGGCTATCTCACCATCCGCAAAGAGGCATATCTTGATCGGCCTACCATGACCATTAGGAATTATCACATCCTCTGAAATTCTGTTTTGCGGTTGTCCCATATCAACGTTTTTGAGATTTACCACCAAGTCAACACTCTCTATAAACTTCCTTTCAGGATGCTCCAATGCTTTCTTCACCGCTTCTTCAATATCTTCTGTCATCTTGCAACCTACTTTACTCTTCATAAAAGTATTAAGCTTTTCCTATTTTCTGCCGAGTTAACATATATCTACTCTGTCATACTCTATGACTAAAAACCTTCCAAGTAGGTATAACAGCATTAATGCAGATCAATGCTCTATCATAACATAAAAGCATTTATCCAATAAATATAATAATGGATAAATCAATTATATATAGAGGGGATCTTTAAAATGAATGATTTTAATGAATTATTCGTCCTTCTTCACCTTGAGACCACATTGGCGCAGTCTGCTTTAGCCGATTTATAGTCTAACACCAAACTTTTAATACTTATAGTGCATATCTAATGTCATGTCCAAACCAGAACAGATCCCAATTCAACAACATGAGAGTATTAATGAACTGAACAAGCGGATAAAAAC
>JAXHTJ010000163.1:0-4388 GCA_034190245.1 Halobacteriota archaeon | reverse complement strand
TCTTTCGAGAGGATAGAATTCCATCGATTACGCCCTGAACGAGGAGTTTCATCATAACTTTTGGATGATATGCAGGACTGCCAGGGCCATCGTATCTTTCTTCAATTTCTGTGAAGTCCATGCCTTCGATAACCTCATCAACGAGTCTGCAAATGTGATCTTCATCGATTAAATCTGAAACACTAGGTGGAAACAGCCAGTTTTGGTTGCGAAATCTGTTGATAAATGCCATAGGTTTAATTAGGGGCGAATCTACTAATAATTAGTGGAATTATGGGACAGGCTCTTAAGTACGGGGTATGGTGGTTTATAACAGATAAAATATTAAAGTAACACCAGGGAAAAGAGTTATATTCTTTTAGATGCTATCATGCATAGGATTAGATGATTTAGGTTTTGTCGACTGTGTTGAAGCTATGGCGGTGTTTTCTTTGAATAAATTCATTGCTTACAATCCTGATGATTTCCGTTGGAATGATAGATACGTTCAATTCACAGATTCTGCCAAATTTCACCTCGAAGAATTTGGATTAGATGTCATTGAGATAATAAATATGCTTCATGATCCGGTTCCCTGCCCAAAGCATAGAAAGTTTAGAAAAACAGATATAGAGATATGCAGTAGGAAAAACAGACAGATATTCCGCATTATCCTCTTTGAGGATTATTGTTACGATGTTCAAGAAACCTGTTGGTGTATAAAACATGTCGAACCCACATAGTGATAAGAAAAAAACATCTCATTATGACCACGTATGGGAGAAATCTCTGCATACGTTAGATGATGGTTTTTCTTACTACTATATGATTTGCAAAAAGTGTCATGAGGTTAGATTTCCGGCCCTCCAGCTCCAATCAATTCAAGATTATTCCAAAGATCACTTGTTCTTATTTGTGCAGGACTGGTGTTTGCTCCTCCTCTATGCTGGCCATGATTACATAGCTGGTATAACTCATTATCAGAAAATGTTGTTTTTGATTTTCTATGAATTTGCACCAAAATTCGACATTCCTACAGAGAATCCTGGGTTCTATGGCTACAAATATGGTCCGTACTCAGCTAGGATCGATGAGGCAATTGATTTTCTGATTCAGTATGGTTATATTATAGCCCGTGGTAGGAAATCTACATCAAAAGAACTGTTTTACATCACAAATAAGGGAAAGAAGAAAGGAAGAGAACTTTTCAATAAACTCTCAAAAAAACAGAAACAGGAGCTAGAAGCGTTTAGGAAGTTCTGGGATCAGAAAACGACAAAAGCAATCTGTAAGTATATCTATGCTAAACCAGAATATAAAAAATTCCTTGACAAATCAGTAATATTGGATGATTTATTTCCTGGTAGAAAGATCTACAGGAGGAGAGGTTAGTATGGTTACAATTAAGGTTAAAGTCCTAAATAAGGACAACCGGTTTGGTGGTAGAAATGTCGATATATCCTTCGGTTCATCTAGTTTCAAGACCCCCCACAGAGCTGCAACCCAGAAGGATTATCATGCAGCTTCTGCACTCCCTCATGATATTACTATAGGAAACCCTGTGTCTGAATATGTTTCTGCCTTTAACAATACATCTTTTGATGCATTTCTCACAGGTAATGGTTCTTTCACAGGAAGGAGGAGGAAAATAACGTCGCAATCAATTGACATGATGCGATACTCTCCGATTATGTCAACCATTCAAGTTCCCACAGGTAGAAGGTTAACTCAAAACCAGCTAATGTTGTATAACGCTTTTCAGAACCATGATCAACTTGACATTATATCGATACCCCCATTTGAATATAAAGACATTAAAGAATATGAGGAGGTTATATCCCAATTTAGTGAAGTTGCTAAATCAAGAGGACAGGAAGCAATGCCAATTCTTCCATTGTCGACTGACCTAAACACGTTTATACGTGAATTTAAGTCATTAAGAATACTACATAAAACAGGAATATGCAACGTAATTGGTTTTGCCTATGCAAACCCTTTTACCTCTGTCCAGCAGGCCTTCGAGATCTATATCCACCGAGATGAAGACATTTGGTATCATACTTTTGGGGTCCCAAGAATTCCAAGAGATAGAAACGCCATTCATGTCGCACATATTCACGAATTACAAAATTGGGGTTTGGATACATTTTCCCCCGAATCACGGGATATTGGAAGGAAAGCAGTAACCTATCTCATAATGAAATCTAAAACAACCAAACCAGATGAGATAGAATGTAGAAGATTTGATTCCCCAACTTTGGGAATATTTAAAGAACCAGAATGGATTACTAGATATGAAAACGATCTTCACTGTGATTGCCCTGTGTGTAAAGGAAGAGATCTTCGCTCTTTTAAAGATGAATTTACACATGAACTCAATGGCGATTTCAACCCAAATTTATTACGTAGTGCAGATAGAGTACACGAGTTAACATCAGGTTCTAATGAGTTCGATGAATCAATGAGAGCAATAGAATCAGATGACTTACCGGCCTATTTTGAAAATAAAGAACTTACTAAAGGGCGGATTAAACCACCACAAAATAAATAAGAATTTCATTAATCACAACTACTCAAGCCCCAGATGTTCAGGAGAATTAGTAACATCTGCATCCCTATAGTTAACACTTAAATAAGAAATCCATAGATGAAACAAATACCCAACCAACGCCCCCCGTGGATGCGCCCGTTTTTAAAATTGGTGTGGTCTGGTCGGAACTTGATGTCCAAAAGTCTTTCAGTTGCAAATCTATATCTGTGATTGGAACTTAGAAGTAATTTAAAGATTCAGGGCAAAAAATGAAAAGTGAATTGGGATTGGTAGAAAGAAGAGAAGATAGATTGAGATATCTAAAGTTCTCAATAATAGGCATTGTCTCTTACCTTTCGGGTTTTTACTTGGGAGATGAAATGGGCCTTGGGTACTCAATTTTCAAAATTACAGGGGGTCCTTTAGCTGTAGCTCCTTTTGCCTTTGCTATTTTTGCTGTTTTATTCTCCCTTGAATTGTATAGATCAAAAAAATACACTCTTGGTTTTGCATTGAAAGCCTTTGGCATTTCATTACTTTTTTTGGCCTTGACATTTTTTGGTATCATGACTTATGGTGCCTATATGCACATTCATTCGACGGGAATAAATGTCGATGTGGTCATACCTGAAAATTTTATCAATTTGACAGAGGCGGATCTGGAAGAGTACGCTTCTCTTAAAGAGGCAATAATGCATGCAGAAAAGAATGGAACAGGCTTTGCAAGCATACACCCGGATGAATGGAAGCAGATAATAAGTTCTCATAACCCAAAACGTTTACAAACAATCGAGATGGGTGATGATTATTTCAATATTAGCGGTGAATATTATAGGACGGAGTTTTTTTGTAGACTGGCAACTCAGAGAGTATCAGAAATACCAAAGGAGGGTATATATGCGACCGAAGAGGAATTAACAGAGTATCCAATCCTCAAAACAGGAAAAAGACTTACAGATAAACGCACAGAAGAGGAACAGCCTTATAAGATGGTTATTGGTTTTGATAGGTGGTTTCAACTTGAGGAGTTTTTCGACTACGAGAAGGTTAGGGCAATCGAATTTAATGGGAAATATTATGAGTTCACTCTTATAAGTGAATTAAGAGTTCATAAATGCTACTTAGAGCTAACCGAGGAGGAACTGGCTGATTTTCCAGATCTCAAAGAGGTAATAGAGCTCGCAAGTAAAAGTGAAGATGGTCATGCGACTCTAGAAGTACACCCTGACGAATGGAATCAGATTAATAATTTTCTAGAGGAAAGAGGCTCATATACTATTAAAGTCGGTGATGGGTATTATGAAGTTAGGTTTTCGTGCGCGTAAAGATTAAGTCAAGATACCATGATAAGACAAATATGAGGTGTAATATATGAAAAAATCAATTGTAGCATTAATAACAATACTTTTGATTACATCGATTACGGTATTTTCAGGATGTGTCGATGATGGCAAAACGACGCAGGATAATTTTGAAGCACCTCCTGCGAGTAAAACGAATGTGATAGATGCAAATAATCAATTTGCTCTTGACCTTTATTCGAAGTATAGCTCAACTGAGGGAAACATATTCTTCTCGCCATATAGCATCTCATCTGCACTTACAATGACCTATGAAGGGGCAAGAGGAGAAACAGCAGAAGAGATGCAACAAGTTTTACACCTTCCGGATGATAAGGAGAAGATACGATCTGACTTCGTCAGTATCTATTCCAAACTCAACAAAGAAAATAAACCCTATAATCTAACTACTGCTAATGCTTTATGGGCCCAAGAGGATTATCCCTTTTTAGATGATTATTTTAGCACAGTTGAAGAATACTATGGCGGCAAGGCAACCAACCTTGATTTCAGATCAGATACAGAAAATTCGAGAATTA
>JAXHTJ010000162.1:0-4429 GCA_034190245.1 Halobacteriota archaeon | reverse complement strand
AAGTCAAGCTCTTAAAATCTTTTTTACCTGATCAATATCAACTTCGGTAAGTGTGCAGCCTGTCTTTGATAATAAAACCATCTGAACAGCAGATTTTGCACTTAGACGACTTACAATGGACATACCCTGCATCAATTCCTCATAACAGGCAACACCGACAATCCCCTTTGGGTTGTGGTGTTCCAGATACCTTTTTATGATGCTTCCACCAGGGGCTATTAAAACTTTATAGCCAAGTTCCTCTGCAAAGTTTTTCATCTCAAATATGGGACACTCTTCGTTACAGGATGCACAATTAAAACCTGAATCGTCGGTGCTTCCCTCACATGAGGGAGTCCGCCTCAGACAGTGCGGTAAAAATAAAATCCTGTCCTCATATGTTGTCTCTTTAAATTTAGAAAATTCTAAGACGTTAAACGTCTCGACTTCCAATGATGGACAAAACTCAAGCTTGTCATCTTTTTCAAGATTTTTCTTCTCTAATCCAACTTTTATTAATGATGTAGTTGCCATGTTTTCACCAAATATAAATCTTCTTGCCTATCTGTGATCGGTTCAATGATAAAACCATAAAACAATTTCTTTTCACCATATATATAAAATAAATGGCCATAAAAACAAAAGTAATGGAAGCGAAGTCTTTGAATGATTCTTTCCTGCTTTTTCTGCGTTTTCCAAATGAGCTATCATAGATGCCGGCGCAAGCGTAGGTACCGGAGTGGGCATAGCTACCGGTACTGTCGATTCCCCACCAAGTCCTCCCAAAGAGATTACGGTTACTGCAATTACCACTACAGCTACCACACAATGGACATTAAACACAAAAAGCCCTCTCAAAAGGTAAAATTAATATGTGAGCTATAGATCCAATAAGCTTTATGATATCGTGCAATGTAAGTTTTTATTAGATATGGCGTGATTCACTTATTGCGAAGTGATATGAGATGAAACTTGGAGTAATAACTAACTTTGATGCAGCGCACAGCTTACCGAGATACGATGGAAAATGCAGAAATGTGCATGGTCATACATATACAGTAGAGGTGATAGTGGAAGGAGAGATCGATGCTGAGAGCAATTTTGTAATGGACTATATGGAGCTGAAGCTAATTTTAGAGGCGGTTCTTGAAAGGCTTGATCACAGATATCTAAATGATGTTATAGAATATCCAACCTGCGAGATGATAGCGACTTATATAAAAGAAGAGTTATTGAAAGAACTATCATTAAAAGAACCGCCAATCAAGCTGGTATCACTTAAGATCTGGGAAGGAAAAGACAAATGGGTGATGATAGAGTGAATGGTCACAGGAAAGCTGTTTGTCTCTGTTCCGGTGGCCTTGATTCAACCGTAAGCACAACCATCGCAAAGGAAGAGGGGCATGACCTATACATATTGCACCTTAACTATGGCCACCGTGCTGAGAATAAAGAGATAGAAGCGGTTATTAGTATCGCCTCACAGTTGGATGCGAGGGAGGTGAAGTTCGTCGATCTGAGCTTTTTAAAAGAGCTTGGTGGATCATCGTTAACCGATTTTTCCGTCCCTGTACCGGTACATGAAGAAGTAAAACCAGGGGAAACTCCATCAACATGGGTTCCCTGTCGTAACCTCGTCTTTCTGAGTCTGGCATCATCGTATGCAGAAGTGATAAAGGCCGACTTCATCTTTACGGGATTTAACGCAGAAGAAGCGCAGTCATATCCGGACAACACAGAGGTGTTTTCTGAGAAATTCAATGAAGTGCTTCGTGAAGCCGTCGCTTCATTCACAAAACCGCCACTTGTTAAGGCCCCTCTGGTCAAAATGTTCAAGAGCGATATCATGCGAAAAGCTGTGGAAGTGAAGGCGCCGATTGAATTGACATGGTCTTGCTACCTTGATTATGAAAAACATTGCGGTAAATGCGAAGCTTGCAGACACAGAAGTCGTGGATTTATCGAGGCCAACATTGAAGATCCAACTGAGTATATGGGGTGATGATATTGAGAATCGCCTTCAAATTAGCTTATTTTGGAACAAATTATTATGGTTTCCAGATTCAACCGGACGTACCAACTATAGAGAGTGAACTATTTGGATCTCTAAAAAAAATGGGTATCATTGATGATCCCAAGAGTGCCAACTATTCTGGGTCGGGAAGAACAGATAGGGGTGTACATTCCATTGGACAGGTCATCGCGTTTGATTCAGACAGACCTGGCCTTGCGATCCCGAGGATAATAAACAGTGAACTACCTGGAGGAATATGGGTTTGGGCCAGGGCAGAAGTGCCGGAAGATTTTGATGCAAGAAGGGATGCAATAAGCAGAGAATATAGATATTTCTTCTATGGGAAGAGTTTGAATCTTCCAAAAATCCGCAGCGCTTCCCGTCTTTTGATCGGTACCCATGACTTTGCCAATTTCTCTGTAAACGAGGGTAAGAGTACGGTTAGAACGATTAAAAGCGTTGAAGTACGTGTTGATGGGGACTTTCTATTTTTAGATGTGGTTGCAGATAGCTTTGCACGATATATGGTTAGAAAGATAGTTACAGCTTTAACGATGATTGGATCAGGTGTCAGAAACGCGGGATGGTTAACTGAGATGTTAGATCCAGAAGAGCACATCGAGGGTATTGAATCAGCCCCAGCGTATGGTTTGGTGCTAAAAGATGTTTGTTTCGGTAATAAGGTTGCATTCATAGAAGATGATTATGCAAAGAAGAAGGCTATACAGAGCTTACACAAAGAGTTCCTGTGGCATGGCACGATGCACGAAATCTTGAAAGAGATGGAGTATGAGCTGGGCTAGAGGACGATAAGAAATGAAGAAAAATAAGAATTAGAGCATACTATCTACAAACTGAGAACAGGAGATTACAAGCATCAATAATAAACCACCCCAAATCAAGGAGACTATGGGCACAAAAACGCTTCTAGGTGACCCAAAAAAAGCTATCATAAAACTTTCAATACCGATGATAATTGCAATGTCGGCACATACGATCTACAACTTGGTTGATGCCATCTGGGTCTCCGGTCTTGGTGCCGATGCGCTTGCTGCAATTGGATTTGTATTTCCAGTATTCTTTATGGCTATAGGTCTTGCTACTGGTCTTGGCACAGGAGGCGGTGCTGCAATATCCCGCAGGATCGGTGCAAGGGATAAAGAAGGTGCTGACAATGTAGCGGTTCACACGATCGTCATAATGTTTATACTTACAATTCTTTTCACCATCCCACTATCTGTTTTTGCAGAGGAGGTATTTGTTTGGATGGGTGCTGATAGGACGATAGATATGGCAGTAGCCTATGCCCGTGTGATCTTTGCCGGAAGCATCCTCCTATTCTTCTCAAACGTGGCAATTTCAATACTGAGGAGTGAAGGAGACGCAAGGAGGGCTATGTATGCCATGGTACTGGGCACGGGTTTGAATATAATTCTGGATCCCATATTTATCTACACTTTAGATCTGGGTGTTGAAGGTGCTGCCTGGGCCACAATCGTATCTCTTGTTGTTTCATCCCTGATTATGCTGTATTGGCTGCTTATTAAGGCCGATACTTACGTCTCTTTCAACTTCAGTGGCTTCAGATTCAATAGAGCGATTGTTGAGGATATCTTGAGAGTTGGTCTGCCGGCATCGGTGATGCAGCTATCAATGGCATTCACCATGGTGATAATAAATCTCATAATAGTGATGGTATACAGCACCGATGGGGTGGCAATATACTCTACAGGGTGGCGTGTGGTTACCATAGCAATCCTTCCGCTTCTGGGAATATCCACAGCAGTTGTTTCAGTAACCGGGGCTGCTTTTGGTGCAGGTTCCTTTGATAAGTTAAATAATGCCCACTTCTATTCAATCAGGATAGGTCTTCTGATTGAGACGAGCATAGCCGTGGCAACATTTCTCTTCGCCCCTCAGATAGCAGCAGTCTTTACACAGGCAGAGAACGCCTCACACATAGCGCCCGATCTTGTTACATTTCTTCGGATAATGTGCATCTTCTACCCGGGAGTTGCATTTGGTATGCTTTCATCGTCGCTATTTCAGGGTGTCGGGAAAGGGATGAACGCACTCATAGTCACCATCTTACGCTCGCTCGTTCTGACTTCACTTTTCGCCGTCTTATTTGCCATAAAACTAGATCTGGGACTGATTGGAGTGTGGTGGGGTATAGTCATTGCAAACCTTACTGGATCGATGGTGGCATTCTCCTGGGCCAGATTTTATGTTAGAGGGCTTTTGAAGAGAATGTAATTAGTCTAGACCCATCTTTCATACTATATAAACAAACCCCATTATTTCTACTCTTCTAACTTGACTTTGTCACATTCCCCTCATGACCAAACCCCTTCCAACCAGATATACTAACATTAATACACATCGATACCCTATCAATAAAATCGAGGGGTATAGGGGATAGAATTCGTTAAACTT
>JAXHTJ010000161.1:0-4585 GCA_034190245.1 Halobacteriota archaeon | reverse complement strand
CATTCTTAGTCTATGTCGCACCTTTGGATCCTTTTCCTCTCTTAACTTTGCATCTATAAGTTCTATCTCATCCCCTTGCATAAGCTAAAATTGGTTGAAGATATATGAGTCTTGTACTATATTTAGCTTGATTAGAGAGTATACAGGTATGCAAAGGGCCATACCTCCAATTAAATATCCTATAATATCCACCATTTCAACCTACTTTTATTTCGTTCATTAATAAAAAAACTTTGGCGCCTGCACTTTTTCATATAGCTAAACGCTCTATTGCATCATAATCATAACTTCTATAAAAGAAGATGCAATTTCTTTTCTTTATAGAATTGCCAAATTTTCATATAAAATGAGATAAATAATAGCATAGATGGAGTAGTCCTGCATATGTCCAGAATTCTAAAAAGCAAGAAGGTCGCAACAAAATTTCAAATTCTGGTGGAGGTAGCTTCCAATCAACCGAATGTCCAGCAGAAAGAGATTGCAAAGAAGATTGAGATAACGCCTCAGGCAGTCTCAGAATACATAAAAGAACTGATTAAAGATGGCTTTGTAAATTCGGATGGGCGCTCGATGTACAATGTGACCAATGAAGGTGTTGATTGGGCCTTAAAGATGCTAAGAGAGCTTGAAGAGTACTCCGAGTTTGTTGGTGATGCCATAAAGAATATAACGATAAGTACGGCGATAGCAGATCTTAATATATCGAAAGGGCAGAGTGTATCGCTTGAGATGAAAGACGGGCTTCTCTATGCATCGAAAGTTTCCCATGGGGGGGCAAAAGGTGTTGCAGTCTCAGATGCAAAGATTGGTGATGAGGTTGGTATAAGAAACGTTGAAGGGATAATGGATCTCGATGTCAAGAAGATCGTCATATTCAGGGTGCCAAATGTTAAAGATGGGGGCTCAAGAGAGGTGGATCCGGGTAGGCTGAGAGAAGCGGTGAAGAGAGCATCTATAGTGGGTGCAATAGGGATCGAGGGAATTGTTGCCCTGAGAAGAATAGATTATTCACCAGGCTGTATCTACGGCACAGTTGAGGCGGCAATTGAGGCTTCAAGATCCGGTTTATCCTTCCTTATAGTCTGTGTTGAGGATGAAGTCTCGATGGTTGTAAAGCGGCTCGATGAGAAGGGACTGGCATACGAAGTTCTAGGTTCTATACTCGAGCGGTGACGAAATTTTCAGGAAAAGGATATACAAACTCTTCGACCGGATCGCTCTCTTGTATTACTCTCATGATACCGGATTCGTTCAATAGGTACTTGTACTCGTGAATGCCAGTCTCCGGGTCTTTTCTTATCCTCCAGTAGACTATTGATTCATCGATGAGTTTGTAAATAATTGCTCTTGTATGCTTTATCGGTAGAACACTCTTATTTGATATCTCCTCATCATCAAAACCGCTATTAGACGATAGATTGCAGATTACCCTTGGAGCATCTTCATCGATCTCTTCTCTCAAGTAGTCCAAGAACCTTTCCATCTCCGTCTCTGTAAGGAAATCAAGATTATCTTCCAGAACACACATATCTGTCAGATCCTTACTCTGATTGAGCCTATTTATGTGACTCTGCTTGAATATAGATCTGTAGTGCGGTCTGTTTTTCTTCTTTTTTATGCTTATCTCTCCTATACCAAGTTCTTTTACCATTTGAGACACTTCTTCGAGAAACACCTTTGAACGTGATGTTAACTCGTAAACTGAAGCGTATTTACTTGAAAATTTCAATATGGTCTCGAGAAGAAAAGCTTTATACAGATCTTTCTCATATTCAGGAAGAGATTCCAGTTTCTCCTTTATAAGAGGCGGTATTGCGATTGAGTCTTTGTCAAATGAGTCTATTTTATAGTGTCTTTTTATTATCTCAATTATTGCAGATGGAATGTTATTGCTGCTGAAGAATCCAAAGCTGCTGTACAGTTTCTCGAATAGCTCATCTTTATACTTTAAGTTGTACATCTGTCCGGTGCTAGTCCCTTTGATGAGAAGCATAAGCGCCACTTCATCCAGCGTCGATGTGACCACTATCGGTAGTTTATAGCCACGTTTATATCTGGGAGTTATCCTTTTGCCTGGTGGCATGTGGTAACTGAGTATGCCCTTCGAAGCGTCGAGGTTTATAGATGCAAGACTTGATATTGAAATCAATGCCCATTGTGGTATACCCCTCTTTCCTTTCCTCCAGTCATTTATGGCTATAGCAAGCGAAAACTCATCCTCGTAGCTCTTACCATAAGGTTTAGATCCAATATCTAATTTATCTTCGACGCTCGCTTTCTTGTATGCAGGCCAGAGATATAATGCCAGACCGAGTTCGATTTTGGATGCTTTGAGCTTCTTCATCTCACCTTTGTTCTTCATGTGAGAGGCGTATGCTTGATCCGATATACGAACATTAGAAAAATAATCCTCGATAAGCACAAGGTTTTTGCGCTTATTTTTTACCATCCCTTCATTCTTCAGATCGCCTATGCTGTGGTATACCAGAAACTTTGAAAGCTCTGGGTTATCTTCGACTATCTCTTTTGCTTTCTTAGGACCGGACATAAGGGAGCGAATCACGCCTCCTTTTCCCTTGCCGAAGATCATCTCGTACCTTGATATCTTAAGCTCATCCTCCAAAGATCGCCAGAACTCTTCGGCAGATCTTTCAATCTCTACACTACCCACTCTATCAAGCGCTTTTGTGAATAGCTCTTCACGAAGCGCTGGCTCCAGTTCAAACCTTATAAATGGTGGAAAATCCGCTACCCCAATTTTTTGTTCGGTCATTTTTCACACTTTATACAGTATAAACTTATATATGTTCTCAAAGTATATAAAGTTTTCACAGTATTTATAGAGAAAAGTTTATAAACTATTAAAAAGGTAATTTTATTGTGTCAGATTTTGATACCAATTCCCGCTTCGAGATAATGAAACTTCTCAAAAAAGAGAGACGCTGTGTAGATGAACTCAGCGAACTTATCGGGATATCTCCCACTGCTGTAAGGCAGCACATAGCGATACTCGAAAGCAATGGACTCCTTGGCAAATCACCCGTCAATGAAGGAATGGGCAGGCCGAAATATTTTTATTTCTTAACTGAGGAATCCGAGGATTTTTTTCCGAAAGCTTACGCTCAGCTCTCCGAGTGGCTGATAGAGGAGATACTCAAGTCGAAAGGAATCGAAGAGCTCAAAAGAGTGCTTAGGCGCCTGGGGGAGGAGCAGGCTGAGAAGTACAAAAAAAGATTTGGTTCGAAGAGTATTTTTGAGAAGGTCGAAACACTCGTCGATTTGCTCGAGGAGCGCAACAATATGCTTGTCGAGGCCGAGGACTTTGGCAGCTCAATCGTAATAATACAGTACAACTGCCTGTTTCATGATATCTCGAAGAAGTTCGGCATTGTGATATGTGAATTTGACCGAAGATTCATCACCACGCTTCTGGGCCGAGATATTGAGGTTCTGACGTGTGCTGCAGATGGTGATCAATACTGCTCATTCAGGGTTCTTCTTGAAGAGTAATCTTCTGGTAGACGATGATGGTGGTCATTCCAATAATCAAATTAATTTTATTTAAAACAAATTAGATAGATTTATAGTGAAAATTTCCGTATCAAAAGTTGAAGTATGAGATGATATGGAGTACAAGATCGCGGACAGGACGCTGATAATTAGCGGATCGCTCGAAGCTTTGAGCTCAGGAATAGATGGGGGGAGAAGTGCCGTAAAGAGCATAATAAATCACTAGGTCCCGGCAGATTTTGATCACACCGACCCAAAGAGGTATTTAGATGCCACTATTGACCATCTCAAGATAATGAGACCATATTTTGGGTTAATGACTGCTGTTGATATGAATAATCTCAGCATAATCGAGGACAAAGGATTGACGACATTTGTTACAGCAGGTATAAGAAATCCATCATCCTTTGGAACTATCAACATAATTCTAGTTGCCGAGGGGGCTATATCCGAGGGGGCCATGGTTGGTTCTGTGATCACAGCAACTGAAGCAAAGACGCTGGCACTTCGAGATCTTGGATTGGATTTCACAGGAACAAATACTGATGCAATTGTTGTTGCTTTTGAGAATAAAACTTCAGAATACCACGAGTATGCTGGCCCATTCACAAATTTTGGTAAGAAGATAGGAAAGAGTGTCAGAAGAGGAGTCAGGAAGAGCATAATGAAAGAGGAGGATATCCATGAAGAAGATTGACGATAAGACAAGGAAGATCCAACCATTGGATGGAGAGGCTATGAAGCGAACCAAGGAGCGGCTGGATATTTTGACCAAGCCTAAGGAGAGTCTGGGAATCCTTGAGGATCTTGCTTTGAGGGTCGCTGGAATAACCGGAGAGATCACTCCTAAGATCGATAGAAAGATGATCATAACAATGGCAGGCGATCATGGCGTAGTCGAAGATGGGGTGAGTGCATATCCGCAGGAAGTGACACCTCAGATGGTATATAACCCAACATTAAGGCTTTAATAGGCTACAATATTCCCTCTTTCTAAAAAAAATCACAATCAATATCACCGAAACATACCTATGGTTTTATATATATTTGTAGCCTATATTTACCTTGACTTTGT
>JAXHTJ010000160.1:0-4607 GCA_034190245.1 Halobacteriota archaeon | reverse complement strand
ATCCAATCGAGTTTATTTGGAAAAGCATCAAACGGGAGATCTCGTCCATGTTTTTGATCTGTAAAGAGGAAGTCAAGCATGTTGTTGAAGTGTTATTCCATAAACTCTCTTCTTCTTCTTTAAGTTTTGCTAAGAGGTGGATTGAGAAGTTCTTGATGTCTATGTAGGTTGCGTTAGAATGATGGGAAGTTATATCTGTCGGGGGCTAAAACCTTATAAAAACTTATTTATCGGCACGACCCAAATTTTGGTAGAAAAAAACTTTACTCACTACCCCTCATTGATAGTAGGTGGTAGCTTTAAAAAGGTGAGTAGATAACAGAAGAGAAGATAATTTTTTAGCAGATAATGTGTGGCTGGACCCCTAATCTGCTTACATAGTTACTATGGGTTATATTCCTTTTTTACAGATGTCTCGTTTTATCCAATGATATTTTTTTGAAAATGTGGTCTGGAAACCAGGGATAAAAGGCAACGCTTCAGGGTTTATTTTTATCGCTCTTAAGTGAAATTAGAAAGGCTTAAGTTAATATTTACAAAATACAGATAGAAGGTGGAAAATAGTGCTTGTATTGTGGGAAAGTGCTTCGTTGTTTGCGTCGATAGGGGTGGTTCTTGCATTGGGTCCACTCTTTATATTGTTGTTTGCTTCTGCTCGCGGGTTTGGGGAATCGGTGTTATGCATGGACTGTCAGCAGTGTGTTGCGGTTTGCCCTGTGAGAGAGGCGAGAGGAATGGGCTACATGGGCCCTCATGGTATAATGAAGACTGCAAGAGTGGATCATAGGGTAAGAGCGGCAGATGAGAAGCTTTATTCATGCACTTCTTGTATGAGTTGTGCTGCAGCATGTCCGAGAGGTTTAAATGTAGAACATACCATGGTTGGATTCAGAAACACACTTGCTGAAAGTGGGTTGGGTCAACTACCGGGACATAAACGGATAATTGATAGAGTGTCAAAATATGGGAATCCATACTCAGAGGACATGGCAATACCAACGGTTGAGTCTCAGGCAGATGATATACGCAAACATGTTAAAGGATACGGAAAACGGATTGGACTGGAGTTATTTCCCGAAAAGGAAGTTGGAGCGGAGTAGTTAGAGATGGTACCAGAAAAAGCTATATTCTTTGAAGGTTGCACAATGTCCCGTCGGATGGTGGGGCTTAGGTTTGCAACACGTTTTTTGCTTGACAAATATGGGATTAAATGGGAAACATTACCTCAGATAGGGTGTTGTGGTGCTCCCGTGATGAGATCCGGTAACTACAAATTAGGGATTGAACAGAGGGATAAAGTAATAAGAGCCACTTTAAGATCCAATAATGATGTAATCATAACAGCTTGCCCTGGCTGTGGTAGCATGTTGAAAGAAGGGGCAGAGAAAGATGGTATTGAAGTGCTTCACATAGATGAAGTCTTATACGCTCTTGCAAAAGAGGGTAGGCTTTATGATAAGGATAAGATGCGCGATTTTAAGATGATTGCAACTGCTCATTTCCCGTGCCATATGAACAGGGGTATGAATATAGATTGCGATGATCTCTTCCCAACTGTTATCTCGGCATTTCCCAATATGAAGTATGTTCGTATGAAAGATGCGGAGAGATGTTGTGGTGCTGGGGGAGGGGTACGGGCGTCTCAGGTTGATCTGGCCTACGACATTGCTGATAAAAAGGTTGAGAATGCTAAGGAGAGTGGAGCAGATGTTTTAATAGCAACATGCCCATTCTGTGAATTGCACCTGAATGATAGCCAGAAGAAGTTTGGAGCAGACCTTGCTGTTGTTCCGTTACCGATGTTTGTTGCGTTATCATTTTACGACTTTGAAGATGCCGTAAAGGAGCTAAGTCCTATAAAGGAGATTGAAGTGGAGTGATTTCGATGGAGATAAATACGATGACATTTTACTTGCTTATGCTTGTGGCAACTTTACCGTTATTCGCATTTCAACTGAAGTTGTCTATGTTTCCAGAGGCGAGAGGAAGCATTGTCAAGTTTGATAGCGTAGCAGCATGCTTTGAGAGGTGCGGCATGGTGGATGATAATATGGAGTTAGATCTTGATGATATAAAAAGAAGGTCTGGTAAAATGTCTGTGGGTGTCAGGGTGAGATTGGAAGATGGTAATGAAGTTGAAGCGATAGTGAGTCCCTGTAACATCTGCCTTGAGAAGCTTACGGTGGGTTCAAAAGTTGCGATAAACAAGATCAATGGAGAATATCAGGTACATCCACTGATGTGGGGGGGATGATGGTAAGATGGTAGCAATTGCATTAATCATTGGATATGTGGCGCTTATAATATTCTTTGCAGTGATCCTCGGATCGCTCATGGGTCTCATCCCACAGAACAAACTACCGATTCAAACGGCACTCTTTATAACTGCCGTCATCATCATGTTGATCGGATGGGTTGGAAGCATAATCCCGGGTAGTGATATAGTCGCCTTTGGACCTTCAGAGCTGAGCGGAAAAATTGTGATACACCCAATTACTGCGCTTGTTTCAGGATTCTTCGTTGCCGGTGCTCTGGAAGCAGCCGGAGCCTTTGAGGCGATGGGTGACCTTCTGGACAGGATGAAAGAGACGCCTTTTGGACTTGTAGGAACGGCAATGTTTCTTGTGAATATTCCAACTCTGATTGCGATGCCATGCGGGAGAATTCTTGCTGCAGCACTTATGCCAGCAGCCATTCTCTTCGGGTTGCGTCTGGCAAAAGACATGGGTGATGCAAGGGTAACCGGGGCTATTGTCTTTGCATTCATCGTAAATGCTGCAGCTTCATGTGGACCGTCTCCATTGGGTGGTATTGGAACGATTGGCGAGGGTATGGGGCGTTTTCCCATAGGTTCCCTCGTGGCTCCGCAGGCGACTGGTATAATACTTGCAACAAGCGTCTGTGCCGTCATCGTTAAATATATAACCCCGTTATTCCCAGGAGGTGAAAGCGATGAGTGAAGAAGTCAAAAAGCCGGTACCGTTTAAAGAGCTGGATTCCCGCTTGAAGAGGGGTTATCTATCCCTGATGATATTTCTGGCGGTTCTATCTATAACGCTGATTACAAAACCCTCGATTCCAATACAGACGATTCTTATCTCACTTGCACTTATCGTTATGATAATCGGTAATGCAAAGATCCAGGACCTGCTTGCTGGTGTTATACTGCACCCAATAATGGCCATGATAGCAGGATTCCTCGCGGCAGGAGCGATGGATCTGGCTGGTGGATTTGATGCACTGCTTCATGCCCTGAATATACTTGCAGGTATTGAGCTTGGAGGATTTGTCATCCTTGGATTCATGGGTGTTGCGGTCATTCTCGCAAATATACCCACGATAATGCCGATGCCCTGTGGAAGGATTCTTGCCGTGGCTCTTTTACCGGGTGTTGTAAAATACGGGAACAGAATGATAGATGTTGCCAGTGCTAGTGGTAGTATGTGGGGTGGTATTCCTGCCGAGGTTATTCTACCGGCACTAATGGGTGCATTCATCGTTAATGCGGCTGCTTCTTGCGGACCATCACCACTGGGTGGTGTTGGTGGAATCGGCGAAGGTAATCTTGGAGTTAAGATAGGATCGTCGGGGCTTGCACAACAGGCAGGTATAATGATGGCGACTGGACTCACTGCAGTTATAATATCATTTATTGTAAGTGCTACGTATCTATGAGGTGATGAAATATGGTAAATATTCCGGCAAATATTATGCTGTTGATCTTTATGTTGGGAATAGGGCTAATCAGTGGGGTTCTTATGAGCATCGCACTTGGTAAAAAAGTGACTGACAGCGGTGGTCTTATCGGAGGTCTTTTTGTCGCATTCCTGATGTGGGTTCTAACAGGTGGAGCCTCATATATTTAAAGTATTATAAAATTATAAAAAAAGAGATCACAGACGGGAGTAAAAAATTACAACTCCCGCTGTAAGAATTTTCAAGTAGCTCTCTACTCTTTTTTAGACTTTACTCTTTCTTTGCCCCTCCTCCACCAAGGAGATTCGTCATGCTAAGTCCGCCGAGCTCAGAAGCTTCATCGCCCATCCCAAGCATCGATCCAAAGAGTTCGAACATACCCTCAAATTCCATCATGGCACCCATGTTTCCGTCTATGGTTGCCAGTCCATCACACATAGGATCTACAAAACTCATCTCTCCTGTAAGCATTCTTACGAAGTCATAGTAATCCAGTCTCATGATTATATCCGGTTCAATCTTAGATCCCACTTCCGGTGGCCCATCATATATAGCAAAGGGTGTCAATCTTATACGAACATGTTCCCTACCTTTCTTGGGGTGTTTTGTTTCAATGAGAATCGATATTGGTGGCGCTTTTGTGAACATTGACATCATCTTACCCAACATTCCGGCACCACCCGCCTGCGTCATCATGCCCTCCATACCTTCTAATGCTCCTCCGATCATGAAATCGAAGAGTAATCGATAGGGGGACGGTTCTTCGTCTTTGTTCGATACAAGAGGCGAGGTTTTATACCAATCCTCTGGTAACGGCCCTTTCCCTTTAAAATGCTCCTTCTCTTCTTCTGGTATAACTTCTCCGAGATTTACCATCTTTTCAACCTCCAAATCCTAAAAAACCCTCACCT
>JAXHTJ010000159.1:0-4681 GCA_034190245.1 Halobacteriota archaeon | reverse complement strand
AGATTGTAGAAAAGAGCGGAAGGGAGTACTTTGCAAAGATACCAAAGAGGGCAAGGCGAATTAGTTCGTTGTTTCCTGAAGCCTTACCTATGGGTTAAAATGCGGAGTTACGGTTAATATAAAAGATCAAGCCTCCAGATACTCCCTGTACGTTGAAAGATTTGATATGACGCTTGCTATCTGCTCCGGCGTCTCATAAATGGGGATTCCACCATCCTCCAGCATCTTTGCACTTTCAGACTCACTTTGACTGAAGAGGCCAATGGCAATTACGGGTTTTTGATATTTATCCTTCAGTTTGATAAAATCGGATACAAAATGCTTTTCCATCCTCTCCATCATTCCAATTCCTGTTGATTTGAACATTTTTTGCATACCACCGGACATCCTGGGAAGAACTCTGCTGAACATCGGTGAAAAACTGGGGGCCAGGCATATAACACTCTGGATATCAGGTTGTTTTAAGACAACCTCAAGTGTTTTGGACAAAGCCCCAAAGTCATTAATTCCGGCTGTAAGATCTATTGGATTTCTATGACTCCAGAAATATGGTAAAAACTGATTTAAGGCTTCAATTGTCTCATTTGACAGATCCGGCAGCTCTAAACCGGATTTCACGCATGCATCTGCCATAAGAACGCCAAGTCCACCCTGGGCACTAACTATGGCAACTTTTCTTCCTTTCGGAAGCGATAACAAAGAGAATGCTTTTGACAAATCGGTCATCTCTTTAAGGCTTGAAACATGAGAGATTCCAGCCTGCCTTGACATCGCATCGAATAGGGCATAGGAACCCGCTAATGATCCGGTATGAGAGCTGGCTGCACCCGCTCCTTCTTTTGTCTTTCCTCCCTTCAGCACAATGAGAGGTTTCTTCTTTGTCACCTCCTTTGCCACCTCAAAGAATCTCCTTCCGTCCCTGAGACCCTCGATGAAAGCCAGGATCAATTTTGTTTCAGGGTCATCTGCAAAATACGTTATAAAATCCTCTATATGCAGGTCTGCTTCATTTCCACTGCTGATGTATTTACTGATCCCGACTCCTTTGTCAGATGATTCCAGGGCACTGAGTGTCGTAATAGTGCCACTTTGGGAAACAATGGAAACATTTCCTGGCATCGGGATTGTGAAATTCATCGATGAATAAAGACTGGGATCGGCACTGCCAACGCCCATGCAATTTGGCCCAACCAGTCTCATTTTACCCCTTCTTGCTATCTCTACGATCTCGCTCTCTTTCTCCTTGCCATCCTCTCCGATCTCGCCAAAACCTGATGAGATTATAACGCTGACCTTTACCCCACAATCAACGCATTCTTCAATAACTCCTGGAACCTTTGAGGAAGGGACACAGATCATCGCCAGATCAAGATCATCGGAGATGCTACTCAAGTTAGGATACGCATCCAATCCCATTATTTTGCTCTCTTTTGGATTGATCGGGAAGATCTTTCCCGTAAACCCCCCGGCGATGGTGCTGAAGAGAGTCATTGAACCGGTCTTGGCAAAAGATCTTGAAGCCCCAATTACTGCAATACTCTTCGGATGAAAAAGAAAGTCCAATTCAGATATTATGTCGGAATCTACCATTGATCACACCACCAAGCCTTTAATGTCCATTAAAAATAAGTCTTTTCTTTATGTTTTCTATTTGGCCTTCATTGGAAAATTAGATCTAATACTAACGCCAAACAGTCATATCTAAAAATGAAACTCCAAAATTGGAAATACATCCTTCTATCAGCACCACTTATAACCATGATTATACTTACATCAGGATGCATCGACTTTCTCAGTCCCGACATTTATGATGTTGACGTCCCATACTCCAAACCTTCGGGCGCTAGAATCTGTCTCGTCAATTATAAAAATGCCACTGATCCCACATGGGACGAGCTTGTTTCATTTTTAGAGGTGGATGACACCGATGAGAATCTTTATATCAATGATTCATTTGTTTGCGGTGATTTTGCCGAGATGCTGCACAATAATGCCGAGAAATCCGGTATCAAGGCGTCATGGGTTGCTATTTCTTTTGCTGATCGTGACCCTCATGCACTCAACGCCTTCAACACAACAGATAGAGGCCTCGTCTATGTTGACTGTACAAGGGCAGATATAGACGATGACAGGGATGGTGAAGGGTGCAGTCAGGACAAGATCGGTTATCTTGTACTGGGTAAAGAGTACGCAACGATAAGCATAGATAAGGCAGCATCTATGGATTACGACTTCTATGAGGTGTATAAAATGAGCTGGGAGAATCTTAAAAAGGATTATCAAGCGTACAACAAGGACGTGGATGAGCATAATGAAGCGGTTGAACTTTATAATAGATCTCTATTGAACCATCAAGAGGCGATCGAGATATTTGAACGCGAGCTTCGTGGTAGAACTATCATCAGTGACCTGGATGAGTATAAGAGGCTAAGCAAGATGCAGCTCGAATTGATAGCTCAAGGGGAGGAGATACTCGCTCAGCAGGAGGAAATAAATTCCCAGAAAGATAAATTGGACGAGATACTAAGCGAGATTAGTGAACGGCAAGATGAACTGGGATGTCACTTCAAACCGCTTGGAATTGTAGAAGATATCGAAATTTATTGGTGAAAAAGGGAAGTAGATTCATAATAAAACCCCTTCAAGTTTCAACAGCTTCTCTTTAATATCTTTTCCAGAGGAGTATCCACCAATTCCATGCTTTCCAACCACTCTATGACAGGGTATAACTATTGGCAACGGATTTTTTCCCAGTGCATTTCCAACGGCTCGTGCTGCCTTTTTCCTCCCTACTTTTTCGGCCAACTCTGAATATGTTGTAGTCGCCCCATAAGGGATGGCTCTCGTTTCATTGAGAATTGTCCTCTCAAAATCGGACAAACCACTCAAATTTACATTATACCTCGTGAAATCAACTGTAAGTCCTTCAAAATATCTTTTGAGGTCTTTTATTATTCCGATTGAATTCAAATGTGTTTCAGGTGGTGAATCAGCCATTGAAACTCTCTTCAGCTCTTCTTCATCGCTAATCACTATCACATATTTTTCTATATATTCGAAGTAAGCCATATCACAATCCATATTATGGTTATGTTATTATATCTCATAGGCTAAAAATGGTTTGAAAGGAGGTTTGCAGTTGAAAGATTATGACGTTATCGTTGTTGGAGCA
Organism: Halobacteriota archaeon; assembly: GCA_034190245.1. Lineage (GTDB taxonomy): Archaea > Halobacteriota > Syntropharchaeia > DAOWMC01 > DAOWMC01 > JAXHTJ01. The sequence goes on along the minus strand of JAXHTJ010000159.1, from coordinate 1,509 downwards.
GGTTACGGGGGGCTGATCGCCGCGGAGACATCCGCTAAAAATGGTGCAAGAACGCTACTACTTGAAAAGAGTCGGGAGATAGGAGAGCCTTCATCTGATACAGGGGCAGTGCATATTGCAGCTATAAAACGCTTTGAGATAGAGGAAGACCTTTTGATGAATCCTTTTTACGGCGTTCAGATCTACTCTCCAAATGGGAGAAATGCCACGGTTGATGCCGGAACAGAGGTAGGCTACATGGTTCAGAGAAAGCTCTTCTTCAAGAGCCTTGCAAAGCGGGCGATAGAAGCCGGAGTTGAGATAAAAGTCGGTCACAGGGCAAAGGATGTTTTAATCGAAGGAGGGGCTGTAAAAGGAGTTGCGGCTCAGAGAGACGGAAATGACTGCAAGTTCTCGTCTGATATCACAATTGCAGCGGATGGAACAAATTCTGTTGTGGTGAGAAGATCGGGAATTGCAGAAGCAGGAGAGTTTTTGATTTGCAGGGAGTACGAGCTTTTTGGCGCAGATATGGATACTGACAGATACATGCAGATATATCTTGGAAATAAATTTGCTCCCGGACATGCTGCCTGGATTTATCCTGTTACAAAGTCGCATATCTTCTTTGGAACTGCCGTACTTCCATCAAAGGCCAAAGGAACAATCCATGATTATGTGGAGAAGTCATGGGAAACTCCGATGATAAAGGAGAAACTGGGTGATGCAAAGTGCACTGAAGAGCGGATTGGATTCATACCCACAACCGGCCCGCTAGAAAAGACCTATGGCGATGGAATAATGGCCATAGGAGACGCTGCTGGACAGACGGATCCCGTCGCATCCGAGGGTATAAGGTATGCCATGGTATGTGGCGAGAATGCTGGAAAGATCGCCGCAGAGGCGACAAGCCAGGAGGACTTCAGTGAAGGTTACCTATCCAGATACGAGGTTGAATGGAAGAAAGACGTAGGAAGGAACTTTGAATATTCGCTTATTGCCAGAAAGCTGTTGAACGTAGCAACAGATGGCATGATAAACATGGCCATCAAACCATTGATAGAGAATGAGCCGATGAAAGAAGGGATGAAGAATCTTCTGGCGACCGGAAAATACCAGGGGGGATTTGTTCCACGCTTATAATGAGTGTTGGACTGTTGGACTTATCATTGGGATGATAAAGAAAACTTTAATGTTTTATCAGGAATTGTAAGCATATCTGCTCCGGTAGTGTAGTCCGGCCAATCATGTGGGACTCTCACTCCCACGACTGGGGTTCAAATCCCCACCGGAGCATTTTTTGTTTTTTTAACTGAGGGGCATGTTGCTTAAGTACAAAGTAAGAGTGAGTAAAGGTAAGTGACTCGTGTTTGGATCTGTACAAAAAATAGGCGAAAAAACAAATACAATTACCTTGACTTTGTCACATTAAAAAACTTACTCGCCAATATCCCCCTTCTCAACTCCCCAATCACCTTAATAACGCACAATTTAACCACATCACATTCATAATAGGCAACCTCAAAAATG
>JAXHTJ010000158.1:0-4782 GCA_034190245.1 Halobacteriota archaeon | reverse complement strand
CATACACCGCCATCTTCGGGCATCTCCTTTGAGAAGGTCTTTGATAAAGTTGCAAAGAGGTTGATTGAAGAAGAGAAGGTGATGGTTGTAGCTCTTGATGACATAAATTACCTCTTTTATGAGAATGAGGTTAGCAAGGTCCTTTACTCGATTCTCAGGGCTCACGAAGCGCATCCGGGCGTAAAGGTTGGTCTGATAGGAATTTTGAGTGATCTTGATCTTCGATACTCACTGGACCCCAGAGTGAACTCGGTGTTTCTTCCAGATGAGATCAACTTCCCCATCTATTCGAGATCTGAGATTTATGATATAATGAAAAACAGGGCCAATCGCGGATTCTATCCCAATGTCATATCCGAAGAGGTTCTTGTAAGCGTAGTCGACAAAGTGGAGAGGTCGGGAGATCTCAGGGTGGGTATCGACCTACTCAGGCGCAGCGGACTGAATGCTGAACGAAGAGCAAGTAAGACTATCTCAATAGAGGATGTCGAAAAGGCCTTTGAAAAGAGCGGTCTGATCCACCTCTCATACTCGATAAGATCCCTCAAAAGTGAAGAGAAGGTTCTGCTCAGGTTGGTGGCAGAATCCGGGAAAGTGCAGGCTGGAGATGCATTTAAAAAGTTCAGAGAAGAGACCGGCCTTAGCTATACTACCTTTCATGAGATGGTGAATAAACTGGATGCGGTAAGGTTGATAGATGTGGATTTCACGGGAGAGGGAAAGCGAGGCAGGAGCAGATTGCTGAGCCTGAGATTCGATGCAAAAGAGGTTTTGAAGGTACTTTAATACCCAACAAGAGATTGATCCTGAAAATTAATTCTATCGAACTTCTTTAATCATCTCGGCTATCTGCTTGGCAATATCTGCCTTGGAAGAGGTTTTATCCACGATTACCCTGCCGCTACGCTCCCACCAGGAGCTGGGATAAGACTTATCCGCCTCGGTCTTGGGATTCAGGCCCAGTTTCTGGGCCGCATCCGCTATCTCGGACAGGTTTGGATTCTTAACAGAGACACGTTTTGGTATGATTCTGCCTTTCTTTCTCGATTTTGACCGGTCCAAGTAGGCTGGCCAGATTATCATTCTGCTTTTATCTCTTTTCATGGGTAAGGATCAGATCTATTCTGCCTTTATCAAGACTGCATTCACAGTCCCATCCTGACCCGGCCTGGAAGTCACCCTCGCATCGCCCAGGTCGGTCTTTACAACAGCACCCTTTGTAATGACGTTTCTTCTGACGTAATGCTGATTGGCAGGATTGCTGACAACTACCTCCATGCCGACTTTCTTCGTCTTTCCCGTCTCTGGATCTGTAACACTTACCATATTTGCTCTCAAAACTCTGATCTTTCTGTTGCCGCCTCTTGTCCTGAGAATCTTCTTCCTCTCTTCTCCGATATGAGTTTCTGAGGGTTCTCTACCCATCTCGTACTTTTTTTTGCCTCTGGAGTAGACTAACCTGCCACCGGTGAACTTACGTCTCGATTTACCTTGCCATCTCATAATTATACCTCGTGAGTATTAGACTTATATTAGATACAGATTATCTAACAGATTATCTTATACATATTATCTTTTACTATATGTATAGATATCGGCCCAAAAAGTACCCTGTAGACGCATGGTAAACAAAAACAGGTAAAGCGATCAACGAATTTTAGACTGAATAAGCCCTGTCCAATGATGACGTTTAGGATCAAAATTTAAACGAAATCTCATAACCACCATAATCGAATTTACTCTCTATTTCATAACCTAACTTATGAAAGACATGTAACATGCGCCGATTGGTCCCAAGAACATTTGCAGTGAATCCCGGAATTCCATTTGCTTTTGCTATCTTGATGAGGTAGTCGAGCAGGAAAGTACCAATCCCCTTGTTCTGCCAGTCGTCATGTACAACAAAGGCAACCTCGGCCATGTTCGTCTTTTTATCAACTGTATATCTCCCAACTGCAATGATCTCTTCTCTCTTCCCTCTCTTCAAAATACCGACGATCGCCATCCTATCTAGGTAATCAATATCAACAAAGCGCTGCAGGCGATAATGGGGCATCGATCTCAACGGACCGAAGAATCTCAGATATACAGTCTCATCGGATAAGGAATAGAATAAATTCCTGAGTATGGTCTCATCGGTCAGTTTTATCGGACGGAAGAATATATCTGTCCCATCTTTTATCTTCATAGAGGTCTCCCACTCTCTGGGGTATCTCGTAACAGATGGCATTACTTGATCCTGGTATACATACCGTAGTTCCTTTGCGGCTGACAGGAGCTCTTCCCTGAACTTCGGATGGGCGATCCATATTAGCGCAAGTGCACGCTCTCTTATAGTCTTTCCATGCAGATAAGCAGTGCCATACTCTGTCACCACATAATAAACATCTCCTCTAGTTGCTGTTATACCTGCACCTTCTCTTAAGTGTGGCATTATACGGGAGATTTTCCCATCCATTGCAGTTGATGGCAGGGTAATAATGGACTTACCGCCTTTTGATCTTGCAGCTCCATGAATAAAATCGGCACGACCACCCGCCCCACTGTAAAATTGATAACCTATGGAACCAGTGCAGACCTGCCCTGTCAGATCAATCTCTATAGCGGAGTTTATGGCAACCATCTTATCATTTCGGCTGATTATAAAAGGGTCATTGGTGTGTTGACTTGGATAAAACTCGAAGAAGGGGTTGTTATCTATATAATAATAAAGTCTCTTCGAACCCATACAAAGTGAAGCTACTACTTTACCGTGATGCAGTGTCTTTCTTTCATTTGTTACAACTCCCTCATCGATTAGATCAATAACCCAATCCGAGAGCATGTCCGTGTGTATGCCAATGTCTTTTTTATCCTCCAGGTACTCTAAAGTGGCGTAAGGGGCTGTACCAAGACCGATCTGCAGAGTTGAGCCATCCTCAACCAGATCTGCAACATTGACACCGATGGACCTGGCTACTTCGTCTGGTTCTGGATCTGAATATTCAAGTATAGGGGTGTCGTTCTCGACGATAATATCGATATCATCGATACTTACAAAGCTTTCACCCATGGTGCGTGGCATCTGAGGATTTACCTCGGCAATGACAAGATCTGCACTATCTACAACCGATTTTACGATGTCCACAGATATACCCAAACTACAGAAATCGTGTCCATCAGGAGGAGTCACCTGGATAAGTGCAACATCGATGGGTATCAGACCTTCCTTAATAAGCCCCGGTATCTCTGAAATAAATACTGGTGTGTAATCGGCCCGACCTTCCGTTACGGCATCTCTTACATTTGGGCCGATGAAGAAAGCGTTGTGCCTGAATTTATCCGTAAATTTCGGTTTTGTGTACGCGGCGACACCCAGGGTCATAGTGTGGAGGACCTCTGTATCCTCAAGCAAAGTCGATTCATCAACCAGTGCTTCAACCAGTAATTGTGGTTCAGCACACCCGGATCCGATAAAAATTCGATCGCCATGGCTTATGCGACTTATGGCTCGTCTGGCGGTTTTTATCTTCTTCTTCTTGTATTCATTATTAAAGATCGTCTCAGTCATATATCACATTTATATATCTTTATTGAAGGTAAATGGAAGAAAGGTATATAAATCACTTTTCTCCAACTCCAGCACTTCGACAAGTAGAAAAGATTATTAGAGTTAGCGTAATATTTTGTGTGCTAGTAATCAAAACATACGGGCCCGTAGTCTAGCTGGTTATGACGTCGCCTTGACACGGCGGAGATCATGCGTTCGAATCGCATCGGGCCCATTTTTCTTTGAATGTTTGGAACTAATATTCTTCATGCCCATTCCAAAGTGACATCAAAGAATTTATTTATAACGCTCCCCAAATATGCCTCCAATGCACACAATGTTAAAGAGAGCAAAAAATTGTGCTGAGGCGATAAAAAGAGAGAGTGAGGTCCTGGTCGTTTCACACATCGATGCAGATGGATTGACATCGGCTGCAATAATCTATAAGGCACTTACAAGAGCCGGAATAGAGGCCGATGTGAAGTTTTTGAAACAATTGGATGTTGCGGCATTGGAGGAAATTGCCGATTCTGGTATGGGTAAAGTAATTTTTACGGATCTGGGTAGCGGACTTCTTGATGTTATATCAAACTATGACTTTACTCCGGTAATTTCCGACCACCATCAAGTGAAAGGAGAGACCGAGTATCACCTTAATCCACACCTCTTCGGTATTGATGGGAGTTATGAACTGAGCGGATCCGGAACAACCTTCATGCTTGCTCAGGCGATCGGCGATAACAGGGATCTTGCAGACTTGGCGATCGTTGGTGCGGTCGGCGATCTCCAATCCAGAAGGGATGGTAAGTTAGTTGGTGAGAATCGTAAAATTTTGAAGATCGGAGAAGAGCTGGGGGTATTGAGTTCTGATATAGATGTCAGGTTCTTTGGAAAACAGACCAGACCGATTTACATGCTGCTGCAGTACTCATCCGATCCTTATATACCAGGAATAACAGGAAATGAACGTGCTGCTATTGATTTTTTACAAAAGATAGGACTAGAATTAAGAAGAGAGAACTGGAGAAGGTGGATAGACCTGACTCATGAGGAAAAACAGATAATTGTCTCCAATCTTATCCAGTTTTGTATTTCAAGAGGAATGTCCCAGTATGGGATTGATCGATTGGTCGGTGAGGTTTATACGCTCCTCAGGGAAGAAGAGGGCACCGAAGTAAGAGACGCTTCCGAATATGCTACACTGCTTAATGCCACTGCGAGGTATGATTTTGCTGATGTTGGTCTTGCAGTCT
>JAXHTJ010000016.1:0-28289 GCA_034190245.1 Halobacteriota archaeon | reverse complement strand
TGTTTTTCAAAAAAGAGGCGGAGATTGGAATGTTCAATTGAAGTATTTCAGTTCTACCGGAATTTCATAAATGAGTTTAAGAGGGGATTTTCACCGGCTATGTTAGATGGAGTAACAGATCGCATCTGGAGTTGGAATGATTTTTTTAATGTATTATTATGCGGTGTATATTAGGACAATACAAATAATTAGATAATTTCCAAAATCAATTGCTTATTTTTGGATTAAAAGGCTGATTTAACCTTCTTTTCATTGATCTTATCAAAATTTTGAATTGTGAGACAACCACTAAACAGGGGGGTGTGCGATTGTTGAATATATTATAAATCTCCAAAACGCCCGATAAGTACCGATATTTTTTGTTTATCATTAGAGCCCCAGTCAATCCATTTAGTTCTAGGGTGTGGGTTTCTATGTCTAAACAGTCTGCCTTCATCGATAAAAATAGTGACTGCCGCCGTAGCCACACCTTTACTGATGAATTCTTCACACCTCTCCACATCTTTTAATACCCCTTGCTTTCCCCAAAACACTACAGAAGGATCTAGTTTTGTTGGCCAAATATTTTGATTCGGCTCTTTACCACGCTTATGGTCAGGCTCATATTTAAATTCAATAGCTAGTTCTACTTTGTTATCTTCATTAAGTATCACAATATCTGCTGATAAGCCCTGTCTTTTCCCTTTAAGGATAGGATAATTGTTGAATACCTTCAAAGGTAAGTTATTTTCTGAAATTAGCTGCTGTACTTTATTTTGAAAGGTCCAAACAACATCCCTCTCAACAAAAAAAGTAAATTTTGAATAATTTTCTCCTATCCATTTCAAGGTTTCATCGAAAACATCTAACGCTGTTTCCATTTTAATCCCTTCCATCTTAAGTAATATTAGGAATAAACAAGCCACCATACCTCGCACTTATAGGCACCAGATTTGGTAGTGATTTTTCTTTATAGATTTTTCCCTTGTTTAAGTGAATGAACCTCATTTAACATATAAGTTTCCCGGACTTTTTTACCTTTTCTTTTTTCTTCTCTTACTCTAAAAATAGAGGAGATGTAGGCTTTTTGATTAAGCTCCCCCCAAAGGCTGAAAAAAAGTTATTATGGATTTTATGGGTTTAAAACTTTTAATCCAAGCTCTTCTGCCTTCTTTTTAATATCGATTCTTTTCTTTGCACCTACAGTACCGGATATTCTGACCGCCTGTAATTCAGGATCTATCCCTTCAACGTCCTTTAAATTGCAGGCTAGTACCTCTTCCAGGCCACATGGATGCAGACCTCTCACCGTTTGGACTCACATATCCGGATTTTACCCATCCACCTTTTGCTGCGACGTGCCTTCGCAGTTTGTTCTGAAGTCCCCTTGGCCTGCGCCAGCTCTCACTGACCTTCTTCTCTTTGATGACCACAAATAAGAGTTATATGCTTATATCATATAAAATATACTAGTAAAAATTTGCGGGGGGCAGGATTCGAACCCGCGAACGCCTACGCGATAAGATCTTGAGTCTCACACCTTTGACCACTTGGTTACCCCCGCATCATATAGCTTGTAACTATTAGCATTTATTCTTTTCTAAACCGTAAAAGGCCAATCTTTAAATAACAGTAAACTATATGAACTATCATAACCAAGCTTCTGAAAAAAAAAACAACTTTTTATTAAAAAGTTGAAGGCTTACATGAAATCCAAGTTTAAGAGATGCGATGCCTGTAATTTATATACACTCAAAGAAGTATGTCCTGCTTGTGGTGGAGATGTAAGAAATCCAGTTCCGCCAAGATTTTCCTTGGAAGATAAGTATGGGGTTTATAGAAGAAGAATGAAGAAGGAGCGGATAAATGATGGAAGAGGTTGAAATTGTTACGGTAAAAGATGTGTCTCTGAAGAACCCGATATTGATTGAAGGTCTCCCTGGAGTCGGTCACGTTGGTAAGTTGGTTGCAGAACATATGATCGATGAGCTAGATGCGGAGAAGATAATAGATATCTATTCGTCGCATTTTCCACCTCAAGTGCTTGTAATGGAGGATGGCACTGTAAGGCTTGTCCAGAATGAGATTTATTCATGGAGTTCCAAAGATGTAGATGTACTAATTTTGGTTGGAGACTACCAGAGTGCCACAAACGTCGGCCATTATCTACTCACAGAAAAATTTTTGGAGATTGCAAAAAAGTACGGCGTCTCCAGGATTTATACATTGGGGGGTTATGGAATAGGCCAGCTGGTAGAGGATCAATCTGTACTTGGCGCTGTTAACAATATCGAGCTGATTGATGAGATCAGGAGCTATGGAGTGGAGTTTAAGGAGAATGAGCCGGGTGGAGGTATCGTTGGTGTATCCGGTCTTCTGCTTGGAATGGCGAAACGAATCGGAATTGATGCTATATGCCTGATGGGCCTTACTTCTGGTTATCTGGTCGATCCGAAGAGTGCCCAGGCCGTTTTAAAGGTTTTATCAAACGCACTTGATTTCGAGATCGATATGCAAGCGTTAGCTGAAAGAGCAAAAGAGATGGAGAGGATTGTGGCAAAGATACGAGAGATGGAAGCAATGCAGATGCCCAAAGATATGCTTGCAAAAGAGGATTTGGGATATATAAGATGAGATAAGTAGATGTCATGGAAGTCAATTCTGACCTGCACATTCATTCCAGATATTCTGCTGCGACCTCCGGTAGCATGGATCTACCGACACTTGGAAGAGAAGCCCAGAAGAAGGGTATCCGGCTCTTAGGTACAGGAGATTGTTTACATCCAAAGTGGCTTGGTGAGATTAAAAGCTTAGAGGAAGATGACGGGATTTACACGTTGGGTGAGACCAAGTTCGTCTTGACTGTCGAGATTGAGGACATAAGAAGGGTGCACCATCTTCTGATTCTACCATCAATATCGAAAGCTATGGAGCTGCATGATATATTTTCTAAGTACTCTTGTGATATCGACAGTAATGGCAGGCCAAGGGTGGACCTGGATGGGGTGGTTATCGCAGAATATGCAAGAGATGTCAGCGCTCTGATCGGCCCCTCTCATGCTTTCACACCGTGGACATCGATATATGCATATCATGACTCTCTTGAAGATTGTTATGGAGATATGACAGGTTATCTCTCTTTTGTGGAGCTGGGGCTGAGTGCAGATTCCGATTATGCAGATAGGATAAAGGAGCTTAGAAAGATGACATTCCTAACCAATTCTGATGCACATTCTCCATGGCCCATTCGCCTTGCCAGGGAATTTAATCGGCTCAAGCTGGAAGATTTCAGTTTTGATGAAGTGAAGAGGGCGATTTATAAGGAGAATGGTAGAAGGCCGACTCTGAATGTCGGGATGCCGCCTGAAGAAGGAAAGTATAATGAGACGGCCTGTATTCGATGTTACAGACATTACTCATTGAAAGATGCATTTGATATTAACTTTAAGTGCTCATGTGGCGGTAGGATCGTGAAGGGTGTGCGTGACAGGATCGATGAACTGGCAGAGGGTGAAGGAGCGGTGCACCCGGAACTTAGACCTCCGTATCTTCACCTTATCCCATTATCCGAGATAATAGCCATGGCTCTCAGTCTTTCCCCGAGAGCGAGAGCTGTTGAGAAGAATTGGAGTACTCTCTTAAAAGAATTTGGCAATGAGGTTACAGTTCTCGTTGACGCCGGGTTAGAAGATATGAATATAGATCAGAGGATAGTGGATTCGATCAGAGCATTCAGAGAAGGTAAGATAATAGTTCGCCCCGGTGGGGGAGGGAGATATGGTGTGATCGAACTTCCAGAGGATAGTGGATCACAGAGATCTCTGTTCGATTTTTGATTTCATATATTTCTGAGATGACTCCGCTGCTTCGTCCAATTTTTTCAGTATACCCTTTGTCTTCTCAATCTCCGAGAAGAATTTATCTGTGAGAGATCCAGGAAATAGTTCAAATTCACAGTATGGGTATCCATTTGCCGAACAGTACACCTCTATACATGAGTACTCTCTTCCCGTCCACGCCTCCGTTATCCCTGCAAAGATTCCGGCGAGAAATGAACATACAGGATCCTTGAGATACTCTTCCCTCAGCTCGTCTGCAATAAACGAATGGCTTATTCTGAATGTAAAACTCTGAGTTTCGGGATCCACTTCAATGGTATCACCAATCCCGTATCCATAACCGGATATATAGAATGGTATCTTTGAAATCCTCTCAACAACATCACCAGTTTCAGCGTTTGTCAGCTCAATCAGGTTCTTTTGGAGATTGTAAGCAGCCTTCTTCGCCGAATCGTAGAAGAATCTATGGGTCATCTCCCGACCTATTGACCTTGTCAAGATAAGATACAATCCCGAGATAGTCTCATTATCGATCAATGAATGTCGAACATTTCCCACCAACAGATGCTTAGAATTTTCATCCTGTCTGATGAAAGGCGGTATCTCAATCTCTTCTTTCATTTTTGCACCTCCGATATTGTTTCAGAGAAGAGTTTGTCTGTTAGAGATCCGGGAAATAGCTCAAATTCACAGTATGGGTATCCATTCGCAGAACAGTGAACTTCTACACAGGAGTACTCTCTTCCTGTAAATGCCTCTCCAACCCCGGCAAAAATACCTGCAAGAAATGAACAGACAGGGACCTCAAAGTGCTCTTCCACCAACTCTTTTGCAATGAACGAATATTCTATTCTGAATGTAAAACTCTGAGTTTCAGGATCCACTTTGATAGTATCACCCGCACCATACCCATAACTGGATATGAACAAAGGTATTTTTGAAATTTTCTCAACGGGATCGCCTATTTCAACGTTTGATAGCTCTATCAGGTTCTTTTGGAGGCTAATAGCGGCCTTCTTGACCGAATCGTAGAAGAACCTATTTGCCATCTCTTGGCCAATTGACCTTGCCAAAATTAGGTATAATCCAGAGACGGTCTCATTATCGATCAATAAATGACGTATGTCTCCTACCAACAGATGTTTAGAATATTTGTCCTGACTCATAAAAGGTGGTATATCAATCACTTCTTTCACTTTAAAACCTCTATCAATTTCTCGGCGATTTTATTCATCTCAACAAGTATCAGTCCAAGTCCGGCATCTGGTGTTGTCATTACAATCAAAAGTGCCTTTGGACCTGCACCAGTGACGATCACTTTTGCTTCCTTTGACTCGATAATTACCCTATCAGGAATACCTTTCTGTAATTCGGATATCGCTGTCTCTGCTGCCCCCATCATCGTCGCATTCATAGCGGCAAAAGTCTCCGCCTGAACACCGGATGGGATATCGGATGCCATCAGCAGACCATCACGTGAAACCACGGCAGATGCCTCGACGTTTCCCGTTCTCTTCAGGTCTACTAAAAGCTTTTCCAACATCTCTTTTGTAGTTGTCATCTCATGCTCCAATCTTAGAGGGTTTCTTTGCAAAATTATCCCATAGGTACACGAAATTTTCTTTCACCCAGCTTATACAATCATCATCTTCCGTATATATGACGGCATCCCAACCTGGCACATCTTTCATATTCCTGAAGCCAAAGACACAGGCTCTATCATCGATGCAGAACATACCAATATGGAGATATTCGTCTTCCAGTATCATCGTTTCAGAATTTGTAAATCTTTGTACAATCTTCATAAAGATATTCTCTTTTTTGAAGTTTAAAGAAGAAAATAACAGTCTGATTTTTGGTCTCTTTGCCAATCCGGATACCAGATACATCAGACTCGGCCTGTATAACAGATCTGATACTATGATCATCTCTTTTTCAACAGTAGGGGCTAACGATAAAGCTTCATTCATTATAAAAGTCACCCTTTCTCTTCCGTCCGATCTACCGATAACTATAAAATCCTCATTAATCTTAAACTTTTTTAACAGATCAATCGGAATTGTGCCAGGTATCCTTGTTCTGAAAAAATCATGTAGGTCTTCCCTCCTTGATATACTCTTATATACATCATCCATTCCACCAGATGCAAGTGCACCCAGGAGTGTAACCGAATAAAAGCCGTTGCTATTTAAGAGAAGTCCTGTGTCTTTCAGTTCTCCTATGACAAAAAGGATCTCCTCATCCATCAGATTTATGTCAGAAGAGACCAACCCTTCCTTAATCCCGATAAAATCCATCCCTTTCTCAGCAATCATATCTAAAATCACTCTTCCGTCTTTAGATATGTTTCTGTTCATATCCCCTCTAGTAGTATATATGGAACCGATACTATAAAAACCCTTCTCAGATACTGTTTAGATACTGTTTAGATACTGCCGACTATTACTCCAATGAGGAAGATGAATATTGGTAAGACCAACATATCTGTGTATCTTCTTCCCGTCTCTTCTCCAAAATCTTTTCTTAGATTGAAGAGGGCCATAAAGGTGACAACTAGGCCAATTAAACCGATTGGAAGATATAAAAGATTCATACCATCCAGGGGATATATAATTAGAAATAAAAGAACCTCGAAAATGGCAAAAGATACTGCTATGTTAAAAGTATTGATAATGCCTATCTGCATGGGCAGCGTTACACGCCCGGATTCTTTATCTCCCTTCACGTCCACAATATCCACAGCTGTCTTCCCCACCATACAGAGAGTTCCTATCATTAAAGCAACAACTAATGAGACTGTTTCGTATCGCCATCCAACAACAGCTGTCCACCCACCGATAAAGGCGATGGATTCAGCAGCGGCAACAGTCAGATCCCCTAAAATACCTCTCGCAGCCAATCGAAATGGTGGTGCAGAGTATGAATATGTGAAAAAAAGACCAACTATAGCCATCGTTCTACACGCCCAGTTCGGTGGTATAATTGCTATCAAGACTATCGCGATTACGTAGTTGATAATTGCGATGGCCTTGACTTCATCTAAACTCAAAAGATCGGCAGGTATCGGAGCATTTGGTCTACCGTGTTTATCTGCCTCCCTATCATAATAGTCGTTGATAGGATGTGCAACACAGTTTAAAAACCAGAAGAGGAAAGCTACCTTTAACAACAGAATTACATCAATATTACCAATATTTTCCCGACTTGCCAGAAAGATTCCCGCAGTGGCACAAAGAAGAGCTAGTAATGAATATTGCGGCCTTTCCAATATTATAATTCCCTTTATCTTTTCTATGTTTATGAAACCACCATCTCTATTTAGTCTCTTCATATATAATTTCCATTACCTATTGATTTAAAATTATAAATATCTTTCTACTTAAACACATAAAATTCGTAATCCAGAAGTGACCCCATCAAACAAAACGCAAAATACGAGGACTATAAACCGATACTGCCGACTATTATTCCAATGAGGAAGATGAATATTGGTAAGACCAACATATCTGTGTATCTTCTTCCCGTCTCTTCTCCAAAATCTCTTCTTAAATTCAGTAGGGCAAAAGAGGTAATAGCCATGCCAATAACACCGATTGGAAGGTATAGAAGGTTCATATCACCCAGAGGATACATAATAGAGTATAAGATGAACTCAAAGATGGCAAAGGATGCTGCAACATTGAAAGCATTACTTGCACCTACCTGCATAGGTAGCGTTACACGCCCGGATTCTTTATCTCCCTTCACGTCTACAATATCCACGGTAATTTTCGCCACCATGCAGAGAGCCCCTACAAATACAGCAGCAATTGATAAGAGTGTTTCGTACTCCCATCCAACAGCTGCCGTCCATCCACCGATAACGGTGATTGAGTAAACAACAGCAACAGTCAGATTTCCCAAGATTCCTCTCGCAGCCAATCGAAATGGTGTTGCAGAGTATGCATATGTGAAAAAGAGAGCGATAATCGCCATCATTCTACACGCCCAGTTCGGCGGTATAATCGCTATCAAGATTATGGCAATTATATAGTGAAGAATGGCAATGATCTTAACCTCCTCTAAACTCAAAAGACCCGCAGGTAGTGGAGCACCCGGTCTACCGTATTTATCTGCATCCCTATCGAAATAATCGTTTATAGGGTGAGCTACACAATTTCCAAACCAGAAGAGAAAAGCCACCCCTAACATTAAACTAACATCAATATTGCGAGTATCCCCCCGACTCGCCAGGAAAAAACCTGCAATGGCACAAAGAAGAGCAAGTAATGAATATTGGGGCCTTTCCAATATTATTATTCCCTTTATCTTTTCTGTGTTAATTCTGATCAGCTCCATTGATATTTTGTCAGTTATTATTCAATATTAATAACATATTGATTTTAAATTATAAATATCTTTCTAAAAATGTCATTTATTTCTCACAATCCAATAGTTATCATATCTATCAAAACTTCCAGCGTCTCGTTGATACCTATATTTTTATTTGCAACTATCGGCATTACAAGAATATCCTCAGTGAGCCTCATCTTTGACTTTATCTCTTCTACACTCAATGCGTCAGGTAGATCCTGTTTGTTTGCGAGGACGACCAAAGGCAATCCAAAAGTTCTTGTTGACTCAAGCATCTGTTTTGCCCTTGAAAACTCACTTGGTTTGGTGGAATCTATAATCAAGAATACACCCATGGCTTCTCCACCGAGTGTCTTTAGGATGGGATCGAATCTCTCCTGGCCAGGCGTTCCGAAGATATCCGCAGAGAATCCTTTATGATCGACATGCCCATGATCCAGCGCCACTGTGGTGCCCTGTCTATCTACAGATACGGCCCTTGTTGATAGTGCATTTACGAACGTCGATTTTCCTGCATTGAAAGGGCCTGTTACAAGTATCTTTGGCACATACACCTTCACCCCGCCAGGACGATGTACCCTGAAGAGTACGGATTGGACACTTGCATCGGTCCAGTCAACCTTTGGAATGCCGTAATACTGTCCAAAGATAATCCTCTCGGCTATTCCACCAACCCTTATAACCGCATTGAAGAGTTCACTCTTCATCTTTCTTATTGTCTCCTGAGAGTATGGCCAGGCAGTGAAGTTATAAATTCCAACACTGTCGTGTACACATACATATTTGTTCCAATCATTGATATATCTGAGCGTCCTCTCTTCCCCGCAAATATCCATTATCGTTGAGAGTGATCCGCATACGATTATCTCTCCGGAAAAATGCTCCATAGCTTCCGATATTGTCCTGTCAATATTATCTATATTCTCGGGATTTTCAACAACATATCTCTCGGAGGAATCTGCCCCTATCAAAGCAGAGTAAGCATCTATCATAGCAAATTTGTCATCATACTCGTCCAGGTCCCATCCGAATCCTTTGAAGTAATTTCTCATTGCGGAAGGATCTGCTGAAGATGTTATGAATATCCCCTTACATCCATTCTGTATATTGTGAAATAATGTCTGCATACCGAATACTTCGCCTTCGATTCCGGGTTGGATATAATAAAGTAGTGTTTTACCATTCGGTATGCCGTTTCCGAGGCATTTATCCAATTGAGCTATTCCCGTTTCGATCAATAACATCACCTATAATAACACTTTTTTTATCTTCTCAGATGTACGCGCCATCTCGACCAGTACCAACCCCAGATTTGCATCTGGCGGTGTTGTACAGACCAACAAAGCACTGGAACCAGCACCACTAACGATTATTTTACCTCCACTGGATTCAACGATGACCCTATCTGCAATACCACGGACCAATTCGGAGGTGGCAGTCTCTGCCGTACCAAGCATTGTTGCACTCATTGCTGCAAATGTACCCCCATCTATATCAGAAGGGATATCAGATGCCATCAGTAAACCATCCCTAGAGATGGTTGCACATCCGTTTATTTCTCCTGTTTTTTTCAGATCCGACAGTATCTTTCCGAGCAATTCTGCAATCGTTGGCATATATCACCTCAAAATGGGCCATTGACCGACCGTATCTTCCTAAGACGGAATCCTGGTCGAATTGGTTTGATCAAAGATCGAATGCATCGGTAAAATAAATAGAATTCCCATCAAGATAATAAACCCTTTATCTTTTCAGTAACCTTCTCCATCTCAACGAGTACCAATCCCAGTCCGGCCTCAGGCCTTGTCATGACAACCAGAAGTGCTTTAGAGCCTGCACCAGTGGCAATAACCTTTGCTTCTTTGGATTCAATTATTATTCTATCAGGAAAACCCTTCTTAAGTTCAGAGACCGCTGTTTCTGCTGCACCCATCATAGTTGCATTCATCGCAGCAAACGTCTCTGCATGAACACCAGCGGGGATATCGGAAGCCATCAGCAAACCATCACGAGAGACTACAGCGGATGCCTCGATGTTTCCCACCCTCTTCAGGTCATCTAAAAGTTTTTCCAACATCTCTTTTGTCGTTGCCATATGTATCCCTCTAATTCCCTCGAGTTTTGTATGTCCAACAACTTCTTTTTATACTCAATTTTGGAATGGTCCCGATGCTATATAACCTTAATGATATAGAACTTTGTGGTATTTTCGAAACCCTCCTACCCAATATGGTGGTCCCTAGTTGATCATGCTTCATTTCCCTACCTCACTAGGGTCTAAATAGACGATAATCTTGCAAAGGTTATCTCCTTTTCCAATGCATTCGATCTCTTCACTCTTAAACTTTTGGTTAAGCAGTCCTTCAAAGAAACCGGTTGTGTATCCCAAGGCAAAGTAACAACAAGACGTATCCGATTCACCAAGCTTTTTGTGAGCATCTCCTTCAAATGATGTACTTCTTACGAAAATAATTTTATCATCTTCCATCTCAAATCTATCGAACTTTCCCCAACCGAGACGGCATAAAAGGACGGCAATAGCCTTCGAACTTATCGCTTCTAAAGGAGATAAATTTTTATTTATATCTTTTATTGATCTGCCATCATTAAGTCCAATCTCTCTTGCAGCCATCTTCAACAAATTTGGACCCATTGGACCAATAAGCCTCTCGAGTTCTTTTTGTAGACGTGCCACAAACAGATCACTCATAGCCGACACTTCAATATCTCCCATCTTAAATTTCCAAGTCTCCTCATCAAATTTCAATAATGAAGGCATGCCCTCAACACTAAAACCTTCATCTGCCATCATTCCCGCTATCTCCTTCCAATTGTTTTTCACCTTCTACCCCCTCATTCAATGATAAATTCACAGTAATCGTCACCTTTTGCAATGCACTTAGTCTCCTTAATTTTACACACTCTCTCTTCGACTGCTTCAAATATCGCTCCTATTATCCCCCTCATGATGTCATCAATGGCCTCGTGAGAGATCCCTTCATGTTTAATATAGTATTTAGAGACAAGGGAATTATGTACTCTTACTATTTTTCTACTATCATCGATATTAATCTTTCCCCATCCACTCTTCTCAACAATCTCAAAACTAATTTTAAGGAGATAGCCTTCGAATAATTTTCGACATTCCCCAACAATCATCTCGCCTATTCGTTTTCCAATATTGTATTCAACAGTGCTTGAGATCGGACCGATTATACTTCTGGAGATCTTCCGATTTACGATGATAAGATCAGGGTGATATATTGCATAATCCTTGTAAACCTCAAAGATTCTATTATCGATCTCGCTCCCCTCCAAACAGAATCTCCTCCTTTCTACCAATTATGAGTTTACAATACGGATCACCATAGGCTCTGCATTTCTCCTCTATACATGCCATCTCCTCTTTGTAGATGACAGTGAATATTCCGGCGACCCACCCTCTTATCCAATCGCAGTAAGATTCATCTTTGCCTTCCTGGTATCTTGAA
This sequence comes from Halobacteriota archaeon, assembly GCA_034190245.1. GTDB lineage: Archaea > Halobacteriota > Syntropharchaeia > DAOWMC01 > DAOWMC01 > JAXHTJ01. The sequence continues at coordinate 16,627 of JAXHTJ010000016.1, read as the reverse complement.
AAGACATGATCTGAAAGTTTTATTTCTGCACTTTTGCCTTCAAAATCTATCTCAAAACCCAGTACTGTTGCCCATTTGTAGAAATCCAAAAAATAGTTCAGGCCTGCGTGAACAAGTCCTGACAAAGCTGATATGCTCTTATTATACTTCGCCAGATCCAGCTTATCCAGATTAAATTGATCTGACATTGCCTGTCCTATCTTCTTACCATCTTCAAAACCCATTGCGTACAGAATTGCAGTTGCACCCTTTCCAGCCACCTTCCTGTACTCTTCTGTGACTATGTGCAGGAACCTATGCGGTGTAACAACGTATCTGCCCTTGATTACATTACTTACAACTGCATCTTTTTCTTCATCATACCAGAATTGAGAAGATGGTGGTTTGTTCACACTTATCACTCGCTAATATACTTGTTTAAGCGCTCTGTACTTAAGGCCTTTTCGGCCGTTTTTTTCAAGATGGCCCTTCAATATTGGCTAAAGCAGACTTTTGATCTTTTCGGTAACTTTTTGCATCTCAACAAGTACCAATCCCAGTCCGGCCTCTGGTCTTGTCATGACAACCAGAAGTGCTTTAGAGCCAGCACCAGTGGCAATAACCTTTGCTTCTTTGGATTCAATTATTATTCTATCAGGAAAACCCTTATTAAGTTCAGAGACCGCTGTTTCTGCTGCACCCATCATAGTTGCATTCATCGCAGCAAACGTCTCTGCATGAACACCTTCGGGGATATCGGAAGCCATCAGCAAACCATCACGAGAGACTACAGCGGATGCCTCGATGTTTCCCACCCTCTTCAGGTCATCTAAAAGTTTTTCAAACATCTCTTTTACTGTGCTCATAGCCCCACCATTATACGATCGATCAATATTTCAAATGCTTCAGTAACCCCTTTCTTCTCCTTTGCAACAACGGGAACTATTGGAATGTCTTCTGGGAGTTTCATGTTCTCCCTTATCTCATCTATACTCAGTGCATCTTCCATGTCCTGTTTATTTGCAACAATTACTGATGGTAATCCAAATGTTTTTGTGATCTCTAACATCTGTTTTGCCCTTGCAGTTTCTGTCGGTTTTGTCGAATCTATGAGCAGAAAGACACCCATTGCCTCTCCACCGAGTCTCTTCAGGATGGGGTCAAACCGCTCCTGACCGGGTGTTCCGAAGATATCCGCTGAGAAGCCTTGATGGTCTACATGACCATGATCCAATGCAACGGTAGTGCCAAATCTATCCACTGATACGGACCTCGTGGATAATGATTGAATAAAAGTGGATTTTCCGGCATTGAATGGACCTGTTACCAAAATTTTGGGAAGATATGCTCTTACACCGCCTGGTTTAATGATCTTGAAGAGTATTGCACGTTCAACCGGATCTGTCCAATCGGACTTGGATACCGCATAATACTGCCCAAAAATGACTCTCTCGGCTATTCCACCAACTTTTATCACCGCATTGAATAGCTCATTTTTTATCTTTTCAAGCGTCTCATCAGAGTATGGCCAGGCAGTGAAGTTATAAATAGCGACACAATCATACAGCATCGCATTTGTATTCCAACTGTCAATATATTGCAATGTCTCCTCTTCACCGCACATGTCCATTATATTTGAAAGAGAGCAGTGAAAGATCGATCCACCTGAAGAATCTTCGATAGCTTCAGAAATTATTTTATCAATGCTTTTTATCTCTTCCGGGTTCTCTACTACGTACCTTTCAGAGGAATCTGCCCCTATCAAATTGGAATATGCATCAATGATATCAAATCGGTCCTCGAACTTTTCGATATCAAATCCAAACTCTTCGAATTTTTCTCTGACGGTGTTTGGACTTGCTGTTGAGGTTATATATATTCCCCTGGACCCTTTTTGAAGGTTTGTGTAAAGTGTTTGCATTCCAAAAACGTCACCCTCAACACCTGGATGAATAAAATATAATAGTGACTTGCCGATTGGTACTTCACCTCCCAGATAGTCATCTACCTTGGGTATTCCCGTCTCGATCATTATTTGGTCTCCTTGTACTTTGCAGTTATCTTAATGCCATCCGTCTCATATTCGAACCACTTTGTCGGTTTTGGCGTCAGTCCAACCCCTCTCATAAAGTAACTTTCATTCTCTTCTTCAATCTCAATAATACCATCAAAAAGTTGTTTTAGCGTAGCAATGGTTTGATCGTCATGCATCCCACTTTCAATAATGTAAATTCCAATTGCACCTGCTGATTTTATCCGTCTTGTATGGACATGAAGAAATCTGAAGACCGTTTGTAAGTTCGAGTACATAAGAATTGTGGATAAAGAATCTATGGCCAACCTCGCTTTTTGGATCCCTTTCTTCATCCAAAAATCCTCAAAATAGTTAGTGATACTTACACTGATTCCAGTTAGATTCACCGGCGAAGATATTCTCTTAATATTTTCGGTATCTTCAACGTTGAGACCAAGTGTTTTTGATACACAATCGATAACACCAAAGCGATTCATAAAGCTTTGATAATCATTTCCATTCTCTTCATACCATCTAAGTGCATCCTCACCCGATTCCCCGGTTGAGATGAAGATGGCGCATTCGCCAATTGACAAACCATAGTGAAGGATATTATTTATGATAACTTCCTTTCTACTCATGGGTGGGCCTATAAGCATTATGTTGGAGCCGCCTTTGACAAGTCCTACTACATCATCTAATCCACTTATGCCGAGTTTATAATCGACCATTTGACCATCCCTATAACACATAGTGCCGCTGTTATGAAGATTTCAGCATTAATAGCAATTTACTAAAATCACCCTATACCTTTATATCTCCAATAACGTATAAATATTTTCGTCAATGATAGAGTGAGGGGAGTAAGCCCCCTTCTGTTTTAGCGACATTCATCTAAGCGCATTCAAGGGTAATGACTGGACATCATATATATCCCCTTTTGCTTGCACCCACGAGGATTCACCGTTTCATCCACTTACATGAGATCTCAGCATTCCTGCTTCATCGCATTTACATGTGGTGGTTCCGTTTCTGTGCCAGAGCCAAGACTCTCGCCTTACACCACGATTTACCGTGGTGTTCGTGTGTCCAGATGGTGGGGGGACTTTCCTCAGCTACAACTCTTTTGAAGGTTGTTACCGGCAGTCGCCCTTCCTCTCTCGTCAACAACTTGGTGAGATAGGAATATATACTTTTCCATCTTCCCGATATATTCGGGATGGCAGACAAAAATTCAAACGTTTTCACGCAAAAAAGATAAGCTTTCTCCTTCCCAATAAATGATTATGTTGAATTCAGAGGAAGGCACCTACGCAGTCAAACTCGCCAGAAATACGATAGATCGGCACATAAAAGGCACAAAAGCCGATTTAGAGGGACCTCCAGAGAAATTCAAGGAAGAGAGAGGCGTCTTCGTTACCTTAAGAAAAAAAGGGGAACTAAGAGGGTGCATCGGATACCCATTCCCCACTTCACCACTACATTCTGCCATCGTCGATTCTGCAATAAACGCTGCAACCAGAGATCCAAGGTTCCCGCCAGTAGGAGCAGATGAACTGAGAGATATAACAGTCGAAGTGACCGTGCTAACTCCACCGGAACTAATCCAGGCAAAACCCGCCGAGCTACCAAAGAAGATAGAAATCGGCAGACACGGCCTGATTGTTAATAAGAGTTTTCGTCAAGGTCTTCTGCTGCCTCAAGTGCCGATCGAGCAAGGCTGGGATGAGGAGGATTTTCTCTGCGGGACATGCAACAAGGCAGGACTTCCCATGGATGCTTGGCTGGAGAAAGATTGCGAGGTTAGATCTTTCGGAGGGCAGATATTCGAAGAGGTAGAACCTTATGGGTGCATAATAGAAAAGAAATTGGAATAAAATTTTGATCTTCACGACTGCAGTTTGGACTTTAGATCCTTTACCAATCCCTCTTTTATACTTGAATTTCTGTCCCCACCACAGACTATGCCACGTACGCCGATGATATCCGGATCTATCCTCTTCAGAGCTTCAATCTCTTTAAATCCAATCGATCCGGCTATTGCCGTTTGAAGTCCCGATTCTCTGGCGTCTGTCAAAAACTTCATCAGTTCATCTTCAGAGAGAAAATCGAATGTTGTCTTACCATCTTTTCTTCCGGTGTCCACCATTACAACATCTGCACCAGCCTTCTTCCCAATCCCTGGCAGCTCGAATGGGGATACCAGCCCCAACCTTTTATAATCAGAATAAGAAGCGGCAACAACCTTCTTTTCACTGTCGAACTCTTTTACAGATCTTACCACATTTTTGACCATATCAAGTGCTTCATCTGCAGTTTTTACCCAGAGCCCCACTTTTATGTACTCTGCACCAGCCACTGCTGCTCCAAGAGCGGCCAGTGATGCAGTTCCGGGTTTATAATTGAGATCACCGAGAGTGGCACTCAGTGTTTCATCCCCTATCGCGTCCTTGATAGAACGTATCATCCAAGGAAAATTTGCGCCGAGTGAACCCTCCTTCGGATTCTTCACATCGATTATATCCGCCCCACCATCTACTGCTGCCCTGGCCTCTTTAACATTGATCGGGCTTACCAAAAGTCTCATGCTAAAATACTATCTCTTCACACTTAATATTTTTATCGTAAGTCACCTGTCACCTACTTGGGTGAACAGTTCTATTATTTTCCTCTCTTACGAGTGGTTTTGATATATGCCTTCTTGCAACCGGTGGAACCTCATAAAGACCCGGTTCTATCCCTCTTTCTATCAAGATTACCTCCTTCTCATCGGCGTGGGTTTTGCATCTCTTGCACCTGTACCCTTTACCAGACCCTTCTGATTTCATGCTCTTGGCACATACCGGGCATTTTGGATTAATAAACAGGGTCTTCTCTTCCAACCGCTTTATTTCGATCTTCTCAAGGTTAAGGGTGCTATTATTCACACTTCCATATGCCACCACCTCATCATCCTCTCCCAATCTTCGTATTATCTCACGAAAGTTCTTTGTTGGTTCAAATGCCGCACAATCGATATATTCTGAGCCGTCGGAAATTCTGAATATAACATGGCCCCCTTCTATTGTGTACGGCGCTTCTGATATATTCCCTCTTAAGATGTAAGAGCATCCTTCCCGAACCTCACCTATCACGCCGTGCATCAGATGAGTGTCTGTTCCCTGATTGGTCTTAAATAGTATGGACCTGTAGGCTGCCTCAGATTCAATGATCTCATGGGCCCGATAGATCGCATCCATGTCGCCACCCCTGATACCGTAAAGAACCGGGCACTTTGAATTTGGGGCGAAGACGATCTTTCCGTTTGAAACATCCACCGTGTCCCATGTCATAGGATATGTCTCTCTATCTGCAAGAAAGACCGATTCTTTATTTATCTCTCTTTGAGATGCCCAACGGTCCCTATATCTATAGGTGATAAGCTCATACGTGTAGTCATCAAGCTTAGCCCCGATCGCCGCAAGAGCACCTATCAGCCCCCTCTGGTTCTTAAAACCCTTGTGATAAAGCCCGTACTTTGCCATGATCTTTCTGGCTTCATCAATTCTCATCGTTGTTTTTATCGTTCTTTCTGAAAAAATGTGTACCTCTTCGGGTACTTCTTCGCAGAAGACCACCCCTGGATTTGTATTCTCTTCTTTCAGCTCGGAAAGCTCCTCTATTGCCTGGACAGTTATCTCTTCGACCTCTTCGACATGAGACGTCTTGATCTGTAAGGCGATGGCTGCGTTCCCCCTCGTCTTGTACTTTATCGTGGGATTCAACCTTATCAGAAGAGGAATTCCAATATCACCATATTTCTGGAGCCTTTCGATCAGCACTGCAGCTAAATAGGTTGTGCACATCCCTTTTTTTGAGTCGGTATCGTCGAAGCCTATGATCATCTATGATGCTATTAATAAAAATAAAAGAAAAAATAGATGCCGATTTTACGGCATCATGAATGAGGATGGTCCGCCACCCATACCTAAGAGAAGCGCGCTAAAAATCACTGTTACAAAAATAATTATTAGGATCAATGGTAACAAGACTGCCAGTGCAGCTTTTCCAGTGGAGATCTCATGGTATTCTCGTATTCCAATCACATATAAAATTAAAGTCCAAATCATGGCGATAAAGTTAACTATGGGGATCCATCCGAGTAAGAGATTTGGTGTATACCCATAAATGACTGCTTTTATAGTCAGTCCAATTCCATTTCTTCCACCCATGATGTAAACAAATATGTGGAATATTATTCCTAAGATAAAAACCCCTATAAAACCGCTTACTATCGAATTAATTATTGTTAAGGCTGTAAAACCACCGCCACCAAGCATGCCAAATGGCATAAACTGCCCCATCATAGAACTAACCGCCGACAAAGTAAAAAAAGAGACAACTCCGCTTAGCACTGCAAATATCACAAGCAGTGGCAGGAAATAGATAAGTGCATCCCCCAAAGAGTCTTCTTTTGTTTCACCGAACGTCTCTACTGGGCTGAGTAAAAACCCTTTTATTTTATCCAAAAAATCCATACATATCCCCCCAATGCCATATTATTGCTACTACTATATAAATGTTGTCCACACAATTGCGATTGATGTACAATATCAATTGACCCACTTCTTCTTAAGGCCCATCACATCCAGCTAAGATACATCTCCTTGATCAGTTTAAAGTTTTTAGAGACGTTGACATCTCCCCAGACCATCTCCCCGTGACCCGGTAATATGTACTCCAGACCCAGCTTGGACATCCGCTCGATCGAATCTTTTAATAATCCAGTATCTCCTCCTCTGAAGTCTGTTCTTCCAACTCCACCAAAAAAGATCAGGTCCCCACAGATCAGCAGCTTCTCTTCCGGCCAATGGATGGAGATGCTCTCATGGGAATGTCCGGGTGTATGAAAGATCTTCAGGGCTACTCCACCGAGATTGAGATTCTCATCGAAATATTGTGAAGGTTTCCTTGAAGAGTACTTACTTTCAACACCTTTATAGGCTGCAAGTTTTGCTCCCGACGCCCTCATGAATGCCCTGTTTGCCCCGGAATGATCTGGATGAAGATGTGTATCGATCACCAGATCGACCGTCTTTGGGTCAATCCCATCTTTGCGCATCCCTTCCAGGAGTAAGTCCAGATAAGCGGTTGCTCCTGGATCTATGAGTACGCTCGTCTCATCGATGATTATGTATGTGTTGGAGTCCATCATCCCATTTTCAGGATACCAGTACAGATCTTTAAAAAGCTCCATCTATCACTCATAATCGCTGATTTAATATAAACGTTCTTTTTGGATCAAAAAGGTCGAGTTGTAAAAATTTAACCATTGACTCTATAACATTTATGATGAATCAGTCAGTTAGTCATATAATCTTAGGGATGGGAAGAAAGGTGACATAATTTGAAAAGACACTATGGTCGGGAAAAGAAACGGCCGATTGGTTTCTAAAAGAGGCCGATATGCGAGTCGTAGATCGAAGTAGGCTCATCGAAATTCTAAAATCATTCTATATGCATTTTCTTGGGGTGGAAAAGGAGAACAGTGTTCTTGATCTTGGATGCGGAGACGGACTCATCATCCATGAGCTTTTGAAGATCGATGATTCTATAACATCCACCTTGATTGATGGATCAGAGCACATGCTTGAGAAGGCAAAAGAGAGGTTGAACGGATTTGAGAAGACGACTTTCATCAATATGACCTTCCAGGAGCTATTGCGTGCAGATCGTGCCGATACCCACCTTGGAGATTTTGATCTGGTATTCTCCTCGCTTGCCATACACCATCTGACTATGGACGAGAAGAGGTCTCTTTTTGATTGCATCTATTCTCACTTAAGTGAAGGGGGCTGTTTCGTAAATATCGACATACTCCTTTCACCAACAGAGGATCTTGAAGGATGGTATCTGGATTTATGGAGAGATTGGATGAAGAAGAGGCAGAATGAGCTTAAGCTGGAAGGGGACTATGAGTATACGATAGGCAAGTACATGGAGGTTAACCACCACGATACACTGAGCACACTTGGCGATCAGCTGAATGCCCTTACAGATATCGGATTTAAGGAAGTGGATTGTTACTATAAATATGGGGTATTTGCGATGTATGGTGGGAGAAAGTGACTTGTGGGGTTAGACCGAGCGTATCGAGATGGATAATTAATTTTACCATTGCCAAGTAGGCTCAGCCTTGAAAGGATGATAAGATGAACTATAGCGAGATCATTAAAAGACTGAAATCCATGTCAAACCCGGAAGCAGTAAAAGGGATGGCAAGGTTTGGGATATCCACAAAAAAAGCGTTTGGCATATCTATTCCAGACTTGAGGAGGATTGCAAGAGAAATTGGAAAAGATCATAGTCTCGCCCAAGAACTCTGGGAGTCAGGCATTCGTGAAACACGGATACTTGCAAGCCTGATAGACCACCCAAAAGAGGTTTCTGAAGAGCAGCTGGAAAGGTGGGTGAAAGATTTCGATTGCTGGGATGTCTGTGATCAGACGTGTATGAACCTCTTTCGGTATACCCGATTTGCATATCAAAAAGCGGATGAATGGAGCAATAGGGATGAGGAATTTGTGAAAAGAGCCGGATTTGTAATGATGGCAACCCTTGCAGTCAGTGATAAAAAGGCTGCCGATGAAGAATTTGAGATCTTCTTTCCAATAATAAAAAGGGAAGCAAATGATGATAGAACCTATGTTAAAAAGGCGGTTAACTGGGCGCTGCGCCAGATTGGTAAGCGTAATATTTCACTGAATAAGAGAGCAATTGAGGTTGCAGAAGATATTGGAAAAATCGATTCAAGGGCCGCAAAATGGATTGCTTCTGATGCGATAAGTGAGTTCAGAAGCGAGAAGATACAGGAGAGGCTTCAAAAGAGGAGCTCCGATTAGAGACCCTCTCCACTTTGTTACCTCACAACAACAACCGTAGCACCTTCGATCTTCAGGACATCAGCGGCCTTACCACCAGATGTTACTGCGTATTCTATCCTTAAAAGTGAAGAATCGATCTCTATCGTTTCTTCTCCAATCTCAAGTGTGATCTTACCCGCCTCTTCTATCTGCCTCTCGATCTCGACCGGATCTGCATCTTCAAGGGCTATAACGATTGATTTCGACCTATCCCTGTACTTCGGTCCGATCGTCTTCATATCGGGTTTGATCCTAACGGGGATGTTCTCAAGATCTGGTTCTCCTTCAAACAGCTCCACTTTACTGTTTACCGTGCCTGCAATGTCCCTCGTCTCAATCTCCCTTGAATAAATTTCTACTTTTGAAAGAGGCGCATTCAGGGCTATCCCCTCTTCGGATTTGAACCTTCTTATAGTGCTTGTTATCTCTTTTATCAGCTCCCCGTCTTGTTCGGCCTTCTCGTCAATTAAATTTTCTGATACTTTCGGCCACTTCTGTGCATGCACGCTACCGTCTCCAACGTGTGAATACATCTCCTCTGAGAAGAAAGGGACAAAAGGCGCCAGCAGTTTTGAAAGTGTTTCTATTGCCAGGCGAAGTATGAACTGAACCGATCTCTTTTCTTCTGGATCACCTCCGTAGAGCCTCGATTTTGACATCTCCAGGTAATTATCGGCCATAACTTCCCATACAAAATTTCTCAGCGATTTCAAAGTCTCATCGAATTTAAAGGCATCCATCAGCTCTGTTGTCTGCTCAACAAGCCTGTTTAACTTGCTCAAAAACCATCTATCCACGGAATTTAACTCAGTTGCCTCATCCGGTACATAATCCTTCAGGTGTGGCATGGAGAATCGCAATATACTCCACATCTTCTGAAGGAATCTCGAAGCAGCGGTAATATCCTTCCATCTGAACATCACATCAGATCCTGTTGCCCCTCCAATTGCTGCCCATTGTCTGAAGGCATCGGAACCGTACTTTTCCACGACCTCCTCGGGGGCAGTGAAGTTATTTCTGGATTTGCTCATCTTGTATCCATCTTCACCGAGGACCATTCCGTTCATAAGTATGCTCTCCCACGGGATTTCTCCCTCAAGAGCAAGAGTTCTCAGTATGGTATAGAACGCCCATGTTCGAATTATATCGTGTCCCTGTGGGCGTAACTGTGATGGGAAGGTCAAAAGCTCATCTGGCCACCTACAGACAGACAGTGCCGATATCGAGCTGTCCATCCATGTATCCAGAACATCGTCTTCTCCGACAAATTCTGCTGAACCGCATTCACATACTCCCTTTGGCAAATCTTCGGTTGGATCTACTGGAAGCTCATCTTCTTCTGCAACAAGTGCGCTTCCACAGGAAGAACAGTACCACACTGGAATAGGTGTTGCAAATATCCTCTGTCGAGATATGCACCAGTCCCATTCCATACTCTCTGTCCAGTTCTTGAGCCTCAAAAAGAAGTGATCGGGAATCCAGTCTATCTTTTTTGATTCGTTGATTATCCTTTCAGGATCTATCCTGACGAACCATTGATGCTCTGAGAGGATCTCAAGGGGGGTTTTACATCTCCAGCAGAGTCCAACGTTCTGTTCCAGCTTTTCCTGATCGTAAATGAGTTCTTCAGCCTTGAGTTCTTTTATTATTGCCTTTTTACAATCCTCTGAACCTATACCTTCATATTTTCCGGCCAGAGCCGTCATCTTACCTTCTTTTGTGAGAGCTTTCCTCAATGGAAGGTTGTGCTCCTTCCACCACTTCACATCTTGCTTATCCCCGAAAGTACATATCATAACAGCACCAGTACCAAATTCAGGATCGACACTCTCATCGGCAAATATCTCCACCTCGTGACCAAATACAGGAACATTCACCCTCTTTTTAATCATATCTTTGTACCTCTCGTCTTCAGGGTGTATAGCGATAGCAACGCAAGCAGGTAAAAGCTCAGGTCTTGTTGTTGCTATGTCAATTCCGCCAAAATGTAAGAAGTTTAAAAGTGTCTCTCTTGTGTCATATTCCACCTCTGCAAAGGCTATGGCAGTTTCACATCTCGGACACCAGTTCACCGGATGATCATCCTTGTATATCAAACCCTGGTTGTACATTCGCACAAATGATATCTGGGTCTTTTTGAAGTATTCAGGGTCCATTGTGACGTATTCATTGCTCCAGTCGGTCGAGAAAGCGAGGCGTTTCATGGTGCCCTTCATCGTTACGATATTCTCCCCCATCAGATCTTCACACAGTCTTCGAAATTCTGCTCTGGGAACTTGATTCTTTGTGATTTTATGGATCTCTTCCACCTTCACTTCCGTGGGCAGCCCGTGACAGTCCCAGCCCTGTGGAAACATCACATTGAATCCCCTCATCCTCTTGTACCTCGCCACAAAATCAATATAACACCAGTTAAGGGCATTTCCAACATGGAAATTTCCGGTGGGATATGGAGGGGGCGTATCTATTATATAAGGGGGTTTTGATGAATTTAAATTAAAATAATAGAGTGATTCATCCCAGTCATGCAACCACTTCTCCTCGGTTCCTTTCCAATCATACTCTTTTGGGATATCCTGCATGGCAACATATTATCCCTTCTCGCTTAAAAATTTGATGGAATTGTTTGTGCCCACCGGCTAAAACTCGGGGATTGTCATTATCCTCTCAAAAGGCACCTCGTATGTGGTCACCCATAGATCAAGAACCGCAGATCCATTAACTTTAATTGTTGTGTTTGCACCTTCAAAAAATAGTTGAAATGCTGCTGTAATTGCCTGCAGGTTTCTGATCTTCAGCGGCATATCTATCTCCGTATCTCCGTTTGCAATTATAGATATATTTTCCTGTTCCCCACTAGCAAGTAACTGCCAATCAGCTTCATCGGAGAGGAAATAGATCTTGTAGGTGATCTTGTCCAGATTAGCACTTATCAGGTTCGGATTATTTATTATTGCCCCGATCTCTATTGTCGTGGTGCTAAAGGATATCTCTCTGGTATTGATATTGGTAATTCTTACTGTGGGCTCTTCAAATGAAAAAACGAAAGCAAAAAGAGCGGCTACAATTACCAAAACAATGAATAATATCCAGTATCTCCTTTCTGGCATATTTAACATCCTCTATCACCTATTAATAACATTTATAGTATAAAACTACAATATATTTAAAATTGGAGTGTCAAGCTAACATCAATTGCTGGAGTAGTTCGGGCGGCTCTTTTCTGTTGCCGCATGACAATGTACACTCCTTACAGTCCTCGCAACAGGGTTCCAGATGAATATCCAGATCGCAAAGCCCGTATTCCCTTTCAACTATGGATTGCAGGTTATGGCTCAATCTATGAGAATCGACAACCGACATATCTTTGTTAACGATGAGATGGACTTTTATGTCATCCTTTCTACCCATTCTGATGATCTTAATCTTATGAAAAGAGATGATCTCCTTCTGATTCTTTAAAATCTCCCTCAAGATTCTTCTCCCATTCCTTCTTGTTATTCCTGCATCATCAAATTCCACCTCTCTGGGATCTAAGCGGACGATTGTGGTGTAGTTCATCTCCCTATTGATCATACTCTCAATATCGTCAGCGATTTTATGAGCTTCGGTTAGCGTCAAATCTTCTTCAACTTCAGCGTGTAATGAAATTGCCTTGCTCGTTCCATAATCGTGTACGTATATTCTATGGATGCCATATACGCCCTCTATCGAATTTGCTATAAAATCGATTTTATCTATCAGTTCTTTGTCCGGTGCCTGCCCGATCAGGTAATTCGATGCTGTCCTAACCAGGCTCACACCCACATAGATTATGATGGTGGATACTATAACTCCAAATACTGGATCTAATAGGGGGTAACCGAAAGCTGATCCGATTATACCAACACCTACTACTATGTTTGTGAACGCATCACTTCTATGGTGCCATGCATCTGCGACTAACATATCGCTCTTTATTCTTCTTCCTATCGAGACTGAGAAACGCGCCATCAACTCCTTCACAACCGATGTGACTATTATTATAACGCCTGTAATTACGGCGAGCTCTTCATTGACGATCGATATGGAATCTATAATTCTCTCTATAGATTGTATAACAAAACCCAAACCTACGAAGACCAATGATGTGGCAATGATAAGTGTTGCGATCTGTTCAACTCTACCATATCCAAAGGGATGCCCTTCATCCGATGGTTTCTTCGATATACTAAAGCCTAAAATCACCACAAGAGAGGTACCTACATCAGAAAGTGTATGAACTGCATCTGCAATAAGGGCTATACTGTTGATGAAGAAACCGAGTACCAATTTTAATATGAACAATAAAAAATTTCCAATTATGCTTATAGTGGCCTCCAAGTATCCATATTTAGACCGTACATCTGGATTATTGATATCCCCGTAATCCGGAATTAAATTGAACATACCGAATTTCACCATAGATTTTCCGACCATATAATTCTGTTTTAGACCTGTAATGGCTGAGTTAAGTTACGGAATTGATAAGCTCCCCTTAAATATATATTTAATGTTATTAATTAGGTTAATATAGGTCTTTCGCTGAAGGTCCTCCCCTGTTCAATTGCGATCTAAATATTTTATATATCCGTTCCTTTGTTGTGTATCCACCAGAAGTTATTCTCTGCCCAGGAGATGAAATCCGGGCCTTTTCCAAGTATTGCACAGTTCCAGTCCAGTGTTCCCCTTGTATCTTGAAAGATTATTCCAGCTTCTTTACTATCTACTACCAGAATTCCCATGTAGATATCCTCTAAGGGTGCAGTTCTCATCTCAACACTAGAGGGGAGATTCATATCCTTATATCGATTTTTGGAATCCGGAGTTAAGTCTCCAGTAATCGAGTATAATTTAACCCCTTTTTTAAGCTGTCTTGCGACAGCAGGAAACGTTATTCCAGGTAACTTATCTGTGCAGGCCAGAATTCTCTTCTCCGAACCATCAATCATCTTCAAAATTTTATCAATTACTCTTGGAGCAGAGGTTATTTGTTTTGTACCTTTTAGTACCACCATCTGCTCTATTAGAGATTCAGGGACCTTAGAAAGATCATGCCTCTTCCAGAAATCATCGTACTTTATGATCACCTCTATCCATCCCAATGAATTTATAAAAATCCTGCCACTTGTTGAAAGAGTGAATATCCTCCCTTCTTTTTTTATCAAATCCCCCTCTATCAGTATTTGAAGATGTCTATGAACATATGATGGGGAAGTACCGAAGAGTTTTGAAAGGTCATTTGCAGTCATGCCGGATTCCCTCAGGGCCTCCAATAACCCTAACCTGGCCTCATGGCCAGATGCCTTAAAAACAGAAGATATCAGCTGTAATTTATCCATAATTATATATGTATTATTCATTTATATAAATATTTTCTGTTGACCGGATTTTTAATGATTTTCAAAATCTTTTGAAAAAGCGTAAAAATTCATAAAAACGTCTATAATTAGCTAAATTTAAATTTTAACGGTTATTATAGCGTAAAATATATATATATAAAAGGATTATTATAACTATTGTATATATAAATTGAAATTCAGGAGGTGAAAAACTATGCTGGAACTAGAGGTCAAGAAGTTAGAGAAGAGAGACACGAAAGAAGTGGGCTGTGGAGCCTCGACAACTGGATGCTTGGACCAAGTGGATCTTGGAATGAACTGCTGCGGCGGGATGATGGGATCATAAATCGAGTCTAAATTAAAGATTTGACTTATCTGAGGAGGTGAAAAAGAATGCTTGAATTAGAAGTCAAGAAGTTAGAGAAGAGAGACACGAAAGATGTGGGCTGTGGAGCCCAAACAACCGGATGCTTGGACCAAGTGGATCTTGGAATGAACTGCTGCGGCGGGATGTTGACCGGGACTACCACATGAAACCTAGTCTAAATTGAAGATTTAATAAAACTGAGAGGTGAAAAAAATGTTAGAATTGGAGATTAAAAAACTTGAGAAGAGAGATACTAAGAGCGATGTTGGCTGTGGTGTTGAGACAGGTGGATGTTTGACAGACACAGGCCTGGACATGGCATGCTGCTGAGGACGTTAATTTCAAATATTACTGATAGCTGAATAAGACCAAATAAAACATGGAGGAAACTATTATGGATTTAATATTAGAGGTCAAGAAGCTTGAGAAGAGAGATACAAAGGGCAATGTAGGCTGTGGTGTTGACACAGGTGGATGTTTGTCAACTACAGGCCTGGACATAGCTTGCTGCTGAGGACGCTGATTTCAAAGATTGTAAAATAAGACCAAAATAAAACATGGAGGAAAAAAACATGGATTTAAAATTAGAGGTCAAGAAACTGGAAAGCAGGGAGACGAAGCAAGACATGAACTGTACGGCAATGTGTGAATGGTGTGCCAACTGTCCAATGATGGGAGGAGACGGTTGTTAAGACTAAAAGGGGCTTTTGCGCCCCTTTCCAACCCGAATTAATTAGATTAAGGAGGTGAAATAAATGGATTTGAAATTAGAGGTTAAAAAACTGGAGAGGAGAGAGACAAAAGATGATCCTACGAATACATGGTGTATGAGCATGAACCCAGAAATTCTTGGAGATATACTGGATTCGGCTTGTTGCAATTATAGTGGTGGTAGTATCTTTGGTAATTAATGCCTACTTTCAACAGATAAAATTTTGGAGGTGAAAAGTAATGGATTTGAAATTAGAGGTTAAGAAACTGGAGAAGAGAGAGACGAAAAATGGGAATGATACACCGTACTCATGGTGTGTGGGATTTAATGCTGACGCAATTGGAGAAATAATGAGTGGTTGCACAGGCGGTTGCTCATCATGTGGTTGCTAAAATCATAGGCATACACATCCGATTGGCCAGGTATTGGTTCTTCCGCAGTATGCGGTAGAATCAATACTTAATTGTCTCGTTAAGAGTTAGAAGCTAAAGTCTCAATAGCTCTTGTTGTCAGATACGACAATTATCAAGAATGAATATACGAATGAAAGAATTGAAATTAGAAGTAAAAAAGCTGGAAGGAAGAGAGACAAAGGATGTATCATGTACTCTCGAAGGATGTCCATGCATTACATGTGGTACGTAGGTCCTTTACTCTGAAAGCATTGGCAATAATTGAATAAAAAAGACATTGGAGGTGAATAACTTGGAAGAATTGAAATTAGAAGTAAAAAAGTTAGAGAGAAGAGAAACTAAGCAAAATGATACGATTTTCCTAGAGGTTGGTGAGAATCTTTATAGCCTGGTTGCTCCTTGTTGTGAGTCAGTTGAGGTTACCGCAGGATAAGTAATCATTGTAGATTGTAGAGGTGAACAAATGGGCAACAGGAAGTTAGAACTGGAAGTTAAGAAGTTGGACAGGAGGATGACGAAAGCGACACCCGAACCAAATCCAGGTAGTACTGCTGGTGCTGCTTTCTATCTCATCTGTGATACAGGATCGAACTGTGTCCAGATCGTGGGAAGTTTCTGTCCTGCAACTTAATTTATTTCTATCATATCTTAAAATTGTAAAAAAGGTTGAATATATGTTTAAAATTAGCGTAGCGCCTCTAAGGGGCGCAGTTTTATTTATATGCACTCTGCTTTTGTTATCAAGTGTAGCAACAGCTCTGGATCTCCCACCGGCACCAAATCTTACGTATCCTGATGATGGCGCTGTTATCTATACTACAACACCAACGCTCGAGTGGGAGGATATAACGGGGTATTATGTAGATTATTACAATATTCA
>JAXHTJ010000157.1:0-4799 GCA_034190245.1 Halobacteriota archaeon | reverse complement strand
GAGTACTCAGGGTTCTTTGTGCCGGTACTTGCCCATAGAACTCGTTGCACTCTTGCTCCCTTCTCTTCCAGCTCTTTCCATCTATTGCTAGTGAAAATCTCCTTGAATCTCTGGTATACAACCTTTGAATTGGCTACTGCTATCTTCCCTTTCAAATTCAGGGCATCTGAAGAGCCATTCTCTTCTAATGCTTTATCGACAATTGTTTCAACACGGCTCACAAAAAAGGATGCAACCGAAGTGACCCTGGATGGATCATCACTTTTACTTACTCCATCCAGATAAGCGTTTGCAACAGCCTCATAATCCGAAAGGGAGAACATCAGAGTGACGTTTACATTTATACCTTCTGAGATGAGCTCCTCTATCACCGGAATTCCTTCTGATGTAGCCGGTACTTTTATCAGCAGATTGGGACGATCGACAAGATTCCAGAAATACCGGGCCTCTTTGATGCTGCCTTCTGTATCAGTCGCAAGATCAGGAGACAGCTCAAGACTCACGTAACCATCACCACCAGATGTTTCATCATAAATCGGCCGCAAAATGTCGGCTGTCGTCTGGACATCTTCAATTATGAGACTCTCATAGAGTTTACGAGTGTCCATGTGGGGATCAACCTTCAGAAGATCACTCATAGTTTTGTCATAATCCTGGCTACCTGCAATTGCCTTCTCAAATATGGTCGGATTTATAGTCGCTCCGGTGATCCCATCTTCGTCAATCATCCTCTTCAGCTCTCCACCTGACAGTAGACTCCGCCTCATGTAGTCCAACCAGACTGCCTGTCCGTGTTCTTTCAGCTCTTTTAATGGGTTCATCGTCTCTACCTTCCTATTAATTTCAGTGCACGGGACACAATATTTTCCACATTAAATCCCAAGTTGTCAAGCACAACTTTGCCAGGGGCAGATGCTCCAAATCGATCTAGACCGATGGCTTCTCCGTTCTGCCCTATGTGCTTACACCAACCAAGGGTGATTCCCGCCTCAATGGAAAGTCTGGGAATACCCGGTATTAGAACCGATCTCTTATACCCTTCCGATTGCTCTTCAAAGATCTCCCAGCATGGCATAGAAACAACCCTTGCGTGAACATTTTGATCTTTGAGCGCAACTCTTGCTTTTAGAGCAAGATGCACTTCAGACCCTGTAGCGATTATAATAAGGTCAGGCTTCTCTTTTTTTGAACCTTTGAGAATATAAGCACCACGGCAGAGACCATCAGATATCGGATAGATATCTGCATTCAGAACAGGAAGATTCTGCCTCGTCAGTGCCAATGCCACAGGGCCGTCGCGCTCAACAGCCACCTTCCAGGCGAAAGCAGTCTCATTTGCATCTGCCGGACGGATAATCGTCATCCCCGGAATTGCCCTCAGGCTCATGATCTGCTCAACAGGCTGATGGGTGGGTCCGTCTTCGCCGAGGCCAATACTGTCGTGTGTAAAAACAAAGATCGATTTTACATTCATCAGTGCTGAAAGACGTAATGCAGGTCGCATGTAATCAGAAAAGACGAGAAATGTAGCACAGTGAGGGATCGTTCCACCATGAAGGGCCATACCATTAACGATAGCTCCCATGGCATGCTCTCTCACTCCGAAGTGCAGGTTATGTTCACATGCATCTGAAAATCCAAAGTCCCCATATCCGATAAGTATGGTCTTTGTCGATGGTGCAAGATCTCCAGAACCACCTGTGAGCATGTGTGGAAGCTTTATAGCAATTGCATTCATAACCTTACCAGAAGCGCTGCGTGTTGCCATAGCCCCTTCTTCAGATTTGAAGATCGGGATCGCTTCTTTGAGGTCAGGAGGAAGCTCCCCCTTTATCACCCTATCAAATTCGTGACCAATATCAGGATAGTCGCTCTTAAAACTCTTTACAAGATATTCCCACTCCTCCTCCCGTCTTGACCCCCTTGCAAGGCTCTGACGGAAGTGGTTGAGTGCCTCTTCAGGTATGTAGAAATCGGGCCTTATAGGCCAATTCAATCTCTTCTTTGTCTCCTTTACAGCTTCCGGACCCAGAGGTTCTCCATGAGCAGATGCATTATCCTGTTTTGGACTGCCAAAATCTATATGTGTACGGACAATGATAAGGGAGGGTCTCGTATTCTCTTCTTGAGCGTTCTCAATCGCCTTTTCGACACCATCGACAGCAAGAAGTCGGATTGTTTTAACACATATCTCATCTATATCATCCATATTATCTCTCCACCAACATTTTTTCACGAGCCATAACGGCTGCTCCGATAACTCCTGCTCTATCGCCAAGTGACGCTTTTACAAACTTTACTTCCTCACTATTTGGCGTCAATGCATTCTCTCTTACAATCTTTTCAACAATACCTATTATATCAGGTATACCTTCGATGACCCCACCCCCAAGGACTATGCAGCACGGATTGAAGGCATTGACAATTCCGACCACACCAAGGCCAAGATATATGCCTGTCTCTACAACAATCACTCCCGCCAGATCATCACCCCTATCATAAGCGTCACCCACAGTGGCTGATGTTACCTCTTCAACACCACCTGCAAGTTCAATTATAGTTCCCCCTTCTAAATGATTCTCTGAGACTGCATCTCTTGCCCTCTCAGCAATTGCCCAGCCACCTGCATAGGCCTCGATACAGCCCCTGCTTTTACAGCGGCATTTACGACCGTTAGCAACAAGCGGTATATGCCCAATCTCTCCAAAAGTATTTGTGCATCCTTGAAGTAATCTTCCACCGCTTACAACACCACCACCAATGCCAGTTCCCACAAATATTACGACAAGATCCTCTACTCCTCTTCCAGATCCATACTTCCACTCTCCGTATGTAGCGACACGCACATCATTTGTAACGACTGTCGGTATTCCGAGTTCATCCTCAATCCTATCCTGAAGCGGCTCGTTTCGGAAAGGGAGACTGGGCGCTGAACGGACAACTCCCGCTTTGTCAACCTGTCCTGCCACACCGACTCCTATAGCTTCTGCTATTGTTCCGACTTCATCTTGAGACCTTTCAACTACCTTTATCAAATCTTTCACAATCCTCTCAGGTCCTTCACCAGAATTAGTGGGGTAACGGCTTGAAAAAAGTATCTTTCCATCACCATCAACCAAAGCTGTGGCAACCTTCGTACCCCCAAGATCGATACCTATTGTGGTGCATTCATAAGATATTTTACCCATTCTCCACTCCTTAAACGAAGGGCGTACAATCATTGAAGTCGTTATTTCGGTAACATCCTAAGTTTATTAGAAGTTAAATTTAATTCTAATAAACATTACGGCGCATTTTAAGTTATCTCTCGGTTTATAACTTATTCTTTACAACTCCGATTAAATCGCTAACTATTGCACTTGCAGCCTCAATAGAACCGGCACCTTTACCGGTAACCGTTATCTCTCCGGCAAGGTCTGTCTGAATGGATGCAACGTTCAAGGTGCCACCTATTGCAAGTGGATGACCTTTGGGAACCAATCGAGGTGCAACGTTGAGAACACCCTCCTGCACCTCCCCGATGAGTTTTACCAGGTAACCTGCATCATATGCAAGTTTCAAAGCCTCTGGAGTTACATCCCTTATACCCACCACATCAACATCGTTATACGTGGCACCCATATTGAATATCGAGTTGGCAAGGATGACCAATTTACAGGCAGTATCGATACCATCCACATCATACGTCGGATCTGCCTCTGCTATGCCCAACTCCTGTGCTTCTGAGAGAACATGCTCATATGGCAGACCATCTTCCGCCATCCTCGTGAGAACATAGTTGCAGGTGCCGTTTAAGATGCCCCTTATGCTCAGGATCTCATTTCCTGCTAGGTTCTCCCTCACCAGATTTATGATCGGCATTGCACCGCCCACTGTGGCCTCAAATCTCAATTCAACACCATTCTTCCTTGCCAGATTTATCAATTTTTTGTAATAAAGCGCAAACGGACCCTTGTTAGATGTGACCACATCCTTATTACTATTTAGAGCCGCCATCATGTGGCTCATACCCGGTTCACCTGTATCTATGCTGGTTGGCGTCGTCTCGATCATGATATCGTGGTCAACCTCTTTTATCATATCCACTCCGGTCATATCGATGGCTTTAATATCTTTACTCGCTGCTCTTTTAAGCACATCAGGAAGGTCAAGGCCGGATTCATCGGTGAGTGCCCCCCACAGATCGGAGATTGCAACGACTCTAACGTCCATCCCATTCTCTTTGAAATACTCCCCCTTCTGTTGAATCACCCGGGCAACACCACGCCCCACAACACCAAATCCGATGATCGAAACTCGTATGGTTTTCATAATATACCTCTACATGTATTCTTTTCAAGTAAATACTGATCTTTTTTTACTATATCTCGTACAAATACTCAAGACATATATATAATTTTGTTCATATTGGTGCTTCTCGCTAATATTTTATGCTTCTCGCAATATTCTGTTTTAGGGTAGAGCAGGCAACTATTATAAACGTTACAGTTCCAATAAATGCGAATGAAAGATATGAGATTGCCAGAATTCCTAAACTTATGTTCGGGATGAGGCAAGCCATATTTACCGCCAAAATCGTTATCACCATAAACTTAAAAAGATCCCTTATCGACAGTACTTCGGCAAGTAGACTAAACATTATAAATTAGTGGCGTGATGTGAATGCGGAAATGTCAATTCTCTCTAACGAGTTTTTTGTCGTGCCGATTAGCCCCATCTACCGTAACTGAAAGAGGGATTCCATCCCCATCCGTTAGCAAACTCCTTTTGTACCACTTTTACCACGATCAGTAGGATTA
>JAXHTJ010000156.1:0-4871 GCA_034190245.1 Halobacteriota archaeon | reverse complement strand
TGTCCTTGATTTTATCTCTTTTACAATCTCTTTTGACATACGCCGTCCCCTCTGTGTGAAAGAGATACCTGCTCAAATTATAAAAAAGTATAGTCAATGGACCTTAAGTGATCATGTATGAGATAAGATAGGAGATGCAAACGTTATTTGAGGAAATGGGAATCTATATGGAAGATAATCCTTGCATGAGGCCGAATATATTTGGGCCAAGAGGATTTGGATATAGACAAATGTCGATGAAAGGTACTTGATCAATACAGAATGCCAAATATTTGAAAAAATAAATGGTGTCTGGGAAACCAGACTTTTTTTAATTTTTCACTCAGTATTTAGGAAAGATTTGGGTGAGATTTTGGCATAAATTGGGATAAAAGAAAAGCTAATCTGGTTTTATTTCTAATAAAGGATCGTAAAAAGATGTTAAAAATCAGGAGGGACTAAAAACGAAAAGATTGTGCAAAAGAGTTACAAGTACCCTTTTTGTGGTGCTCATTTTATTAAATATCTCTGGAGCAGTGGTTGCAAAACCCCCAGGTTATGTGCCGCCCCCATGGACCGAAGATGAAGACATGAGAAGGCAAAGAAGCGATTTAACAGGGAAAAGGAGGTCATAGATAATGAGTAATGCAATTATGCAGCTTCAAGACGTTGAGAAGATATATGAGATGGGTGAAGTAGTAGTTCCAGCACTCAGAGGTGCAAATTTAGAGATTGGAAATGAGTTTGTATCTATCATGGGCCCGAGCGGTTCAGGTAAATCAACACTATTGCACATGATGGGGGTTTTAGATAGACCAACCTCTGGAGAGATTTATATTGATGGAACTGATACTTCCAAGCTGAATGATTCTGATCTGGCAAGGTTGAGGGGCGAGAAGATTGGATTTGTATTTCAATCATTTAACCTGTACCCAACATTAACAGCGCAAGAAAATGTTGAATTACCGATGATCATTGTTGAAAAAAAGAGAGAGGAGAGGAGAAGGAGAGCATTAGATCTACTCGAAATGGTTGGTCTGAAAGAGAGGTCCGAGCATCTGTCTTCTCAGCTTTCGGGTGGAGAACGTCAGCGAGTGGCAATAGCCAGGTCTCTTGCAAACAGCCCCCCAATTATTCTTGCAGATGAGCCTACCGGCAATTTAGATACGGTATCCGGGGAAGAAGTAATTAATTTTTTAGAAAAGCTTCAGAAGGAAGAGGGTATCTCGATTGTTATTGTAACACATGAACCAGAAATTGCAGAACGTACTGAAAGGACAATTAATCTAAAAGATGGAAGGATAATAGGAGGCGAATGAAAATGAAAGTATATAAAACTCTCTTATCGTTATTGTTAGCACTTCTAATATTCTCAAATCTGGTTTTAGTTGAAGGGTCAGCAAATCAGATATCAGGGCCATCACTTCAGACAACATACTCAGTTAATCCAGCAGTAATTACTCCGGGAAGTGATGGTTACATTCAATTGACAGTAAAAAATAGCGGAGACTCTACTGCAAGCAATATTAAGATTACAGTTGGTGACTGGCCCGATGAGATAAAGAGATCGGGGGGCCGGGTGGCTAATCTTGGGGCTTTAAGTGCCAGCGGATCGGCAACTGTGCCTTTCAAGTTCTCTGTACCAGAGACAACATCAACAGGTTTGTACATAGTGGATTTTGAGATAGACTATTATGATAATTCAACAGTTAGCAGCGTTAATCAGAAGGCAGTGATAACCATTCAAACTCCACCGAGGCTGGAATTGATCTCAGTTGAGCCGGATACACTGAATGCGGCAGAGAAGACAAAACTTGAATTTGAGTTAGAGAATAATGGAAAAGATCCAATAAATGACATTGCAATCTCATGGCAATTCCCGGACGATCTTATTCTACCTTTAGGATCAGATAATCATCTGTTGATCCCGTCTATAGGTGCCGGTGAGAAGATTAAAGTTCCTGTTGATATAATAGTAGGTTCAGCCACAACTCCGGGAGTATATCCTCTTACAATAGGAATAGAGTACTATGATCGGGCAGGGATCAAACAAGTCATCTCCTCACAGGTAGGCATCTTAGTCAGTAGTATAACAGATTTTGAGGTGGTTGTGCAGGATTCAACGGCAACCTCAACAACACTTGCTATAGCCAACATAGGGGCAAATACTGCATATTCTACGGTTGTGAAGATACCAGAACAAGCGGGTTTCAAGGTATCTGGATCTTCTGCCACCACCATTGGTAACCTTGATGCAGGAGACTACACACTGGCGACTTTCCAGGTAGCATCGATTAGATCTACGAGCGGCAGGATGAACAATCTTATTGTTGAAATCTCTTACACCGATGACTTTGGTGAGAGAATAAAAGTTCTGAAGGAAGTAGAAGTTGGTGGTGAATTAACTACCGGGCCAAATGACGGTGAGCTTGATGAAAGAAGGTCTCAAGCCATGGGAACTACATCTCAAAGCAGTAGTAGTTTAGTTTATATTGTAGTTGGACTGGTTGGGATAATTGCGATAGCTGTAATATTTCGCATATCAGGA
Organism: Halobacteriota archaeon; assembly: GCA_034190245.1. Taxonomy (GTDB): domain Archaea; phylum Halobacteriota; class Syntropharchaeia; order DAOWMC01; family DAOWMC01; genus JAXHTJ01. The sequence continues at coordinate 2,344 of JAXHTJ010000156.1, read as the reverse complement.
AGAGGGAAGAAAAATTGAAGAACATAGATATATTGCAGCTATCGATGAATAGCCTGACACAGAGAGGCCTAAGGAGTTGGCTTACGATTCTGGGAATTATCATCGGCGTAGCGGCCGTTGTCTCAATACTTTCCATGGGTGCAGGCATGGAAGAGAGTATAATCAGTCAGCTTGGTGGCCTTGGTGCAGATATCATCACTGTTACCCCGGGTTTCAGCAGAGCTTCGGGATTTCGAGGACAAGGTAGAATGATGAGTAGCGATGCAACAGGAACCGATGATATAAATCTGACTGACAAGGATATCCTGAACATCAAATCAGTTCCAGGCGTCAAGTATGTGAATGGTATTGTATCCGGTAGTGCAAAGATCACATATCTATCAGAATCTGCAACTGCCTCGGTTCAGGGGGTGGATACTTTTGTTTGGAGAGAGATTTCAACTTCAGAACTGGCGTCAGGAAGATACCTATCACCAGGCGATGGAAATGTCGTTGTAATCGGGGATAGTATTGCAAATGAGATGTTCGATCAGCCGCTACTCATAAACACTCAAATAACAATCGAAGGAAAATCTTTCAGAATAGTCGGTATACTCTCGAAGTCCGGTGGAATAGGAGGAGATGATAGGACTATCTTTATGCCGGAAGCTTCAGCAAGAGAGATTCTTGATTTGGATCTGGACGCAGACCAGTTTTCGTCAATTCAGATTAAAGTAGAGGACTCAGATTCGGTTGATGAGATAACAGGCAGTATTGAAGAGAGATTGATGACATCGAGGCATGTCGCTGAAGATACAAAAGATTTTACAATAACATCTGCTCAGGCAATACAGGAGACAATTTCGGGAGTTGTTGGAACGATGAACATGTTTCTTGCTGGAATAGCCGCAATATCACTTCTGGTTGGTGCTATTGGAATTGCCAATACGATGTTTATGTCGGTTCTGGAGAGAACAAGACAGATCGGGATCCTGAAGGCCCTTGGAACGACAAATTTTGAGATTATGAAACTATTTGTGATAGAATCTGCAATCATTGGTTTTATCGGCGGTCTATTAGGTATTTTTGCAGGTTTAATTGCTTCCGGTGCAATATCTTTAATGGGAGTCAGGATGATGGGACCCGGAACATCAGGAGGTATGCAGACTGTCATAACACCGGGATTAATCATTTTTGCGATGGGATTCTCTATAATCATAGGAGTAATTTCAGGCATACTCCCTGCAAGGAGTGCGGCCAGTCTACAACCAGTGGAGGCATTGAGGTATGAGTGATTGTTTATTAATTTCAGATTCAAAAATATAAGCGTTTAATACCCATAACCATTCATCCTATCCTGATTCACAAACTTGTATCGTTAAGTCCAAATATATTTTTTCAGTTTGTGAAAAATGAAAAAACGGATGTAATTGTTGTAAAGGATGACATAGAAAGCAACATCTATCTCATGCCACTTACATCAAGTGCTAAGGATGATGTGGAAGTTGGCAGGATCAGACAGAATCTGATTTATGGCGAGTACGGACTGGAGTTTTTTGTATCCGGTGACCAGATTCTGAAAGGTGCGGCATTAAATGCTGTGCAGATCGGTGAGCTTGTTGTGAAGAAGTTATGATCTGATCTTGTCTTTCTTGGTGGAGGTGTATCAATTACGGACAGATTATAAAGATCAGGGATAAAGGAAGAGTGGTCGATAAAGAAAGAGAAAAGTATAATCTATGGGAATCCGGACCCCGGCGATATAGAAACCACAGATGTCGAGAACTTCAATGGAATTCTCAGAGAAAGAATCGGTAGACTGGTGCGAAAGACCAAATGTTTTTCAAAAAAGAGGCGGAGATTGGAATGTTCAATTGAAGTATTTCAGTTCTACCGGAATTTCATAAATGAGTTTAAGAGGGGATTTTCACCGGCTATGTTAGATGGAGTAACAGATCACATCCGGAGTTGGAATGATTTTTTTAATGTATCATTATGCGATGTATATTAGGACAGTACCCAATAGTTGAGCTTATTGTTTCCAGAAGGATAAATGATGAACTCATCCGAGCCATAATAATCTCAAATCTGGGTGAAAAAGCGATAAATATGGATCTTGAATCGCCCGTTAACTGAAGATAAAAAAATGTTGGGGTTGATGGGCATCATAATAACCTGTAGGAGGTATGAAGCAATAAGAAACCCCCAAATTTTCATTGATGATTTAAAAAATGTACAAACTGCTATAGATGAGCTTGAAACTGTTTTTGAGAATATTTCTAAGATAATAGAAGAAAATCCCGAACTAAAGAGAAGAATTCTCGAAAGACGAGAATATTTAAGAAAAAAGAAGTAATAGAATTGA
>JAXHTJ010000155.1:0-4907 GCA_034190245.1 Halobacteriota archaeon | reverse complement strand
AGGAGAATAAGATGGCAACGGTTAAGGAAGTGAATGATGCCTTTGTCGCGAAGGGACTCCATATAGAGCTTCCGTACCCGCCGGATTGGTTGGTAAAGAAGGTGGACATATTAGAGAAGAAGGATACGGCGGATACAGTTGGAGTGCTCTTAGCCTTGAGTTTGATAAACGAGAGAGGCAAGGAGGTATCAGAGCTATACTATGGTGAGAGTGCAATAAGGAGGAAGCGGAAAGCTCGGGATATAAAGATAGAGATGCCAGCGAAGGCAGAATTACTTCCATTGAGATCAGTAATGGACTTTAGAGACGAAGAAGAGGCGAGGGAGTATATACAAGGAGCCTTTATTCATTTACTGAAGGATAAAGGGTACAGAGTTTGGCAGAAGGGTTCTACAGAGATGTTAAATCCGTCGATTTTTTCCCTTTTAGAGCAGGGAGTATTAGAGATCTATGCGAAGAAGGGGGGGAGGGGTTTTTTCATAAGAGTAGCACTGAGGTCGATCCAAGATGATGCACATATCAAGGCGAAAGGATTAGTAGAGTTGAGAAGAGGCTATTCAAACCGTTACGATTATGGGCTAGTAATACCTGCATTTCAGCAGTCAATAGGGGTGAAGTGGAGGGATCAGGAGAACTGGCTTCTTTCGTCGAGTGAGTATCTTTCCACCCATCGTATTGGCGTATTTGCCGTAGACAACATAGATCCGAACCGTATATATCCACTGACCATATACACGAAAGAGAGAGAGCTATTCAAATACATGGTAAATGCGAGCAGGCATTGGTCAGTTGTTCGGGGGAGATACTTGCAGCAGAGGGCCACCAGGGAGAGCGAGGAGTCGAAATTTGGTGCTTAAAATAAAAACAAAAGGAGGGTTCTGATGATAATAGAGGGATTAAAGGAGACCATTTTGAGTTATGTAGATAGGAATAAGGACCCGTTAGATGTGATATTCGGTCAAGAAGATGCTAAAGAGAAGATATTGGCTTCGATATTGGCAGATCATCATGTATTGATAGAAGGTCCTCCTGGGGTAGGTAAGACGACCTTGGCCAAGCATCTTGCGTCAATTTTACCGTCAGTAGATGCAGTAAAGGGTTGTCCTTTTCATTGTAGTCCTGATAATCTCGTTTGTCCTTTATGCCTATCGAAGTCAAAAGAGGGGAAGATAGAGGTAGAGAAAGTGGAAGGGGCGATGCGATTTGTAAGGATCCAGGGGAGTCCAGATTTGACAGCAGAGGATCTTTTAGGCGACATAGATCCGACCAAGGCGTTTAAGTTTGGTCCTCATGATTACCGGGCATTTACACCAGGGAAGCTCCTCAAGGGGAATCGAGGGATTGTTTTTTTTGATGAGTTGAATAGAGTTCCTGAGAAGCTTCAGAATGCTTTACTTCAGGTATTGGAGGAGCGGATAGCGACCATAGGGCCGTATGATGTGGATTATGCGTCGAACTTCATTATGCTTGCGACGATGAATCCTCGGGAGCATGCAGGAGTGGAAGAGTTGTCTGATGTACTTCTTGACAGGTTTGACATAGTAAGGATGGGTTATCCGGAGACCTGTGAGCGCGAGAGGCAGATACTTCTAAAGTATGGTTTAAAGATAGGGGATATAGAGATTCCCGATAATGTAACAGATGCGATTGTAAAGTTAGTCCGGTCAACGAGAGAGGAGCCTTGGGATAAAGAGTTAGATCAGGGTGCGAGTGCACGTGCTGGGTTATCTTTATATGAGAAAGTACAGACGATAGCCTTGTTAGAGAAGCGAACAAGGGCTAGTATAGAAGATGTGAGGAACATGGCAATATCTTCGATGGGCAGTAGAATAAAGCCGTCTCCTGAATCCAAGTATTATGATGATCCACTTGGCCTTATAGAAGAGATCGCTGAAGATATTTTAGGGGGATAGGAAAAGATGAGAAACAAAGGGCTTACCATTGCAGTTTCTGGCAAGGGAGGTACTGGTAAAACAATGCTGTCCTCACTCCTTGTAGGCTATTTTTCTAAACTTGGAAGTGTCTTTGCTATAGATGCTGATCCAGATTCAAACCTGCCGGAAGCCTTGGGAGTAGATATCAAAAAAGATGTGGGATTGGTGAGAGAGGAAATACTCGATATCAGATCTGATAAAACGCCTCCTTCAATGACAAAGAAAGATCTCTTTGAAATGGAACTCTTACAGATTATTGAGGAGGGTTCTGATTTCGACCTCTTGGTTATGGGAAGATCAGAAGGGGCTGGTTGTTATTGTACAATAAACCATATATTGAGAGATGTGATCGATACGAAGGCCATGAACTATGATACGGTTATCATAGATTGCGAAGCAGGTCTAGAGCATCTAAGCAGAAGAACTACCCGGGGTTCGGATATAATGATAGTGGTTACGGATGCGACCAAGAAAGGCATTCTTACTGCCAAAAGGGTAAAAGAGCTTTCTAAGGAAGTAAATATAGAGTTTGACAAAATCGTGGTCGTAGCAAATAAAGTCACTTCGGATACAAGGCCAATAATGGAGGAATTGGGCAAAGAGAACGATTTAGATATAATTGGATACATACCATTTGACCCTATTATCTCACAATTTGATGCCCTAGGAAAGTCAATTTTAGAATTACCACAAGATTCTCTATGTGTTTTGGCCGCGCATGAGATATTTGGCAGGATCAAGGTATGGATTGAGGGCAAAGACAAGGAGATGGGAGGATAGAGGTGTTAAGAGACGAGATAAGAGGTATGATAGAGGCAAGTCCTTTAATAGAGACGAGGGGGTTGTTATTCGAGGGTTTCCAGTTAGATGAGGGCAAGCAAGAGGAGGTAATTTCCACCTTACATACAGGTCATCATCTATTAATACTTGGTCCACCGGGTTGTGGGAAGACAGTACTTGCTGAGAAGATATGCAGGATTTTGGGAGACATAGAAGTAATAAAGGGGTGTCCAGTTAACTGTTCGCCTGATAGTCCTGAGTGTCCTTGGTGTTTGGGGGGGGAGGATGGGTTAGAGATAGAGAGAGAAGTGATGTCTGGTTTCCACAGAGTGAAGAGAGTACAGGGGAGTCCAGAGTTGGTTCCAGAAGACTTGATAGGGGTTTTGGATCCTGATGCAGCGGCATTTGAATATGGGATCTATGATATCAGGGCATTTACGCCAGGCAAACTTCTTCGAGCGAATCGAGGGATACTGATACTGGATTTTATTGACAGGATACCGGAGCGTGTATTGAACGTATTACTCTATGCATTAGAAGGAGATACGATAACAATAGGGAGTTACGAGGAGCGGATCCCCCTTGACATACTCATACTGGCCACAGGTGGAGAGAGGGTATTGCGGACCCTTTCCTTGGACATGATCGACCACTTTGATATCATCAGACTTGATTACATCGATAGTGTGGAAAAGGAGAGGGAGATCATAGTTCAGCAGGAGGAATGGGAGGGAGAAGAGTATGATAAGGCTTTAGAGATAGTAAGGAGGACAAGGGAGCATTCTGATTTACAAAGGGGGGTGAGTACGCGTGGGGGCATAAAATTTTCTGAGCTTATAGAAGTGCACAAGCGTTTGAAGATCGAAAAGAAGGATGAGATCATCAGGAGATCTTCAGTAGTATCATTGCCCCATCGGGTAGAGATAGCGCCGCATGCAGAAGCAGTAAGGACGACACAGGAGATAATAGAGGAGATAGTAGAAGAAGTCATATCTGGGGAGGAAAAAGGGAAAGAGCTGGTTACCCTTTCGAAGGAAGACGTACTGAGTCTTGTAGAAGAGATAGCAAAAGAGGACAGATTACGCAAGCCATTGAAGCTTGGATTTTTTGATTTACTTTTGAAGAGGATACAGCGATTTCCTGACACCAAATTGGCGAAGATACACAAAGAGATGATGGGGCAGATGGAGGAGCTTTATGTAGAGCGCGACTTGAAGGACAACATAACCCAGGAGATGTTGGAAGACATAGAAGAGAGGCGCAAGCAGCAAAACAGGTTGATGGAAGAATACAAGAAGACTTTGGAGAAAGAAGCCCTACAAGAGACCCTTGCCCTATTAGAGAGGAGGAGCATTTTAGAGCGAGATAAATCTGGTTGGAATTTAAGCAGAAAGGGGATTACATTCCTTTTGGAAAAGCTATCGCCGAGGTTATGGGAGAACGTCAATGTATCAGGCGAGGGGAAGCACAAGACAGGCAAGAAGCTGACCACAGGAGAGGGGAGGATAGTAGGAGTACGTAAGTACAGATATGGAGACAGATACAAAGATGTATCCTTAAAGGACACCATACGGGAAGTCATTAGGAATCGGAGAGATACAGTAACCAAAGAAGATATTATGGTAACCAAGAAGGATATACGGACCAAGATGGACATAATATTAATAGTGGATCTTTCAGGGACGATGTCTCAGTTAGAGAAGCTGTGGTATGCCAAGGAGAGTGCGATAGCCTTATCGATGGCGAGTGCGAAATACAAGGACAGGCTTGGGGTGGTATCTTTTTCTAACCTAGCGGATATAGTAGTAGAGATAACAGATAGTCCGTATAGAGTAACCGAGAAGATATTGGATTTGGATCTTCACGAGAATGCATTTACAAATATTGGTTATGGACTTTTGAAGGCGCGTTCAGTATTTATGCGTCAGCGTAAAGGAGATGCGAATCAGCATATTATTTTGATATCCGATGGAGATGCAACAGCGCCACATCCGTCTCCTGAGAAGTATGCGATACGGGAGGCGATAAAGACAGCAAGGAAAGGGATAACCATATCCTGTGTTTGCATCAATGAAGAGTCTGCGAACCCTGAACTCATGAAGAAGATATCGAGAATCGGAAAGGGAAGAATTTACATGATCGGCGAAGCCGGAGGGATCACCAGCGCCCTTCTCGAAGAAAGAAGTAAGATCT
>JAXHTJ010000154.1:0-4965 GCA_034190245.1 Halobacteriota archaeon | reverse complement strand
AGGACGCTCGGCATCATCGATCTGATAAAAGATGTTCTGGACTACTTCAATCTTCCATATCATGAGGGGATGCTTTTAGATAAGCTTCGAAGAATGGGGTTTAAAACTTAGCAAGTAGAGTGACAGGTAAAAAACCATCTTCTTAAATTAATACATCTGATCGCTTGCAGCAACTATTTTATTTGACGAAAGTTCATGCAATCCCTTGAAGACCACTTCCGGCATCTTCGAGGCATCATGAACAGGCGCGATTGTTATCCCGATATTCTTCAACTCTTCGGCAAACGTTCGTGCACAGTACGCTCCGGTCATCCATGAGGTGAGTCGGGTATCAGACAGGATTGGAATATACAATATATAGACCTCATCCGACATCAATTGTTTAAGATGTCTCAAAGTTCTCCTCTGGACTTCAGCATCAACTGACTGCTGCACATACGCATCTGTTGTACCCTGTTCTTTCGTTTCCGTTATGTATGGCACGTCCCTGCGTAACCACCCCGTCTCTGGTAGGCTGTCGGTCAGAATGGCCAGGATATTAACACCACCTTCCTTGGCCCACCTTATGCGGATGAGCTTTTCAAGTGCGAGATCCATCCGTGAGCCACCGGAACCATTCTTGGAGGCCAATTCCTTATAGATAATTTCGCTTTTTGTAAACGGTCCCCTTACCCCACTTCCAAATGTTATTAACCTGACGTCTGCGTCCTTGCCAAACCCTTCCAGCACAAGCATCGATGCAATCTTGGCAAGCGTTTGAGGACTACCCTCCTCTTTCATCTTGGAGCTGAAACGCTTTCCCCTCCACCATCCTGTCATGGAGTTGGAGTCGTCGTAGATTATCATTATATTCAACTTAATCACAGTCTTTATTCTTGAGCGCCCAATCACGTTATCTAGATTCCTTCCATGAATACAAAATTCAGATATAGTTTTGCCAAAGCTGATATTTCCATCACCTGAGTATCGTTTATACAAAATCTTTGGCTCTGTCGGTAGAACGAGCTTGTTTGCTGCGAGCATATTTTTGGCAAGTGCACTACAACCACGTTGAAGTTGTTTAAGGGATGATACTGAATGATCATCCATGCACCGTACACAGAGACTATCAAGTGCCTCATCAACCATATTCGCACCTACAACTCGCTTGCCATCTTGAGAGCAAGCTCATTAACTAGCTGGATGGAGACCTGGTCAACTTCATCAGCTATCACCATACCCTGATGGAATGCTGCATCTGAAAAGGCTGTCCTCTCATCAGTGCCTTCCCTAATCAAGAGGTCACAATAGCGCCCCATCTTTATAATGCCATCAGTAGAGATCCCCTGTGGAAGCGTACTATCCTCTTTCCACATCCTACGGGTCTCAACCGCAAAATCAAGAATAACACTTACTGCTCTAGAACTCAGTTTCGGCGCCTTTTCTTTGAGTATAATCTCTTCGACATACCTCTGTGGATAACCGACAAAGACCGGTATGAATCTCCTTTTCAGTGCACTGCTTATTCTATAAGTCCCTTCGTCACCAAAATTGGCGGTAGTGATCACAATCCAATCATCCGGTTTCTCCAAGACCGACCCCTTATATTCAAGCACCAGCCTCCCATGTGAAAGCAACAAAAAGATGCCGGAGTACGCCGAGCTTGGGGCGCGAGTGAACTCATCGATGAGCAGATTCTTACCATCCTGTATCGCGCGGGTCACAGCGCCGTCCTTGTACAAAAATTTCTCTGCAATCTCCGGATCACCAGACATAGAGAGCGGATGAAAACCCCCAACTATCTGATACTCTGTCATTCCCTCAGTAGCTTCGACCTCCAAATAGTCTCTATCTAAGTAGTCAAGGATATGGCGTGCAATCGAAGTCTTTCCACACCCTGGTGGGCCAAATAGCATTATTGGATATCCAAGTTGGATGTAACGTAGAGATTTCAGATAAGCATCATCCTGTCCTTTTATCTCGCTTGTTTCCATAATCTCGGCATAGTCACTCTTTTCCAAAGTCATGATGGGATCCCTCTCAAACGTCGTAATCAGTTGTATCTGGATCTAAAATCTTCCTCTATCTTTCTGATAGAATCTCTTACCTTTGTACCAACAGCAGTATCACCATATTTTGTATGTAGCGTCTCATATTCGTTCTTGAAACGCTGCATCACCTCAAACGCTTTTATCCTATCCGTAATATTTCTGAAAGCTGGCATCTGGCTTTTTACCTCTCCAAGTAGTCCCTGGTAAGGATCTGCTTCATCAATCTTTTTTTCTGTTGTTCTTGTCTTCTTGGGCGCTGTATAGGTTATCTCCCCGGTCTTACTTACAACATGCTTTTTATAACCGAGTGCATCAAAAAAAATGAGATTGTAGACCATGAAGGCACCAAGTATGAATATTATATGTGGCGCCGAATAGTACCATAACACACCTAATATCGCTACATCGGCATTTATAGATTGGAGTACCCCTGTGATGGCATCCATTGAAACTGAGATTGAGACAGTTGGGTTAACAGATGCCTGATTTATAATTACTAGTACCGACAAGGTTACGATTAGTAGATATACGGGAAATGATAGGACCAAACCAAGAATTGTCCTGCTAAACCGCCGGAGGATGGTGGTCGAAGTGAATATCTGCTTTGAGAATACCCTGCAGAATATCAATGGGACAACGGACCAGAGAACAGCCAGTACCAGCATTAGCATATCATACTGCTGTCCCATGTCGAATAGACTGCTTGAAAAGATGGCGGAAAAACCCATACCGGCAAAGATATACCCATGAGAATCTTTGTCTTCGGTTGTGATCAGGATAGCAAGTGCGTTTACGATTGCGAACATAATCATTGGAAAAGACTTGGTGAACATAAGTTTTGGATCACTTGTGTAAGATCCACGATATGATATACCAACAAGGGTATAAGCAGAAATCCCCAGAAACATGTAAGCAATTATCTTTGATAGTTCATCCGGCATCCGTCTGACAAATGGAATGGTTATTGCAATACCAAGTAAGAGAATTACGGTGGCTTTTGGAACATAGTTAAGCGATAAAAACGCACACGCTGATAACAATACGAATATAGGTATAAACAGTAAATGCTCTTTCAATCTTTTATTCATCTACCAATCCCCTCGTAAATTCAGTTTAATTTATTATAACTATTTAAGCACCAAACATTAATATATTTTTGCATCAATGGCATCAATATATTCAATACTGTAATTGGCAGGATCGCATATCATTCACAATTTGACAGAATCGACCGGCCTGGCAAAATAAGGGATGGAAGCAATGGCGCCTATGATGCCCTGTCCCTCCATGAGTATCTTAACATAGTTATCATTTGAGGCTTCAATGGCATCTTTTTTTGACACTTCTCTTTCTTTACACCTCTTTGCAAATCCTTCGAGTAGGCCTGCATCAAAACTCTGTAACACTGCCATTCCAGTCTCTTCAGATAGGGTCAATTCACTGAGGAGTCTTTTAAAATCTCGGATTATTTCATGCTCTTCTATGCAAGCAAATTCTACAACGGTTGCCACGCAGTTCTGCGTCTTTATCTTCACTGGATGAAGCTGGACGATGGAATGTGAGATGTACCTTGCTTTTCTGCTCTGCACCTTACACGCTATATTGTGTACAAGAGACCACGTGGCCCCCTCTTCCTTTGTGTCCGTATCATCAACTCCGATTATCACCCTTCTTCTCCGTGGGAGCGTGATTGTGCCTCTACTGAGCCTGCTGCCACCTGCCTCGGTCATCTCATAACTTATCACATCCTCGGCAAGTGCACGACATGCTGTTGCACCGACTCCTCCGCCACCGAGACCAGCATAGGTTACTTCAACTGTGCGATCGTTTACGATTACTGACTCTATTCCCGCTGCAGAAAATGTTGGAACCAGATTCAGCTCGGATCTGCCAACATTTAGAAGGTGTCTTGTTGTGTTGCCGATGGTTCTACTTTCTATTATCAGTGAACTTGATGAGACGAAATGATGTCTTGCCCACGCAGCTCCACCATAGCAGTTACTCTCTTCAATAAGCTCAACACGCCCTTCTTCTTCATCACAGATTGCGAGTATATCCTGGTAGGGAGCCACCCATGGTTTGGTCTGAATCATTGTTTGATTATACTAATTCACATTATTACTCTACTTTCTAACTTTTTAATACATCTTCCTATAAAAACTCTTTGACGTGAGTTCACGTCATAGAATTTGAGGGGACGATATGTTCAAGCTTGTAAAGATACCAGATAATCCTGGGGCTTTTTTAGGGGAGTTTAAAGATATTTTCACTGCACCCACCCACGAGTCTTTTTCTCAGATGGCTGCTGGTATATCCATCTGTGCAAAGTCAAAAATGGTATATAATCCCCATGAGACGATGGCTGATGACTGCGATGATAAAAGGCACGTTCTACATACGATTGGTTCTTCAATCACGCAAAGTGGGACGAGGATGAAGTAGCGCATCGTAAGGCAGAGCTGTTCTTCAAATCACTCGATCTAAAAGAAGGGGAGCGAATACTGCTGATCATCGATGATACATACAAAGAGAAGAAAGGAGAGTGTACAGATGGCGTTGGTAAGTTCTTTGACCACAGTAAAGGGTATTATATACGGGGAAACAACTTTGTCACCTCTGTTTTGCAGTGCAAAGGGTTTTTCATCCCCCATAAAGCCAAGATGTACATCAAAGAGGAGGATGCGGGTTTAGAATTTAGGACAAAGCCACAAATTACCTTTGAAGACATTATAAAACCACTGAATATACCAGAAGCCACAGAGCCAATGATCGTATTTGATAGCTGGTGGTTCTCAGCAGACCTCATAAACAAAACTACTGTCTTGTCAACCCTCAAATGTCGGATGGAGTCGAGATAACTTTATTCGGGCATCCTCGGTTGTGAGCTGCCAATTCACTCTGGCGTTCTTATTGTCTCTGGTTTCCTTCCACGACT
>JAXHTJ010000153.1:0-4968 GCA_034190245.1 Halobacteriota archaeon | reverse complement strand
TAGGAAAAGATATATTGTCGTTTGACGTTACTTGATCTGTTCTTAGTTGTGTTGTTATATTCATGGAAAACAGCTTAACTAAGGACGCTTATCTATATTAAACTGTCAAAGGTGGGTTATTGGGGCGTTTTTGGGGTTGGATACGTCCGCGTCTTATAAAAGATATACCGGAAATTGAAGAAAAACCGGAAGAAGCAGAAACCGAAACAAAGACTCACGAAAAATTGTTGGAACTGATTGAAGATGAAGACTTTTTCAACGATCTGGTAAAGAGGGTAAATGAATTGCAAAAGGCTGGAATCAAAGAAAAAAACATTGTAAGAGGAGACATTTTGCGGGTAAAGATAATCAAAATCGGAGATAAAGAGTTTTCACCTAATGATACTTTCGAGCGCAAAAATATTGTAGAAGGCAACGTAGAAGATGCAGGTGAATTTATTTTAGGTGACGGTCATTAAAACGAATGAAAAGAAGACTATAACATTAGCAATGATTTCTCTTCCAAAAGAAGGTTGGGAGAGTTTAATCATCTCTAAATCCTCACTCCTCGGAAAGTTTTTTATCCCATTCCAATTAACTACTAAAAGGTGATTACTATGCCAACAATCGTACATTTTGACCTGCCGGCAGATGATTTAGAAAGAGCACAAGAATTTTATAGCAAGTTGTTTGGCTGGAAATTTCAGAAAATTCCAGGACCCATGCAATTTTATCTGATAGAAACAGACGATCTTGAGGGTAATATGGGCGTAGGTGGAGGTATGGGTAAAAGAGAAGAACCGGATCAAAATATCATGAACTATTTTGGTGTCTCCTCTGTTGACGAGTATGTTGAAGAAGTAAAAAAGCTTGGCGGGAAGATTGTTATGGGTAGAACCGAGGTTCCCGGATGGGGCTATCTTGCCATCTGTATCGATACCGAGGGAAATAAGTTCGGACTCTGGCAAGAGAAGATGGATGGTGAATAATGACATAGAGAGGAATGTGGACGTTGGGTTATAATAAAAACCCAATAAGATTTAAATAACATTAGAGAAAAACCCTCTTCTATGGAAGAATCTGGAGCTATAGATATACTGAGAAAGTCGTTCAATATTTTAATGGACGACCCGGGTATCATTGTTTTGTACGCTTTGCCTGCAATAGTTGGCATGGCTATGGCATTGCACATGGGTTTACGTTTTGGATTTTCTGCTATGTCTGGAAGTTTTATGGGTCCTTCAATGATTCCATCGTTCTTGGAGATGACATCATTGATTTTAATTTATGCAATTATTGGAATGATTGTTAGTGTTATTGTGATGGCAGGGGCTATATTGAAGGTTGATGCTTCGAACAATAATACTTCCATAGATCTGGGAGAAGCACTTTCGAGAGGCATAGGATATTTTGTTCCTTTGGTCCTGTCAAATATAATTGTTATGCTCATCGTAATGTTTGGATTTATCCTATTGATTATTCCGGGTTTATATTTTGCTCTAAAGACAGCTTTGTTTGCCCCTGCATGTGTCCTGGAGACGAAGAATATCGGTTGTATCCGTAGAAGCTGGGATCTTACAAAGGGAAGGGTCTGGAAGATAGTTGCCATAATTCTCATTATAGTGATTGCATCTATTTTACTCAGTTTTATACCCATCATTGGATCGCTTTTAGTTGCTCTAATTATTAGCCCAATTCAAATAATATCAATGACACTGATATACCTTGAAGCAAGAGAGGCAGAAACTGGTTCAGGTCTTGTAATGCCGCAATTGGAGTGATCAAGAAAGAGTGTTAAGTCAACCATCTCTTCCATGAACATTCAAGACTATAACAGTTGACGCCCGTAATCTCAAGCTCCCGGCATGCCGGGCCTGTCTGTTCTTGGCATTCTTCTCCATTTCAAAATCTGTATTCATATCTTTTCATCCGCAGTTTGATGAGAAAAGTATATGTTGAGTAGAGACCTTCTGTATTTGGTGGGGTAGGTAAATGTTAAAGGCCGTAATAAGCGCAAACAGATTAAAAGAGATTATAGATGCAGTTTCAACATTGGTTGACGAGGTAAAATTCAAATTATCTAACAATGGCATATCAATAAGAGCTGTTGACCCTGCAAATGTTGCAATGGTCTCCTTTGAGATAAGTTCTGATGCTTTTGAGTCATTCGAGGCTTCAGATGGAGTGCTGGGGGTCGATCTGAAGAAGCTGAAAGATGATGTGTTGAGCATGGTGAGCGGGTCTGAGGATGTCTTGATTGAGCTAGAAGACGGAAAACTCCTCGTTAAGTTCCTGAATCTGACTTATGCGATCTCCCTACTGGATCCTTCATCGATACGAAAGGAGCCAAAGGTGCCATCTCTTGAACTTCCTGCCCAGATTGTTCTGAGTGGCGACGAATTCAGGAGGGCTGTGCAAGCTGCCGGAAAGATATCAGATCACATAGCATTCGGTGTTGAAGGCGAGGTCTTCTTCATGGAAGCGAAGGGAGATCTGGATCGTGTCAGATTGGAGCTTACCAAGGATAAACTTATAAGTCTTAAATCTGCTCCGGCAAGGTCACTTTATTCGCTTGATTACCTGAGCGATATGATCAAACCGATCTCAAAAACAGACGAGGTCTGTATCGATATTGGTAAGGATTTCCCGATGAAGATATCGTTCACGATTGCAGAAGATAAAGGCAAGGTCGAGTACCTGCTTGCCCCGAGGGTCGAGGCAGAATAACAAACTTTTATATAAAAGGTTGAATAGAAAGATCAGAAGGTTTTATTTCCATGGCGTGTGATAAAGCCATATGTCACACCTCACTAAAAGCAAACAATTGTCATACCTCTGAAAGAGGTGGGCGTTCTGGTTAAGCTTTTACTTAAAAAGATATGGTTATGGTAGAAAGAATGTCAAACGAGAATCCAATGAGAAAACCGAGACTGGATAAAGTAGTCATAAATATGGGTGTCGGTGAAGGTGGCCAGAGACTTGTAAACGCAGAAAAGATACTGGAGACCATTGTGGAACAGACACCGGTTAGAACCTATGTTAAGAAGACGGCCTTCGATGTTAGAAAGGGCGAACCTATCGGTTGTAAGGTCACACTCAGAGGGGTTAAGGGAGAGAAGTTCTTAGGAGATGCCTTTGAGATAAACGAGAAGAGATTGAGGATGTCAAGCTTCGATGATACCGGTAACTTTTCATTCGGTATCGCTGAGCATACCGACTTCTCTGGAATGAAGTATGACCCAAATATCGGGATCTTTGGTATGGATATATGTGTATCTCTAAAGAGGCCGGGATACCGAACTAAAGATAGAAAGATACAAAAAAGAAGAGTACCAAATAACCATAGACTAACAGTAGAAGATGCAGTTAAATTTATTCAAGAAGAGTATGGTGTTGTGATCGAAGAATGACCCAAAAGAAGAGTACAGAAAAGGAGTATGGACACGGTGCAAACAGTTGCAGGAGGTGCGGTAGAAGGCATGGACTCATCAGAAAATACGGATTATACTTATGCCGACAATGTTTTAGAGAGATGGCAAAAGATATGGGTTTTGAAAAGTATAGTTGAGACGTTAAGTTCAAAGTGGTGTTATTATGTTACTTGATCCTCTTGCAAATGCAATGTCATCAATAAAGAATGCGGAGAGTGTGGGAAAGGCCGAGTGTACGGTTTCCCCGGCCTCTAAGATCATAGGAAACGTTCTGAAGGTCATGCAAGACCGCGGATACGTAGGTGAATTCGAGTTTGTAGATGATGGAAAGGCCGGTAAGTTCAGGATAAAACTGATGATGAAGATCAACAAATGTGGAGTTATAAAGCCGAGATTCACGGTCAAAGGGACAGATTATGAGAAATGGGAGAAGAGATTTCTACCAGCGAGGGATTTTGGCATATTGATTCTTACAACCTCAAGTGGTGTGATATCCCATTATGAAGCCAGAGACAAAGGAATTGGAGGACAGTTACTCGCTTTTGTGTATTAGGAGGTAAAATATGCCGAAGGAGATTGCTAAAATCATCGATATACCAGATGGCGTAGATGTTCAGATAGATGGTAGCTTGATAAAAGTCTCTGGTCCAAAAGGCGAGGTTGAGAGGGAGCTATGGCACCCATATGTAGCGATTGGAGAAGTTGATTCAAAGGTGAAAGTGGACACCCCATCAAATAGAAAAAAAGCGAAGGCGATGGTTGGTACATATGCATCGCATATACAAAATATGGTTATTGGCGTCACAGAAGGTTTTGAGTATAGATTGAAGATCGTCTTCTCTCACTTTCCCATACAGGTTAAAGTAGCGGGTAGTGAGGTTATAATTGATAACTTCCTGGGGGGGCATGAGAGCAGAAGGTCAAAGATAATCGGTGATACGAAGGTTGAGATCAGCAGTGATGAGATAATCGTATCCGGAAATAATAAAGAAGATGTTGGCCAGACTGCAGCAAATATTGAACAATCGACCAAGATAAAGAGATTCGACCCAAGGGTCTTCCAGGACGGGGTTTATATTACCAGTAAGGGGGGAAGACATGGATCCTGAAACAAAGAGGCTTCTGAGAGTTAGAGAGCGTCAAAAGAGTAAAAAACCCTCATTCAGGCGTTATGATTCACATAAAAAGAAGAAGGTCAGTGAGAGCTGGCGCAGGCCAAGGGGACTTCAGAACAAACTGCGAAGGCACGTCGCAGCAAAAGGTGGATGGGTAAAATCCGGATATGGGAGTCCAAAAACGGTGAGAGGTCTGCATCCCTGTGGCCTGGAAGAGGTACTAGTCTGTAATTTAAAGGACGTTGAAGGGATAGATCCTGAATTACAGGCGGTCAGAATATCCGGTACTGTAGGTGCAAAGAAGAGAATCGATATTAAAGAGAAGGCAGAAGAGCTTGGATTAAAAGTTTTAAACCCATAAACTCCATAATAACTTTTTTTCAGCCTTTGGGGGAGGGAGCTTAATCAAAAATGTCCGATCTCTTGCGGAGATCGGGCTTTCG
>JAXHTJ010000152.1:0-4975 GCA_034190245.1 Halobacteriota archaeon | reverse complement strand
AAATAGAGCTAAAACTTCTGCACATTACGTGCGATAATCGCATCCTGTGTCATCTTGTTCATTTCTACAAAATGAGCACTGTACCCTGCAATTCGAACGAGCAGCTCAGAGTATTGCTCAGGCTCTCTTTGAGCTGCATAGAGAGTCTCATTGTCAACCATATTGAACTGAACATGGTTGATCCCAAGATCATGCCAGGTCTTCATATAGTCACGCCACATCTTGAAACCCTTCTCCCCTTGAAGCTGAGTGGGAGATAACCTCTGATTCAGCAGTGTAGACCTTACTGATCCCACATGATCTAGCTTTCCTACTGACTTCAATACTGCTGTTGGTCCCTTCTTGTCGAGACCGGGACCAGGAGAACAACCGCCATCGTATAAAGGATCACCCCACCTCCTGCCATTGGGCAAAGCTGGAACCATCGGCGCTGCAGCTACATGCGCAGATACACTTTCAGGCAGTGTGGGCCAGGGCTGACCATTGATGTCTCGCACTGACCAGGACATATCTCGGAGACTGTCATACATCCTTACCCATATCTGGTCTACATAGTCATCGTCATTGCCCCACTTCGGTGCCTTTACAAAATCCATCCGCATATCTTCGTAGCCCTCCCAGTTCGCCTCCAGCGCAGTCCGTAATTCAGCCATCGTGTACTTCTTGTCATCATAGATGAGCTTCTTTACTGCTGCCAGACAATCACCTGTGTCGGGCAAGCAAAACAGCGTAAGCCATAGACTGCTCCTCTCCTTGGAAAGGGCACTGTTCTCTCCTGTCTCAACACAACGCTCATATAACGCAGAGGTCATGGGCTTCGGATAGAAATGGGCCTCCACATACCGATTCCTGTGCTCCAAACTGGTTGACCTCTTGACCCCGTCATGCATCTGCTTGTACCAGGCATCGTAAAAATCATCAAAAGTCTCAAACATGGTGCAATCTCCTGTCTTTACACCTACCTGCATCCCTGTTGCATGATCATAACCGTCAAATATAGCCATAGAAATCGCCTTTGACGCTGTCCCTATCAGGGCCTGAGGGTATCGAATCGGCGGCGCTGCCATCTTTGTATCAGGAGCAGGTGCCATACATGCCTGGTGCAACCAACGCCTCGCTTCCTTTAAAGGATGCCCAAACCAGTGCATGAGATTCGGAATCAGCACATCATCGTTTCTTATGGAAGGATAACCAAGACCATGACGGATACATTCAAATACCCGACGCAGGGTCTCTGTACGGGTCTTAGAGGAATATCTAAAGCTTAAGGTAGGATCGCTCACCCTGCTTATGAGGGCCGACTCCAGATAACAGTCCGTAAGGTCATTGCAGGCATCGTTGCCTTCCTCATCTACCCCTCCAATGGTCCATACATAGGGACCAGGACTCCCCTGCAAAACCTCTCTCCCCCCTCGAATCCATGACTTGCCAATAGAATAGGCCGCCATCATCCACTCTGCACAGTACTCTATCACCTCTTCCCTGGTCAGGCTCTTCTCTTCAAGGACATCCTTCTTATAGAAAGGCCAGTGCCAGTAATCATTACGACAAGACCAGGCAGCATTGTGCCACTCAAGCCTGTATGCTATCTGCACAAAATGATCGAATTGTATGGCCTCCCAGAGATGCTCCGGCGGCCTTGCAGGTACCTTCTCACAGGTCTCACTAATCCGCAAAAGCTCCTGCCTACGAGTCGGATCTGTCTCAAAATTCTCCGCTATGACCTCCGCTAGCCTGCTAAATCGCCTTGCATAACGAATCGCGGCCTCAAGACATATCTTCATCGCCTTCCATGTGTCGATCTTCTCCATGTATGAGACCTGATCCTCGGCCATTGCTGCCTCTCGCATATTCTTTTCTGCATCTTTTAGGTTCTCTTCGATGCCCTCGATTATCGAATCAAAACCCTGATACATCCACTCAGGCTGCGGTGTAACATAGTCAAAACCGGTCATCTCTCTGCCCGGAGCTACAAAATTGGCCATAAGCCCCAGTACGATCTCCTTACGATTCATATAACGCTTGGCCAAATCCTCATAGGTCCTCCCCTTCCAAAATCCGGCCATTTCTTTTGCCTTTTCTATATCCTCATCATTGATGATACCCGTACGGTCGTTTATCAAGTCATCATTTATCGAAGAAGAAGCCGTGGGAATCCATGTCACAAGATGGGGGGCAGAACCCGGATACCCCTGTATCCTGGAATGATCGGTGATAAATATCGGCATATTGTCAAGTACCGCAGCAAGTGCCCTCGCCCTGGTAATAATAAAGGGCTCTGACGGAGATGCCTCCTTGAATACCTTTGTCTGCCAACGTATATTCTCAAGGTCTATCTGAATGCCGGGCAACCAGGCTGACCCCTTGGTAGCCTTAGACCAGATTGCCTTCCTCAAATAATTGAGCCGTGGCGACCTCTTCTTCTCTGCCCACCACCAATACTCACGAGCATCATATAATTCCTTCTCACTCTTCTTTATCTCTGTCTGTGCCATCTTTAAACCCTCCATGTCTCACTTTAAAAAGGTTTGGAAGACCTCTGCCTCTGTCTTTTCGATCGTGACCGGAAATGTCTCCTGATTAGCAATAGAATGAATATGCACAGAAAATAGTATTGATTTCAATGTTAGATAGTACTCCATAAGGTATAGAGATGTCTTCCCAAGAAAAGCCTGTTAATGAAAAAACAAAATATTAACTCTTCATCAAAAAACCTTCACATTTCTTTCACCTCCCCTCGGATAAAGGACAATCTTTCCCAAAAGAACTTGAATATCCTTCATATGGTATGTAAGGGCTGCCAAGGCCTTTCATCATCGAACAGCCCTTTTATACCTCAACTGTATCATAAAATGATTGAGATCAACTAAAATTTTTGAATATTACGCGCGATGATCGCATCCTGGGTAATCCTGTTCATCTCTACAAAATGGGCACTGTAACCTGCAATTCGAACAAGCAGCTCAGAGTATTGTTCAGGCTCTCTCTGGGCTGCGTAGAGGGTCTCGTTGTCTACCATATTGAACTGAACATGATTGATCCCCAAATCATGCCAGGTCTTCATATAGTCACGCCACATCTTAAAACCTTTTTCACCTTGAAGCTGGGTAGGAGATAATCTCTGGTTGAGCAAAGTCGCTCTTACTGAACTCACATGATCCAGTTTTCCTACTGATTTTAAAACCGCAGTGGGCCCTTTCTTGTCCATACCGCACCCAGGAGAACACCCCCCATCGTATAAGGGATCTCCCAACCTCCTGCCGTTAGGCAATGCCCCTACCTTAGGTGCCTGTACTATGTATCCCGCTACATTCTCCGGCAGGAAAGGCCACGGCTGACCATTGATGTCCCGTACAGACCATGACAGCTTTCCCAGATCCCGGTACATCCTCGCCCATACCTGATCAACATAGTCATCGTCATTGCCCCACTTCGGTGCCCTTACAAAATCCATCCTCATCTCTTCATAACCTTCCCAGTTTCCTTCCAGGGCCTTCTTCAACGCAGCCATCGTATACTTCTTCTCATCATAGATGAGCTTCTTTACTGCTGCCAGACAATCACCGGTCTCATTGAAGGCTATCAATGTAAACCACGGACTGCTCCTCTCATAGGATTTAGCACTGTTCTCTCCTGTCTCTATACACCGCTCATAGAGAGCTGAAGTCATGGGTTTGGGATAATAAAGGGCCTCCACATTCCTGTTCTTATGCTCCAGACCAGTAGCCAACTCGAAGGCGGCTTTCATTTGCTCATACCAGGCTTGGTAGAACTGTTCAAAGGTATCAAATCCGGTACAATCACCTGTCTTAACACCTGTTTGCATCCCTGTCAGAGGATCAAATCCATCAAACAAGGCCAGTGAGACAGCCTTTGAACCTGTTGCCAGTGTGGGCTGGGGATATCTCAGAGGCGGTGCAGCCCATTTTGTGTCCGGTGCAGGTGCCATACATGCCTGATGCAGCCAGCGCCTCGCCTCTTTGAGTGGATGACCAAACCAGTGCATTATATTGGGGATAAGCACATCATCATTGCGTATGGAAGGATATCCCAGACCGTGGCGGATACACTCAAATACCCGCCGAAGCGTCTCTTGACGAACATTTGCATGATAACGAAAACCAAAAGTGGGATCGCTCACCCTGCTTATGAGGGCCCCCTCCAGATAACAGTCTGTAAGGTCATTACACGCATCTTTACCACTTTCATCCATCCCCCCAAGTGTCCATACGTAAGGACCAGGACTCCCCTGAAGACCTTCCCGACCTGCCCTGACCCATACTTTGCCGATCGAGTAGGCTGCCATCTGCCACTCCGCACAGTACTCCACTACTTCATCCCTCGTTATATTCTTCTCTTCCAAGACATCCCTCTTATAGAAAGGCCAATGCCAGTAGTCCTGACGCCATGCCCATGCAATATTCCCCCATTCAAGCCTGTAGGCTACCTGTACAAAATGATCGAACTGAATAGCCTCCCATAGATGCTCAGGAGGCTTTGCAGGCACCTTGTAACAGGTTTCGCTGATCTGTAAGAGCTCCTGCCTCCTCTTTGCATCGGTCTCAAAATTCTCCGCTATGACCCTTGCCAGTCGACTGATGCGCCTTGCATATGTAATCACTGCCTGTAAACAGATCTCCATTGCCTTCCATGTGTCTATCTTCTCCATGTAGGAGACCTGTTCTTCGGCAGTAGAAGTATCTCTCATCTTCTTCTCCGCACCTTTGAGATTGTCATCAAGGATCTCTATGATTGAATCAAACCCCTGGTACATCCACTCAGGCTGAGGAGTAACATAGTCGAAGGCCACTATATCTCTCCCCGGTGCAATGAAATCCGCCATGAGCCCTACTACCCTCTGCCTATGGGTCTGGTACTGTATACACTTGTCCTCATAGGTCCTCCCCTTCCAGAATTTCACCATCTCTATTGCCTCTTCAATCTCATCATCAGGAATGATGCCTGTACGATCGTT
>JAXHTJ010000151.1:0-5094 GCA_034190245.1 Halobacteriota archaeon | reverse complement strand
CTTTTTAATGTTAGCCTTTTTGCAAGCATTTGAGAAGATCTTTTCCACTTTTAGGGTTGTTATATGCCTTTCCTTGCTCTCTGGCCTGGAAATAACCATTTTGATTGACCATATTTCTTCAGGTACCTCTTTATCATCTCCAATGCTACAACCGAAAAGTATCGTGTACCTATCTTTTCTCCCTTTCGCATTCTATATCCTCACTCTTCAACTTCACAACTTAGCCCGCCCTTGAACCAGAGGAATTAACCAACAGAAGAATCGCTTTGTTTTTTACATTTAAAACAGCAGAGAGTATTTCTGAAATTTCATCCATACTTAAAATAACAGGCAACTTTTTATCCTTCTTTGGTCTTTTGATCTCATAAATGAACCTTTGGTTTAATACTTCTCCATAATAAAACTTCAGCGCGTTGATAGCGATGTTAAGCGTTGATGTAGAGACCTCTCTTTTATTGACTAGGTAGGATAAGTAATCCTTCATATCACTATTGGTGATCTTATCAGGATTTTTTTCGATAAATCTCAGAAAATCTTCATTGTAGTGAATATATGATTTTATTGTCTTTGGACTATACTTCCTCGAAGTAAGCTCTTTTTTCAAACTCTCAAAATACAAGGAAGAGTCTATTTCAACCTCCTCTTCTGAAAAGATCGAAAGAACCCTTTTAACAGCATCTTCAGAATAAGGCACACTCCAACATTTCTCCTCTGGATGCCATCTGTACCCTTCGATAGCTTTAATTTTTGAGATACAATCTGGGTTATAAGGAAAAAAATCTTAATCCTTTCTTCGTCTCTTATAACTCTTGTCATCTCTTCTCACTTAAAAATAGAGGGGATGGAGTGACATTTAATTCCCGCCGTAAGGCGGAGATGGCCTATGGCGCAAGCCATAGGTCGTAGTTTTGATCAAACTTTTGTAAAAAGTTTGTTGTTAAGCTTTTTTTCAAAAGCTTACTACCCTAAAACCCTCATATCTCGTACTCTTACCGTTGGGACGATGACGTTACCAACCATCCTGACATCAGTATCAAGCCCATTGATATTCTTTAGGAGATCGAATACATTCCCGGATATCATGACCTGCTTGATAGGCTCTTCGATTGATCCATCTTTTACCAAGTAGGCATTCCTACCATCAAGCGAGAAATCCCCCGAGACCGGATTTGCTGTGTGACCCCCTATCACAGAAGTTATTAGAACCCCATTATCTGTTTCAGCTATCAAATCGGAAGTTGGGTGTTTAAAGGTCAAGTTTCTGATCCCGATATGTGGTAATTTTGAATATGTGGTACGTGTGGCGTTTCCTGTGCTACTCCTCTCTTCTTTTGAAGCAGTGTGATGGTCGTAAAGGAATGATTTGAGCTCCCCTTTCAGGATGATATCCGTCTTCTGGGACGGTACGCCCTCATCGTCAGAAGGTGACGTTCCAATTCCTGAATCTGCTAATCCATCGTCTGCAATACTCAGTTCATCCGAGGCGATCACCTCCCCGATCTTACCAGCAAGAGAGGATCTGTTCTTCTGGACATTTTCGGCGTTCAGTGAGGGTATAAATGCATTTTCGAGGATGTCCGAAAATGCATATGGTCTGAATAGAAGCGTCGTCGTCTCCGGAGATATCTTCACCCCGTGTAAGGAGTTTTCTGCAAGCATCGAGGAGCTCTTTCCGAGTTCAAAAAAATCGATATTCAGGTTTCGTGAGACTTCAAAATCGTACGCCGTTGACAGATCACTTCCTTCTTCAGCCATCGATTCTATGAATGCCTGAACAAACGTCTCTTTCTTTCCCACATCAACTCCATTCGAATTCAGTATAAGAAAATCATATGACAGGCATCTTAGGGAACCTGATGTCGGACGAGACCTGGGCTGCTTTGCGCCTTCAATCATATCTGATGCGTAATTAAGACAGTCTTCTATAGTCACCTCGTCCACCTTTTTATGAAAGGCCCCCTTCACAATAGGATATTCTCCACCTGGTGGGAGGCTTTTCCAGTCCCCCTCAACATCACTTGCCCCGGCACATTTTATCGCCTCTATCACAGCTTCATTGATCTTATCAAAATCACTGGTACTCGAAAACCCGATGGTACCATCTGTAAGTACCCTTACACCAACACCCCTCTCAAAACTCTCCCTTGCCAAACTTACTTCATCCTTGGTTATCTCAATGTTTGTGGACCTGCCGGATATGCAGAATACTTCAAGCTCACCTGCACCTGATTTTTCCCCTTGTTTGAGGGCATTTCTTCCCACTTCATAAAGCTCTTCCTGAGTCATGAAAACACCATTTTATCCATAACCTCATGCATACTTCATGAGTATTCTCTCTTCTCATATTAAAACACAATGGTTAAAGGAGTTGGAATAGACATTTCAGTGTAAGTGAATTGTGGATAGCTGAAGGTGCACACCGGTATGAAGGAGATTAAGGTTGTTTCATTTGATATGGACGGCACGCTTGTAGATCTGAAGTTCGTAGATCTGATATGGCATGAGGGGATCCCTTCCTTATATGCAAAAAAAGAAGAAGTTGAACTTCAAGTAGCAAAAGAGTATGTAAGAAGCGAATACGAGAAGTTTGGAGAGTACTCGCTGGAGTGGTATGACATAAAGTACTGGTTTGAGCATTTTGGTTTTTCCGAGAGCTGGGAAGAGCTGATGAACAACTATGAGCACGAGATAGAGTTCTATTCCGAAGTACCAAGTTTGCTTGCCAGGCTCCGAGAAGAGTATGATCTGGTCGTGGGATCGAATGCATCCAGGGAGTTTTTAGATATAGAGCTCAGGGGTTTTGAAGAGTATTTTTCACATTTATTCTCGTCCACATCCGATTTTAAACAAGTGAAGAAGACATCCGAATTTTATGCCAACGTATGTGAGACCATGGGGGTCAGACCTGAAGAGATTGTTCACGTTGGTGATCACTGGCAGTTTGACGTTCTCGCCCCAAGAGAACTTGGTATGACTGCTTTCTATCTGAATAGAGATGGTAAAGAGCAGCATGATGATACCTATGAATTCACTATAAATGATCTGGAAGGCATGCTCAGGTGGTTGTGAAGGAACCCGTATTATCTGCTCGAAGATGAGCAGCACAAACTATTAAACCAATCCCCTCAATATCTTCATCTTGGAGGATGTAACTTATGAATAAAGCTATCATCGAAACCGAAAAAGGAGATATTGTTTTAGAACTATTCGAAGAAGATGCGCCAAACACCGTTTCGAATTTTGTGAAACTTATAAACGAGGGATTCTACAATGGACTCACATTCCACAGGGTAATTTCGGATTTTGTGATCCAAGGTGGGTGTCCGAAAGGTGACGGTACGGGTGGACCAGGGTATACTATAAAGTGTGAGATAAACCCACGAAAACACAAAACAGGCACTCTTTCGATGGCGCATGCCGGGAAGGACACCGGTGGCAGCCAGTTCTTTATCACCCACTCGCCGCAGCCCCATCTCGATGGAGTTCATACCGTCTTCGGCCAGGTTATTGAGGGTATGGATGTTGTCAACAAGATCCAGCAGGGCGACGTTATGAAGAAGGTTAGAATTGTTTAGGATTTACTCTTTGCACCTTCCAATTTTATCGGAAATAACCTATGGCGCAGCCATAGGTCGTTGTTTTGATCAACCTTTTACAAAAGTTTATCACCTGTACATCCGCCTCGTTGCCTCATTCAGCGATTCATTGATTCTGTGAACCACCGCACTCAGTCTTTTATCCACAGAGTCCTCGACACTCTGCACGCTTATTCTCAGGGCCCTTTCTCTCTTTTCTATCTCGGACTCGATCCTGATCAGCCGTTGATTGACGTTGATCAGCAACGCGGCCAATGAAAGTACTAAAACGATTGCAGAAACGACGACCCAGGTATCCTGTTTGCTATAGAGCGTAAGCCAGCGAAAAGTTAATACACCAGCGCAGACCATCATCACAACAGAAAATATTATATTTATCGGCTCTATTCTCGATTCCATCAATTACACCTCTATTGGGAAGCTTTAACTTCAAATAAATAGTATTAAGCCCTTGTATATAAAACTTCACTAAGATATTCTATGAAGAAGGTGAGATGTTGAGTTCCGAAGAGAAGATGGAGTATTTACCACTGATTGGCATGGCAACGTTTCTTGTACTTGTGCAAATTATCGCTCTGTTGATGGCTAAACCATTCGAAGCGAGTGGAATGCAGGCGTTTCCGGAACCAGAGTCGATTTTAAATCCTCTGATGTACGTAGGGCTGATCCTGGCCTTTACACTCTTAATCCTGATCATTATAAAGTTAGATCAGGACTGGTTTATTCAGATATTTATTTTATTTGCAGTTGCTTCGACGATGTACTATGTGTTTTTAGCGATCATATCAAATTTCTGGATCTCTATAACTCTTGCTGTTCTACTTACTTTGTTCATGTACCTACATCCGGAATGGTACATAATTGACATCATAGGTGTGGTTATCGGTGCTGGTGTTGCATCTATATTCGGAATCTCTTTAACTATAATACCTGTGCTTGTGCTTTTGACTGCTTTAGCAGTTTATGACGCAATCTCCGTTTACAAGACCAAACATATGATCACTCTTGCAGAGAGCGTTATGGATCTGAAACTTCCGATACTTTTTGTCCTTCCCAGACGAAGGGGGTACTCATTTATTAAAGAGGCGGATATGGAAAAGGGGGATGCTTACTTTATGGGTCTGGGTGACGCAATCATCCCCTCAATTCTCGTTGTCTCTGCAAACTTCTTCATTGAGGCACCATATACGATCAGTTTTATAAATGTTCTGGCATTGGGCACAATAATAGGCACAATTGCCGGTTATTCCATCCTGATGTTCTTCGTTGGAAAGGGTAAACCTCACGCCGGACTCCCTTTCCTGAATAGCGGTGCAATACTCGGATTTTTGTTTGCCAGCGCCATATATAGTGTAGGTTTTATATGATCGGTACTTAAAACCCACATTCCCCATTAAAAATTAAACACCCAAATATTTTCAAAACCCACACCCAAACCCTTTTTAAACATCACCCCTTTCAATATATGAGAGGGGATGTGATTATGGATATAACAACA
>JAXHTJ010000150.1:0-5129 GCA_034190245.1 Halobacteriota archaeon | reverse complement strand
TTAATTTTGGACGGTTGCTTGTAAAAGGCATGGTGTATATACTTAGGGGGCTATGGTAAATATGTATTGTATATGTATTGTATATGTATTGTGGTGTTATTTAGGATGATTTACAGTAGTACATCCTACGCCTCCCGTGGATGCCCCCGACTTTTCAACCTGACCCACAATCCACACATTTCTGGTCCCTTTTGATCTTAATCTCGGTGAACCTGGAGGATAGGCCATCATATATCAAGAGCCTGTCCTTAAGTAGCTCACCTATCCCGACCACATATTTAACCACTTCAGAAACCTGGATACATCCTATCACTCCAGGTGCAACTCCTATAACGGGGAATGTCTCTTTTGGTGGAGCTTTTGGGAATATACATCTCAAGCAAGCAGTCTCACCCGGAATTATCGTCATTGCCCTACCCTCGAACCCATAAATACCCCCATGGAAGAAGGGGATCTTCTTTTCAATCGCTGCTCTATTCAGCAGGTATCTCGTGGGGAAGTTATCCATGGCGTCGACGATCATATCGCAGCCACCCACAAGCTCAAATACGTTACCTTCGGATATCGTCTCGCATGTAGCGTCAATCTTCACATCCGGATTTATCTGCGATATCTTTTCCTTGGCAGATAGCGATTTCTCCTTTCCGATATCTTTATTCCAGTGCAGAACCTGCCGGTTTAAGTTACTCAGCTCCACTTCATCATTGTCGACTATCTTCAAATTCCCAATTCCAGCCACAGCGAGATATATGGAGACAGGTGAACCCAGACCTCCGGCACCTGCAACAAAGACCGTCGTTCTCTTCAGCTTCTCCTGACCTTTTCGTCCGAATCCGCTTATCATCATCTGCCTGTCGTACCTTGTGAGCTCGTCTTTCGTTAACATGAGGTATCACTCACTTACGTTGAGTCCATATTTTTGTGCAATATCCTTAAAAGCATCTGCAAGGTATTTAATCTGGTCCCAACTGAGTCCGTAAACATTGAGCTTGTACTCTCTTGTCGCACCAGGGAATATGCCTGTGATACCTCTCTTTTTAAGCTCATTTGTGAAGAAATAACCCTTCTTTTTGTGCGTCTTTGCCACTGTATCAAACGAATTTCTTGTATCCACCTTGGTAAGCGTGTGTTTTCTCGGCATCTCCGAAACCACACCGGATCCCTCGACCTTCAAGAACTCGTCTATGAAGAAGTTGGATTTTTTTACTTCTTCATCCCAGTTCTTAATTCGCTCTTTAACCGTTGGAAAGGACGCCATCATTCCAATTAAAGGAGCGCCCATCAGCGTACATCCCAGAAGATATGTCTCCTTTATCCCGAATTTTCTTCCGGTTATATCTCCCTCCTGCCCCGTAGTCATGAATATCTTCTCGGTGAACTCATCGGTCGTTGCAAGAACTCCGGAAGGTGCAGGAGAAGCCATCGACTTGTGAGCAGAACCAACAACAAAATCAGCACCGATCTTCTTCCCATCCACAGGCATTACCCCGACTGTATAAGCACCATTGTAAAGGAATGGGACTCTATAATCCTTACACACTTTCGCTATGTCTTGCACATCATGCTCATTTCCTAACAGGTAATCGAAGTGAGATACAGCGACCAGCTTTGGAAGTACTCCATCCTTCTCCTTTACGGCATCTATCTTTCTTGCAGTCTCTTCACCGGTTACAATGCTTCTTTCATTCAGTGGTATCTCCTTCCAGACGGCACCAACAGATTCAATCGCCAGACAGACGCTGTAATGGCCAACGCTCGATACGAGAGCAATGTCTCCTTTATCAAGTAAAGCGTTCGCAACGATCTGAAAGCCATTTCTTGCACCTCTGATTACCCTTGCGACATCCATTCCGACAAACTCTGCAAGCTCTTCGTAAAATTCACTGATAGGGGGTTTTTTGATGTGATCGAGCCTGAAAGGCGCAAGGCAGTTATCACATACCGAATAACCGTCCCCGTATGCTATAATCGCTTTTCTTGCCTCAGGCGTAAGCCGACCAGCCGCCTGTATGGGGCCTATGTTTAAGAAGTTCTCCTCCCTTGTTCTCAGCTCAATTTTATCAGCGAGATATTTTGAAGTGCTTCCCTTCCCCTCTTTTAACTCCTTTATGATGCTTTCTACCTTGCTCACAGCTTCAGAGAACTGCTTCTCCTCAACATCGTTGAGTCCGGAGGGTAATGACTGTCTGAAGATCTCTTTTATATCTTCCAATGCAAACAATGCCTCAAACAGCTTTGGAACCCTATTATCCATGTTTTATCTCCTCTTTTGTTGGACCATACAACATATATATGGCTAGATCTATCAATTTATCTGTCTTTCGTCTTAAAAATAGGTTCGTCCCTTTTAATCTCAAGTCTGATTAAACCAGCCTGATGGTCTCAAGGTTCAATGGAGATCTTGCATCTATTTTGAACTTTCTGTATAGTGTATTTGCGAGATCGAGGCATTTGTTCTCATCGCCATGGTTGACTAAAATTCTATTGGGTCTGGGACTCATGCGCCTGACGAACTCTACCAGCTGCCTGCGATCCGAATGACCGGAAAATCCATCTATGGTTTCTACTTCGAGATTGATCTTCACAGAACTCGGTTTTCCAGTACCGGGTAACTGAATCTCGCCCCATCCCTTCTGGATACGTCTTCCCAGTGTGCCTTCAGCCTGATATCCTACAAAGACAAGTGTGCTTCGCTCATCTGGGCCAAGTGCCTTCAGATACTCCATCACAGGCCCACCATTAAGCATTCCAGATGTAGCAAGTATGACAGATGGCTCTCCATCGATGATCTCTGACCTCATGTCTGTAGAGTCCACCGGAATAAAACTCTCTGACAGAAATGGGTTTAAGCCCCTGTGAAAAATAAGATCTTTGAGCCCGCTGTTAAGGTACTCCGGATAAGTGGTATGTATGGCTGTTGCTTCCCATATCATCCCGTCCAGATAGACCGGTACATCATCCAGAATTTTTCTTCGGATTGCATTCTCAAGGACGATCATAACTTCCTGACTTCTACCGACAGCAAAGGCTGGAATGACGACTTTCCCCCCTCTGCTCAATGTCCTTTTAACGGTATCCTGGAGATGCCTCTCCGCTTCTCGCCTGGGCGGTTGGTAATCGTTTGCTCCCCCATAAGTCCCTTCCATTATTAAAGCTTCAAGGCGTGGAAAAGCACTGGTAGCAGGATCAAATAGCAGTGTCCTCTCGTATTTAAAGTCCCCCGTAAACGCCACATTGTACAATCCATCACCGACGTGAAAATGGGTGATTGCAGAGCCCAGTATGTGCCCTGCATTATGGAAAGTTATCTTTACGTCTGGAGCGATATCGGTCACGTCTCCATAATCCAGTGTGATTGTATGTTTCAGTGCCTTATGCACCATGGAAGACTCATATGGTATCTTCTTAGCCTCTCTACCTACCACTTCGATGTAATCTAACTGGAGCAGAGCCATCAAATCCCTGGTTGGTGGAGTGCAATAAACCGGACCATCGTATCCGTATTTAAAGAGCAATGGTACAAGTCCGGCATGATCCAGATGCGCATGGGTTATAACCACGGCGTCTATCTGATTTATCGGGCTTGCCTCCGGTACATATAGATAAGGCGTCCCATTTTCATCAGATCCAACATTCACGCCGCAATCGATCAAAATCCTGCTCTCCGGTGTGGAAAGTATAAACGAACTCCTGCCCACTTCCCTGCAGCCTCCAAGGGTTGTAACCCTCACCCATTGGTGCTTTGAGGTTACATCCTGGTGAATTTTGCGCCCAATTCGCCTCAAAAAATCTTTACGCATATCCTTCTCTGAGCGCAGATACTCTCTTATACCTCTGACGATCGAAGAGTCAATCGGTGGCGCGCGAACAACCTTGGGCGTCCATCCGATCAGCTTTGTTATCTCTCTTAAAGTAACACCATGTCTACCGATTACGAGTCCAGGTTTTTCCGCCTCGATTACCACTTCGCCTGTGTCTGCATCAAAGTAACAATTTTTAATTCCGCTATCTTCGGGTACAACAGTCTTTATCTTTGTAATAGCTTCTTCTGGATCTGCAAGCACACTTGGATCCGGTCTGACGACTAGGCGCTTACGTAACTCTTTTGCGAGATATCTGATCATATCTCCGTTGTCAGCAAATTTTCTGGGCTCTTTGGTGTAAACAACAAGTTTTGGCCCTTCAAACTCTAAATTTGATACCGTGATACCACTTGGCAGCTTTTCTTCGATCTTCCGCTTTAACTCACTAAGTGCATCTTCTGCAGACATTGATTTTCCTTCTAAAATGAAGTTGTGTACGAATAAATACGAGAATCAGGTCAGTGAGTTAATAGTCTCTGTGACCTTCTCCTCGCTTACAATTTCATAGGCATCTTCTGTTATTTTTACTACTTCAATTCCATCTCCACAGGCAGAATCCCTCTTCATAGCATTATGAATTGCTCTTACTGCTAATTCCACACCTTCGTCTATTGGCATTTTTTCATAATACCGATCCTCTAAGACGCCGTAGGCAATGGGTGAACCAGATCCATTAGCCACTGCTTCCTTCTCGTCGATCTGACCCCCAACAGCATCTAAAGAGAAGATCCTCGGCCCGTTCTTATCAACCCCTCCCATCAAAAGTTGAACGTAGTATGGATAATATCGATTATTGCTCAATATGTTGGACAAAAGCGTCGCAACGGCGTTAACGCTCATTGGCTCTTGAGTCCTCATCTTATAAAGCTTTGATTCAGCAGATATGATCCTGACCAAAGACTGCGCATCACCCACACCACCAGCCGTGGTCATACCGAGTTTATCACCAATCTGGTAGATCTTCTTGGCTGTCCTGCTGGCAATGAAACTCCCCATAGTAGCTCTTCTTTCACTGGCCAAGACTACCCCGTTATCACAGACTAATCCGACTGTCGTAGTTCCTTTTAGTATGTCATTAACCATCTTGATACCCCATAAAAAAGAGTGCTAGTTAACCTAACAAACATATATCCTTTAATTTATACAACTATATAAATTTTTCTAAAGCGTTGACCGGTCATCCAGAAATCCCTGTTCATCCATCATCACGAATTAGAATGGTCATCTCGCAGAACCGTACTATTTTCATGCATCTTTTGTGCCATT
>JAXHTJ010000149.1:0-5134 GCA_034190245.1 Halobacteriota archaeon | reverse complement strand
GTATGCGTTCCAACCACAAGACTGACGCTCAGGTGATCTCCCTGTATAAATTCGGTTGTTATGAAACCATCTTTACACATAAATTTTGATGTAACAGAGATATCCTCAGAGGCACACCCAAATCTTGGTTTCACAACATATTTCTTCTTTTGGACATGTCCTCTGGATTCATAGATCTTGGGCGTGGGTATGCCATTCTTCTTCAACTCGAACGAGGTGCTCAGCTTATCTGCGCACAACTTCACGGTCTCTGAAGGAGAGCCTAGGTTTGTTGTATTCTCTTCCAGTATCCTTGTGTATTCGTATAAAAACTCATCGGGCGCAATGACAAGGCCACAGTCACACTCAACAGATCTCTTCTCAATGAATCTGTAAAAGTCCTTAACATCCTCAGGATAGATCACATCATTACCGGTATTTTTGAAACTTCTAACAAGCGTCATAAGCATGGCCCGACCTTCTGCAAGATAAGCAGGGTCATTTATTCCAACAGCATACTCTGCGACAATGATTTTCATACACACACTATATTTAATATAAGAGCGTCTAAATAATATTATGATCTTCTACGGGGGGACTGGAGTAGTAACATGAAGAGTTCAATTGAGCTTGGGAAGGTGATGGGCATACCTATAAGACTGCATATAACCTTCCTGCTGGTGCTGCCCTTGTTCGTGTTGGCATTTGCGGAGGTCAGTCCTGCCCCTTTCGGATTTAAGGGCTCAGAATTGAGATACCTATTTTCAATGGCCGTCACTGTGCTTCTCTTCTCCTGTGTAGTATTTCACGAGCTTTCACACTCTTACGTGGCGATTAAGAATGGAATCAGCATCAATAGCATTACATTATTCATCTTTGGTGGAATAGCATCCATAGAAAAAATCCCGAGAGATCCGAATGTCGAGTCAAGGATGGCTCTCGCAGGTCCAGGAATGAGTGTTGCGCTTGGAACGTTATTCTTCAGTTTATATATGTTCTCTGCTAGTGTTCTGGATTCGACATCTGGCCTTGATCTGCTGCCTGTGTTTTATAATTCTTTATTCAACCCAAATGGATATGATGTATCGGTTTCGGAAATTACAGTGCTCTTCTTTATCCTTGGTTATCTGAATGTTGTCCTTGCCATCTTCAACCTACTTCCTGCTTTTCCGATGGATGGTGGAAGATTCTTAAGGGCTTTCTTTGCAAAGAGGATGCCTTACCTTCAGGCAACAAAAAGAGCAGTATATTTCGGCAAGGTTATGGCTGTACTTATGGGAATTTTTGGTGTTTTCACAAATCCTTTTCTCGTCTTAATCGCTTTCTTTGTTTATATCGGGGCATCCGAGGAAGAGAAGGCCACCATAATAGACGTGTCGCTTGAAGGGACAAAGGTCAAGGATTTGATGACTGAAGAAGTGATAACTGTTTCACCAAGAGCCTCAGTCACAGAACTGACAGCTCTGATGTTTAAAGAGAAGCACATGGGATATCCTGTTGTTGATGAAGAGACCTTCGGCGGAAGAGAAGTCCTGGGAATCGTGACCTTTCACGATATCCGGAAGATACCTATGGAGAAACGTGGTACTTTGAGGGTATCTGACATAATGAGCAGAGATGTAGTTTATATCTCGTCAGAAGACAATGCTATCAATGCACTTAAGTTGATGACCAAACACGATATAGGAAGGTTAATTGTGAAGGAAGACGGAATAATGACGGGTATTCTGTCAAAAACAGACTTGATGAAGGCTATAGAACTCAAACGAGAGCGGTGATATGGGAGATATAACGATTGTCGGTACTTCACATGTATCTGAAAAGAGCATAGCTGAAGTGAAAGAGACGATAGAGAGAGTGCATCCAGATGTGGTTGCAATCGAATTATGTAAAAACAGATATGAGGCTTTGCGTGGGAATGTTAAAGAAGTCGCTGTTAGAGACGTTCTGGGTAGTGGGAAGATGTACCTTTTTTTGGTCCAGTCATTACTTGCTTTTATGCAGAGGAGGATCGGTGCAACTGTAGATGTTGAACCAGGGGCAGAGATGGTATCAGCCATCGATAAAGCCGAAGAACTTGGAATAGATATAGCTCTTGTTGATAGAGATATTCAGATCACACTTCAACGGTTTTGGACAGAGATGGGCCTCTTTGAGAAGATGAAGTTGTTCGGCTCGATCATCTGGTCTTTCTTCGGCAAAGGTGAAGAGATAGACCTTGATACCATCACAGAGGAAGATGTGGTCGAGAGTCTGATGTTGCAGCTGAGAAAATCCGCACCCACCGCGTCCCGTGTCCTTGTTGATGAAAGGGATGCATATCTGGCCTCCAATCTTCTCAATTTAGCTAAAGATAAGAATGTGGTTGCTGTAGTGGGTGCAGGTCACAAGGAGGGTATATTAAGTAACCTGAGAAACCCGGAACTTATACCTCCTCTCTCGGAATTAAGAAGAGTTAGGAAGAGGAGAATCAGCCTTGCAAGAGTTGCAGGGGTGGGGATTGTTGGCTTTGTATTCCTACTATTTGCACTTATAATACTATCAGGAGTATCCATCAACACGATTATGACGGCTTTTGCATTCTGGATTGTGATAAACGGAACATTGGCTGCAATTGGTACTGCTCTGGCAAGAGGGCACCCATTCTCAATAGTCACTGCATTTGGAGTGGCATGGTTGACATCCCTCAATCCAGCGATAGCAGCAGGGTGGTTTGCCGGGCTCGTAGAGGCACGTATGCGACCTCCAAGAGTGGAAGATCTCAAGACCCTGATGGATGTTGAAACAGTCACTGAATTGATGAAGAATAGATTCTTCAGGGTAATACTTGTTGCGGCACTGGCAAACATTGGAAGTATCATAGGAACATTTATAGGTGCTTATGTTGTCTATCAGACAACGGGCATAGAACTGAGTACGTTGCTCAGTGATGCTTTTTCAAGGATTGGTGGTATATTCGGATGAATATAAAAACGAGCGACAGAGAGATAAGGGAGCTTCTGATTGCATGGATTTTCATATCGCTCGCATTTGCATTTGCTCTCAGGGGAATGACAGGATCTTTGATATTATCTATGGTGCTTTCACTTGTTACGATAGGACCCGCTTTCATCTTACATGAGCTCGCTCATAAGATAGTTGCCCAGAGATATGGGTGCTGGGCGGAGTTCAGGATGAGTTTTCAGATGTTACTCTTCGCAGTATTCATCGCACTTCTTTCTGGTATCGTCTTTGCAGCCCCCGGGGCGGTTATGATATCCGGTTATGTCTCAAAAAGCCAGAACGGAAAAATTTCGGTCTCTGGTGCTTTAACAAATCTTCTCCTGGTCCTTGTATTCTTACCCATCTCTCTCAGAGGAGGTTTTATCGGGTTAATTGGATATTATGGAGCTTTCATTAACGCATTGATCGCAGCCTTCAACATGATACCATTTGGTCCGCTTGATGGAAGGAAGGTACTTGCCTGGGACAGAACTGTTTATATAACCGTAGTCACAATGGCTATTGGTGCAATAATACTCGTAACTGGTTTGGTTTGAGGTGTTTCTTGATGAGAATCGTGATGAAATTTGGTGGTGCATCACTTGCAGATGGCGAGAAAATTAAACATGTTGCCAATCTTGTAAAGGGCTTCATAGACGAGGGAAATGAGATCTGTGTGGTTGTCTCTGCAATGTTTGGTGTAACAGATCGACTTGAGGAGATCGAAAGAGTAGCTTCAGAAGAGAATAAAACATCAAAAGTTACGGAGTTCATTTCGGATCTGACAGACCAACACCATAGAGTTGCTGAGGCGGCAATTAACAGAAAAAAGATACAAAAAGAGGTCCTTGATGAGATAGACGCCAGGTTAGACGAGCTCGAGAAGGCTCTGATAGGAATCTGTCACCTTGGCGAACTTACAGAAAGATCGATGGATTATATTGCGTCATCTGGAGAGCGTTTGTCAGCACCGATTATGTCGGGTGCGCTCAGATCTTTGGGGGTAGATTCTGTTTCATTAATTGGTGGTGAAGCTGGAATTTTAACAGATGACAAGTACGGAGATGCTCGGCCGCTGGATATAGCGGAAGATACAGTAAAAAGGCGCATTTCTCCACTTCTCAAGAAGAAGATCACACCTGTAGTAACTGGATATATTGGGGAAAATGAAAATCGGATAATAACCACCCTTGGAAGAGGCGGATCTGACTACACCGCCACAATAATTGGCGCAGGGATAGAAGCAGATGAGATCTGGCTCTGGAAGGAGACCGAAGGCATAATGACCACAGATCCGAAGATTGTGACAGAGGCCAAAAGAGTCCCTTCTATCTCTTACATCGAAGCGATGGAACTCTCCTTCTTCGGAGCGAAGATTCTCCATCCAAGCGCACTAGAGCCCGCAATGAGAAAAGTCGTTCCTGTGAGGGTAAAAAATACATTCAGCCCAAAAGATCCTGGAACGATCATAACTGGTGAGCCAGGGCAGAAGAAGGACGTTGTCAAAGCCATTACGATTATTAAGAAGGTTGCTCTCATAAATATATCCGGACCCGGACTAGTAGGGTCTCCAAAAGTTTCCGCACGCGTATTCTCTATACTCGCAGAAGAGTCTGTGGATATAATAATCATATCACAGGGCTCCTCCGAGCGGAATATATCTCTTGTGATAGATGGCCCTCACCTAAAAAAAGCCATCAAAGCACTCAAAAGAGAATTCGATAAAGCCGTAATAAAAGATATCACATATGAGAAGAATGTATGCGCTCTCGCGGTTGTTGGCATGGGAATGGCCGGTGTTCCGGGAGTTGCTGGTAGAATCTTTACGGCACTGGGTAAGCAGGAGATTAACATTATAATGATATCTCAGGGATCATCGGAGCACAACATCTCACTTGTCATAAACAGCAAGGACTCTCAAAAGGCGCTGAAGACTTTACATGATGAGTTCTCGCTTGGTGAGTAATTTTTTTTGGCCTTTAACCGGACTTTATAAAATATTACAAAAACAATCCTCCCGGCTACGAAAGTTGTAGGGTCTAACGATATTTAGGTACTGTCCTTAAATAGACCGCATAATTAATATAGTATAACATCCATTTCTCTATTGTGATAAAAATGGCTAGACCGAGGAGCAAGATAGATATAACGTGCCAGAACGTGCCAGAATCAA
>JAXHTJ010000148.1:0-5264 GCA_034190245.1 Halobacteriota archaeon | reverse complement strand
AGGTGATCTTCACCATTCGCTTTCCAGCTAACGGCTCACAAGCGAGAAACACATGCACATTCCAAGACGTCTGTATTCATAGTCATACCTTGACAGTTGCCCGGGTGATGCAGGGATGGGAAGTGGTGGAAAATAAATACCGGCACAGAATAATAAAAATTCAAAACCACAGTATAAAGGCCCTGTGACTTAAGTACGGGGTTTGTTACTTGAACGTAGATTTAGTGCAACGCAATATTTATGTTATATGTGAGTAATAAATAGAAGGGATAGGAGCAAAATGAGAAAAGTATATATATTTCTGGTTTTCATGGTTTTGATCTTCGGAATGTCTTCAGTACTGGCTCTAGAAGAGCCTACTGAAGAAAATGTTGCTGTATCTGGTGGAGGAGACGGTGCAACAGGGCAAGTAATATCTGCCGTTTCAACTCCAACTGAAGCCACTTCACAGATGTATGTTGTTAATACTGAACTAATGAAAGAGTTAGATACTTTAATAAAAATGCTCGAAGAAGCAGAAGTAAGCAATGATAACGAAACAGTTGAAGGGTTGCGTGAAAAGATTTTTGCTATAAAAGAAGAGATTAGGGAAGGTACAGAAGAATGTGAAGTCAGCATAGCTATTCCTTATAGTGCAGGTGGAGGAGATGGTGTACCAGTTACATCTTCTGGGGGATCTGGAGGAGGTTATGGCGTAGCATCCACTACTCTTTACACTAAGACATGTACTTATACCTGGGACTCTACACCTTATTTGGGTCAGAGAATTGAGATATGGGCTAGTATAACCGATGAAAAAGGCAATAAAGATTCATATTCTATCAGTCCGCTGGTTGTCGAAGAAAACCCGTGGGAAATGGAAGGAAAAGATTATCCCATGAGTGGAAAAACTCTGGATCTCAAGATAATTGAACCAAAAGAGGGGGCAATTACAGGTAATGTCAAAATTGAAGTTTACGCACAGAGCCCATACAAGTTAAATGATATGACCCTGTCCTTTTTAGGAGAAGACTGGAACAATTCACTTACTATTTCGAATGAAAACTGTATTGAAAGTGCTGGAAGTGTTGCAATTTCAGAAGCTATCACCCCTACAGAACAAAATCCTGTGTCGGTAGAAAAACCTGTAGCTGTTACATCTGGAAGTGAAATAACAGACTATTATAAACTAAAAATTAGTAGTATAATGGTAAAAGAA
Source organism: Halobacteriota archaeon (assembly GCA_034190245.1). Lineage (GTDB taxonomy): Archaea > Halobacteriota > Syntropharchaeia > DAOWMC01 > DAOWMC01 > JAXHTJ01. The sequence continues at coordinate 4,066 of JAXHTJ010000148.1, read as the reverse complement.
ATAAGCACAGATCAACAACTAAAAGAACTCAAAGAATTACGATATGAAATAGATTTTTTGATTGAGGAACTGATAATAGGCAAGGATGAAATTAACACTGAAGAGGTAAATGAACTTGTCACAGAAATAATTGTGAAGCCGAAGGAGATCAAGGCTGACGATGTTGTTGTAAATACGATTAACAAAACGATAGCAATAAAAGTCAATAATAAAGATTTGAAGATAATGCCTACAGAAACACATGTAGTTATTCGGGATGAAAATCTCGAAATAAAAGCACCCGAATTAAGTATTAAATACGGAGTTTTGGCAGTCGGAAATTCTGAGGTTAAATTAACAGCAAGTGACTTTATGGAAAAAATCAAGCTTGAACCCAAGGAACTTGAATTAAAAGAAGAGAATGCTAAAGCTGTATATAAAATCAAGGTAGAGGAGGATAGAAAATTGCTTGGTTTTATTCCTGTGGAGATTGAAAAAGAATTGACAGCAGATGCCACAAACCCGGAAACGGGGATTATTGAAGAAGAAACGCCATGGTGGGCATTTTTGACGACTGAATAATTTTTTTCTGCTTTTCGGAGTCTATGGTTGTTTTGCAACAAAGTCCTTTGAGCCACATAACGGCGGATAAAAGGCAAATTAAAAGCCCCGAAATCTCCTATTATCGGATTTTTTTATCATAAACCGCTATACTCAAAGCAATAAAAATTCAAAGATAAAAATGGTATTTTTGACTGATTAACCATCCGCACTTAGGATTCTTCAGCAAACGTTTTTTAAGCTAATTCAAATCATGCATCTTTACAAACTTGAACAAATCATTCCCTCGGACTTTGTTATATATATCAGAGGGTATTATTTATGAGAGGAACTATTAAAAGTTGGCAAGTAGAGTAAAATAAACATTCAACTAATCAAGGTGTTAATATCAACTTCTGGAAAGAAGATGAAGTCAGCGAGTATGATGAAAAGCAGAAGATGAACGTCGAGTATAAGGACGAACTTCTAGAAAATATCGTGAGGGTCACTCAGTTTTTTGTTAAAAAATATCACACACAATTTCCCACAATTTTAGATATCGGATGTGGCCTGGGAACCTTAAGTACCCTTTTATTGGACTCACTTGACAACTGCAAAATCGTTGGTGTGGATTCGTCAGAAGAGATGATCGAAGAGTCCAATCGTAGACTCAAAAAATACATTCCCGACAGATACTCGAGCCATATCTCGAATTTCAATTTTAAAAATTTCTGGACCCCTGAGATTGATAGGAAGTATGATTTTATCGTCTCTTCTTTAGCACTGCACTATCTATCAGATGAGAGAAGAAGTGCATTCTTTTCTGAAATTCATGAGCACTTAAAAGAAAACGGAGTTTTTATTGCATGCATTGGCAATCTTTCTAAAATTTCTGAAATTAGAGAGATGGAAGAGATCTTTAAAGCAGAGTATGCTTATAAAAATGTAACTTGGCAAGAGAATGACCCAGATGATTTTGAATCATTCCTGAATGAATCTAAAGATAGGCAGAGAGAGATGAAGATCAATTGGAGGATCCCCGAGGATTATTTAACTGCACTAAAAGATGCAGATTTTGAAAAATATGACATTGTCTGGCATATATGGGTTAAGAGTATCTTTGTAGCGATAAAATAAGAAGAGAAAAAAATGAAAAAAATAAGGAGAAGGGGTATTCCCACTACCCCTTCACCTCCTTGATTCTATCTTCGACGCCCAGAATTTCCTTTTCCAGTTCCTTTTTATACTTCTCCAGCATCTCAATTTTTTCTTCTCTCGTGAGGAAACGCCTTTGCCCTCTACCGCACCCACAATCCATCTGGGATGCACAACAGTCTCCTCTGCTTGCATCTGTCGATTCACAACACATATCTTCTACCTCCTATTTCTAATATGCACATTGTAGTAAGTATATATCTGATACTATGTATAGTATGAAAAGTATTTAAACTATAAAGTTTATACTGATATATGAAGTATAGAGCTGGTGACCTGATATGTGCGATGATATGTGTGATGGAAGTAATTGCAAGGATGATTCCGGGTGCCTCTGCCCTGCGCGGGGTATAATAGAAACGGTGAGTAAAAAATGGACAATGTGCATCATAAGTCTTCTGGAAGATGAAAAACCGATCAGATATAATGAGATAAAGAGTGCACTGGGAGTAATTAGTCCCAAATCTCTCTCTGATATCCTTAAACTGCTGGAAAAAGAAGGTTTGATCGAAAGGAAAGTATACCCTGAAACCCCACCCCGGGTCGAATATTCGCTAACAGATGAAGGAAAGGAGTTAAAGATAGCGCTTTTACCACTTGTTGAATGGGTGAGGGGAAAAGAAGTAGAATGAATGATTGTTTAAAAAGTCAAGGGTAACTCACAATCTTGAAAGATTTATAATATATGGTTTGTTGCGAGTAAATTTGAAGTGGGTAAAATGGTGGATTTTAATGTACTATTTTCTCAGACCATGCCCTACACAACAATAACAGTTCTACAAGTGCTGACAGCGTTGATCATACTGGTCATCGGTTGGGTGATAACAAGGATAATAATGAGTGTCTTCAAAGGAAGAATGGAGAAGACAAACCTCCCGGAACTTCGTTGAATTCCTGGCGAGGTTCTTGAGTGTTCTACTCTACATGATGGTGATTCTTTTAGCTGTTGGAGCGTTAGGCTTTTCTGTAAATTCAGTAGTTCTTGGTCTGTCGGCGATCATCGGCCTAGTCCTGGCATTTGGTATGCAGGAGACACTCGGAAATCTGGTTGCAGGGGTCTGGATAGGCGCCCTGAGGCCGTTGGACGAAGTTGTTGATATTAATGGAATGACAGGAAAAGTTACTGCCGTCGGGATTATGGCAGCCGAACTTTTAACTTACGACAATGCATTTATAACGATCCCAAACAACCTTGTCTTGGGAGCCCCGATAATCAATTACACAAGAATGCCAACGATAAGAGTCGATGTAGCCGTTGGAATTAGCTATGATAGTGATGTGACTAATGCAGTTTCTGTGGCAATGAATCTGATAAAGGAACACAAAATGGTACTCGATAATCCGGCATCAGCCGTTGTGACCACAGAACTTGCCGACTCCTCGGTAAACTTACAACTAAAGTGAAGGAATAGAGATCCCATTCCCACAGATGGACGTGCACTTAGATAAAGAACAAACCCCTTCGGGAAATTATCTAGGGTTGAAACTAGCTAAGATGTAGTTCCAATCGCTTATTTTCTCCCCAAATTCCAGATCTGGAGGGGGTTTTCCCTTTCCCGACCATACATATTCCATCATAGTACCACAGTTTGAACATGTTGGTGCCCATAATCCCATGAATTTAGTAAGTTTCTGCTGGGCTATACTTACCAGGCCCAGTAGCTTCTTGAATTTCTTCTTTATACCTCTGATGTAGATGCCATAATGCCTTATGGTAACCTTTTGCAGCCCTTCGGGGCAAAAGCTTAACCAAAATGCTTCGCAATCTTGAACTGCTTATCAGGGATATGATCTATTACTGCCGAGATGAACTCTTCAACATTCATTGTCACATAATGCTTATTCCCATCATAATCCTCATACCAGAACCTGACTTCTTTACCATCGTAGTCCTCTATTCTGCTCTCCGCTACAGCCGGGTGTCTTATGTACCTTCCGATATACCTTACCATCCCCTTCTTGTTGTTGATTGTATCCTTTGCTCTTACATAGAATCCTTCCGGATGTTCCTGGAAGAGAGTATTGATAAGCTTCCTGTTTTCTGGAGTATCTGCTATTTTCCCCTTCAGAGTAGTGAGTAGCTGATACTGCCATGACCTTCTCAACATCTTGTATGGGAAGATATTCACATCCACCCATTCTCCATTTCTCTTGAATCCCCCCTCTGTAACCAGACAGTGTAGATGTGGGTTAAACTTCATATCCCTACCATAGGTATGTAGAACGGCTATCATTCCTGGAGTTGCTTTATGTTTCAGCTTCCATTTCATTACGTCTGAGATCATGTAGATGGCACAATCCATGAGTACCTTTAGGAGGGTTCTATCCTCAT
>JAXHTJ010000015.1:0-28838 GCA_034190245.1 Halobacteriota archaeon | reverse complement strand
CATTAATATGTATGGTGAAAGTAGTACTTAAAATTAATCAAAAATTAATGTCTTTTACTATAAGTCGAATTTACTCCTCTCGCCGTCCGAAAACTTCGTATGGTCAGGGGGCGTAAATAATACGTAGGGATACAGATGAACCTTGACGAAAGAGACAAAAAGATACTGAACACCATTCAGACAGGAATACCGCTTGTAACTAACCCTTTTCTTGCTCTTGGTGATGAGATCGGGATATCCGAGGACGAGATCATCAAGAGACTGAAGAGACTTAAAGATGAGGGAGCACTGCGAAGAGTAGGCGTTACAATAAACAAGGAAGAAGTTGGAAAAGAAGGAACGCTTATCGCGATGAAGGTTCCAGAAGAAGAGATAGATTCAGTCGCTGAGATCATCAACGCTTATGACGAGGTGACGCACAATTATGTACGCTCGTCGGATGATGGAAAGATCGATTACAATCTATGGTTCACCATAACTGGGACAAAAGATAGGATTGAGCAGATAGCTGATGAGGTGGGGAAGAAGGCAAAGTATCCCTTACTCAACCTGCCTGCAGACATCACATTCAAGATCGGAGTAAAATTTGATATCAGGTGATTTGTTTGGACGAAATGGATGAAGAACTGATAGGACTCTTGCACGATATACCACTCACAAGAAGACCCTTCGAAGATATCTCAGGTTCACTTGGTATCAAAGAAGAGGAGGTTATATCGAGGATCAAAAAGTTGATTGATGAGGGGAAGTTCAGAAGATTCAGCGGACTGATCGCTCACAGGGCAATCGGGATAACTGCAAACGCGATGTGTATGTGGAATGTTCCCGAGGAGAAAGTTGAAGAGATCGGAAAAATCATGGCCTCTTTTGATGAGGTGACGCACTGCTATGAGCGGAAGAACCCGTGGGGCTACAATCTATTTACGATGGTTCATGGCTACGAGAGGAGCGAGTGCAGGGAGGTCATTAAAAGGATATCACAGGCTACCGGTATAACCGATTACAGCATAATGTTCAGTGACAGGGAGCTCAAGAAGGTCTGAATTGACATGTTGCCACTTGTATTGAATCTGGAAGATAGGAAGGTAGTGATATTTGGAGGAGGATCAGTCGGGGAGCGTAAAGCGGAGCTATTCTCAAAACATGCAGATACCGTTGTTGTGAGTAGGGAGTTCACAGATGCGATCACTGCATTGGGAGAAGCAGGAACGGTTGAACTAATAAGGGATGATTTAACCGAGTTTGATCAGTATATTGAAGAATCTTTCATTGTGATACCTGCAACAAGCGATAAAGACCTCAACGATAAGATAGCCAAAAGAGCGCGAGATTGTGGTAAGCTGGTCGATATAGTTGATGGGCTGGGAGATGTTGTCGTCCCGTCAATAATATCGAAAGGAGATATCCTGATCAGTATATCCACGCTTGGCAAGAGTCCGGCTATGTGCAAATTCATAAGAAGGCAGATGGAAGATGAGATAACCGATGCCCATGCCTCCATGGTCAGGTTACAGGACGAGGTAAGGAAGATACTCAAGGAGAGGATAGGTGACCAAAAGATCCGCGAGAAGATACTGTGGGATATACTCGAAGATGAAGAGGTATGGAAAGGTTTATTGGAATCCTATGACAAAACATATAGTAGTATTCTGAAGCTCATTGAGAGGGGTACACTTGACAGAAATAACAAGCATGCTGGTAACTCATATAAAGGCGAGCGTTAAGGATATTGAGACAGCCTGGCATGGAAATATCAGCAGAATGACGCATAGGATGCTGGAAAATGATCTTGTTTTGGAGTGTGTTATTCTAAAGACTTGTAACCGGGTAGAGGTGTATGTCGTCTCTCCGAAGGGTAGTAAAGTCCTATATAACTTTGCCAAGAAGATGAACGTCCCTGATAGGATAATCGACTTTCACGATCATGAAGAGTCTCTGAGGCACTTGCTCAGGCTTGCCTCCGGTCTTGAGTCTATGATAATCGGTGAGGATCAGATACTTGGCCAGATGAAGAAGCTACATCAAATGGCAAAAGATGCGGGATCGACCGGAAAAATTCTTGATACTGCCTTCACCAAAGCGATCCAGGTTGGAAAAAGGGTGAGAACAGAGACGAAGATAAACGAGGGAGCTGTATCCATAGGTTCTGCTGCTGTGGATCTCTCTGAAGAGATAGTCGGTGATCTCTGTGACAAAAAGATACTTGTGATCGGGGCAGGTGAGATTGGGGCACTCGTATCAAAGGCCCTATGCGATTGTGGTGAGGAGAGCTTGCGTGCCATATATGTGGCAAACAGAACATATGAGAAGGCACAAACGCTGGCAAATCAGCTCTGTGGAATAGCGGTTCAATACGATGATATGGAAGAGTACCTCCATAAAGTGGATGTTGTAATAAGTGCAACCGGAGCCCCTCATAAAGTGATCAAAACAGACATGATGCAGAGAATTATGGAAGAGAGGAGAGGCAGAAAACTCCTGATTATCGATATTGCAAATCCAAGGGATGCCGAAGAAGAGGTCGGGGATATCCCGGGAATCGAGCTGCACAACATAGACAGTCTGAAGATGATCGGTAAGAGGAATTTAGAGAAGAGAATGGCCGAAGTCGAGAAGGCAGAAGAGATAATTGAAGAGGAGCTTGAAAATCTGAACATCATCTACAGAAGACAGGAAGCAGACAGGATAATTGAGCATCGTTACAACAGGGCAAAAGAGATTGAATTTAGAGAGATCGAGCGTGCACTGAAACGGCTTAACGGCAATAGCGAGTCTATTGATGCTGAAATTGAGGGTATTCTGAAGGAGATGGCACATTCAATCACCAGCAAATACCTGGCATATGTTACAATGGCATTGAGGGAGGCGGCAAAAAACGAAAAATCAGAGATTTTAGAAGTTGCTGCCATGATGTTTGGTCTTGAAGAGGTGATGGAGGATGTATCCTCAAATGAGGATGAGAAGGCTACGTAAGCCGAGGATACGTGATCTTGTCAGAGAGACCGAACTGAGTGTAAATGATCTAATCTACCCTATTTTCGTAGATGAAACGATCAAAAAGAAGAGAGAGATAGAGTCAATGCCATCTCAATATCGATTTCCTCTGGATGCTTTGATTGGCGAGGTAAAGGAGATTGCTGATATTAAGATTCCCGCAATCATCCTGTTTGGAATACCGAGCAAAAAAGATGGGCTGGCATCTTCTGCATATGATCCCGATGGAATAGTTCAGAGAGCAATCAGGGAAGTTAGAAGCGAGGTTGGTGATAATATCGTGATTATCGCAGACCTCTGCCTCTGTGAGTACACGGATCATGGGCACTGTGGCATTGTAAAAGATGGTGAAGTATTAAACGATCCTACGCTTGATCTTCTCGGGAAGACGGCTGTCACTTATGCTGAAGCCGGTGCGGATATCGTCGCTCCATCCGGGATGATGGATGGGATGGTGCAGGCGATCAGAGCGACTCTTGACACCGAAGGTTTCTCAGATACCATCATAATGTCCTACGCTGCTAAATATGCATCCTCTTTTTATTCGCCTTTCAGGGATGCAGCAGAATCGGGATACAGCTTCGGCGATCGCCGGGCATACCAGATGGATATCGGAAACTCAGACGAGGCAATAAGGGAGGTCGAACTCGACCTGCAGGAGGGCGCTGATATTGTGATGGTAAAACCGGCAATCTCCTATCTTGATATCCTCTACAGGGTCAAAGATATCTTTGGTGTGCCGACTGCTGCATACAATGTCAGTGGCGAGTATTCGATGGTCAAAGCCGCCGCCTTGAACGGCTGGATAGACGAGAAGAGTGTGGTGCAGGAGATGCTTCTCGGTATAAAAAGAGCTGGTGCTGATATGATACTCACCTATTTTGCCAAGGACGTCGCATCGGAACTTTTAAATAAAACTTGGGCATTTTAATAGTCTGTGCAAATCGATATTGTAGATGATAAAGAGAATAAACTGCTGGACAGGCGAGAGATAATGTTTGTAGTGACGCAAGACGGTGGAACCCCATCTTTAAAGAGCGCCAGAAAGGAGTTGTCTTCTCTTCTTAAGGTAGATCCCAAGTTGCTTGTAATCGAGAGGATGAGATCGGAATTCGGTAAGAGAGAGACCCTCGGATATGCAAAGGTGTATGAGAGCGAAGAACACGAGAAGGAGATAGAGCATTCCCACATACTTCTGAGAAATTTCCCTTCTTCCGAAGAGGCTAAAAAAGTGAAGAAAGAAAAAGAGGAAGCTGCTGAAGCAAGTGAAGAAGCTACAGAAGAGAAGAAGGAAGAACCCGGTGATGAAGTGACCGAGGAAGGATAAGATGTCTGCCCATAAATTTTACACGGTTACCAAAGAAGGTGTGAAGAGGGATAGACAGAGTTGTCCAAGATGTGGTGATGGAGTCTTCCTTGCCAAGCATAAAGACCGACAATCCTGTGGTAAATGCGGGTATACAGAGTTTATGAAAAAGAAGAAATGAGAGTATCATTTTTTGAGATAGTGGGATTTTACCTACAGGGGATGTTGTTTTTTATATTGTTAGTTATAATGCAACCTTTTAATGCAATTAATCCAGATTAGGTAAAGATGATAAAATTTGGATTTATTACAAGGCTATACCCCTACTCAGATGTTCAAAGATCGGCTATTCTGGGTGAGAAGCTCGGTTTTGATTCGATATGGATGGGCGATCATATAATGGGAATGAGAAGCCCCCATTCGCTCGAGGCCTGGAGTACCCTGGCTGCAATTGCTGCGCAGACTGAGAAGATAAAGCTCGGTGTAGGTGTAACAGATCCGCACAGAAGGCACCCTGCTGTCACGGCACAGGCGGCAATAACCCTTGATATAATCTCAAAAGGCAGGGCAATCCTGGGGATGGGTGCAGGCGAGGCCATGAACCTAAATTCCTATGGAATCGATTGGAGTAAGCCCGTATCAAGGATGGAAGAAGCAACAGAGGTTATAAAGAAGCTGTGGACTGAAAAGACTGTAAATTACTCCGGTGAATTTTATAATCTTAAAGATGCAATTCTGATGCCAAAGCCGGTTCAAAAGCCACATCCTCCACTCTGGATAGCGGGCAACTCCCCAAGAACAATCAGGATGACGGGGGAGTTAGGAGATGGATGGTTTCCAACTGCACTCAGTCCCGATCTTTACAGAGAGGACCTCAGTGAGGTTAAAAAATACAAAAACAAGGAAGATGATGGGGAAATTGAAGCGGGTTACCTCCTTTACACATCGATCTCTGAAGAATCCAGGAAAGCATGGGGTATAGCGGAAGTTCAGGCAAGGGGGATACTTCTTGCGATGGGAAACAGGCTCGAGAGATTGGGTTACAGGGGATTGAAAGGCGATTTTGATATTACTGAATCTACGCTGACAGATCTGTCGGCAGAGTCCGCAAGAGATGCTTTGAATGTGATTAAGCAGATATCAAAAGAGACTATCAAAAGCTGCTTTGCGATAGGCGCGCCTGATGATTGCATAGCGGCGATAGAAAGATGGATAGATGTAGGCGTCAGATATTTTGTTATAATCCTTCTCGATCCTGTTGTTAAGATTGACAAGGTGCTGAAGCTGTATGGTGAAAAGGTTATCCCATACTTCAAGGAGATAGATTAGAGAAAGCCTTATTTCAATTGAGTTGTATCAAAAATATCTCCTGTAAAGCCCCAGCCTTTGAGTATCCTCTCAGATTCACCCATTATACCATCAATAAGCTCTTTTGAGGTTAGAACTTTCTCAACAGTACCTACTGCCATCGATGGTACTCCAGAGTCCCTTGCTTCATGGTGGTATATCTTAGAGAAAAGATCCGGATCGAAACAGTCCTGCTTTATCATCTTTTCCTTCAATCTGTTCGAGGTTGGGCACTCCTTTACAGCCATAAATGAGGTGCCCAAACAGACAGCCTCTGCACCCATCCCAAGAGCGCCTAAAAGTCCATGTGCATCACCAATTCCCCCGGCTGCTATGAAAGGGATATCAAGTTTCCGGTTAGCCATCACCATATTAACCAGAGTTGTATTTTGCAAGGGGTTTTTGAATCCTGTGCCCTCGACTCCGACGATCACAACTGCATCTGCACCATGATCCTGTGAGGCTATGGCATGCTTCATTATGGCACATTTATGGATCCAACTGACACCTGAAGAGTGAAGTTTCTCGCCAATTCTTTTTCCTTTATATGCTGAAGTGAATACGGTTCCGATACCTTCGTCAATGACAACATCGACCATGTCCATATAATAGTCTTCTGAGAGTCTTGGGGGCATAAGAGTGAAGTTTATGCCAAACTCATTTTTTGTCATCTCTTTTGCCTTAATAATCTCTTCTCTGAGCAATTCAGGTGTTTTGAAGTTATGGCCGGTGATAATCCCAAATGCACCTGCATCTGAAACAGCCGCTGCCAGTTCGGCCTTCCCAAACCCCGCGAAAGCACCCTGGATTATCGGGTATCTACAGCCGAGCATCTCTGTAATCCTTGTTTTCCATTCCATGCCAATTACCCCCTGTCAAAGCTTTCGAGCCAATTCAAAGCCTGCATGTACGGCTTCTAAACCCTTTTTAGGTTCGACACAATCTCCAACTGCACGGACTTCAACCTTCCCCTCCAGGGCCTCTAATAAGGATCTATCCGGTGTTGTCCCCGCTGCAAGTACTATTGTATCTGCCTTTATATCCTCTCTTTTACCGTCCTTTTCAACAATCAGTTTACCATCCGTTATTCCCATCGCTTTTGTCTCTTTCATCACATTTACATTAAGATCAGAAAGAGCGGCCATCCGCGTCCATCTTGTGGATGATCCTATGTCAGATCCAACTCTTTTCAGCATTTCAACAAGCGTTACATTTTTCCCTTTGTCGGAAAGATATAGAGCAGTTTCGACACCAATTCCCCCACCACCCATTATAACAACAGTATCTCCGGAATCCTCACCACCCAGTATTTCATGTGCTGTAACAGCGTAGCCTTCTTTAATAGCCTCATTGACACCTTCTAAATCCGGTATTGCGGGTGTAGAACCGGTCGCGATAACTACAACATCTGGGTTTTCACCCATAATCAATCCAGCGTTAGCTTCTTTTTGTTTAATATCCACACCGAGTTTCTTCAGTTGAGTGGAGTAATAGGTTGGCACATTCTTAAATTCGCCTCTTCCAGGCGGCATTGCAGCCAGATTCAGCTGCCCTCCAAGCCTGTCCTTCTCATACAACGTTACATTATGACCCCGCAGAGCAGCAACTCTTGCAGCTTCCATGCCTGCCGGGCCCCCTCCGACAACAACAATCTTTTTAGGACTTTCTGCTGCTCCTATCTTCCAATCCTCCTCTTTTCCGGCCATGGCATTCATGAAACAGGTAACTGCCCTTGCTTTAAATACATTATCGAAACAACCCTGAAGGCAGGCAATACACGGTCTAATCTCCTCAAATCTACCTTCTTTAGCTTTATTGGGAAGCTCTGGATCTGCGATTAATGCTCTTGCCATTGCAACCATATCCACCTTACCTTCACTTATAATGTTATCAGCGAGTATCGGATCATTGATCCTATGCGAGGCAATTACGGGTATATCAACAACCTCTTTGATTCCCTGGGCCAGATGAACAAATCCGCCCCTCGGAACGGACATAGTCATTTGAGGGACTCTTGACTCATGCCAACCAACATTAACATTCAGGGCATCAACACCTGCATCCTCTAAAGCTCTTGCTATAATCTTCTGATCGGAGTGTGTATTTCCACCTTCTACAAACTCGTCACCTGAAATCCTACATAGGAGCGGAAGATCACCGATTTTTGCCCTCACCTTCTCTATAATTTCAAGGAAGAACTTCATCCTGTTTTCGAGGTCGCCGCCATACTCATCTGTTCTTTTATTTGTACGGGCAGAGAGGAACTGTGAGATCAGGTATCCCGTTCCACCAAGAATCTCTACAGCATCAAATCCTGCCTTTTTTACCCTCAAAGCCCCATCAGCAAATTCATCTTCTATCTCGATGATCTCTGGAATAGTCAGAGCCTTTGGTTTGGCCTTAGTAAATATTGGTGCGGGTATGTCGGATGCCGATACCAGTTTTGCGGTTGAAAATCCGTATCTACCAGGATGCCACAACTGAAGTGCAGCTTTTGATCCATTCTCCTGAATTGCATCAGCAAGTTTCTTTAGACCTGGTATATTTTTATCATCAAATGCGTTTACAATGCTTGGATTTCCTTTATTTACCGCTGTAGGCCCAATCACGATGAAACCTACCCCTCCTTTCGCCCTCGGGACATAGAAGTTTATCAATCTCTTGCCTGTGTAGCCAAGACCCATCGCAGGCATTACGATTCTATTTTTCAGCTCCATATTTCCAATTTTAATTGGCTCAAATAACTTTTCCATACTCGACCCTCCACAAATATTGCTGGTCCAAGGTGATTTGTTCAGTTATAGAGAAATAGGGATAGATGATATAAAGGTTTGGCAAAGGTTTGGCCATTGGGCCTAAATTGGGCGGTCCCTCTTAATATGCTCAACACAATCTAAAGTTTAATCCTGGACCCACCCGGTGGTAAAAACCTCACTATCCTGTCGGGAGAAGCAACGGTCTTTATGATCCTCTTGTCCTCTTCTGCAGACATCTCAAAGAAGAGTTTCGATATCTTTTTAGATATCTCATCATGATCCACCTCACCGGGCTCAAGCTCCACTGAATACTTTGCCCTACTCTTGATCGCCTGAGTGGACCCCCCAATAAGCCTGGTCTCTTCATCTATCTCTATTCCTACTGAGAGACCTACTGGAACTCTTTTGAAGATGTTTCTCCTTCCCCTGATTATGAAACTGCCCTTCTCGATGTACTCCCCGGACTGAGGTGTCTTGCTGACCTGATCCGGAGTTACCCAGTATGTCTCTCCCTCGTACTGTCCTGCTTTCCAGACGTTTGAATACGAAACCGAGAAGGCGGCCACCTCTTTTAGGCTCTCTTCAGATACCTGATTACCCTCTGTCTTGACGATAACAACCGGTGCCCCGTGTGCCTGGGTGTGGAAGAAGAGATCGTCCTTCTCCATGTACTTCTTGACTATCTCCTCATTGGTATCAGCATCCCTGCCACCAACAACAAGTAGCCCCTCAGAGGTCTCGAACCACCTGAACTTATCATACCAGTGCTCTTTGATCCTGACCCTCCTCTGGGGAACAAGATCCGGTAAAACCGTCTCCTCGCTCTCTTTGGATCTCTCCATGGCTTGGATCGTCTTTTTAAGGGCCCGCTCAGCACCCTCCAACTTGCCCCTTAGAACTTTCACTCTATCGTAATACCTCTCAGCATTTTTAGGAATAGTAGCCTTGATATCGATACCCACCGTTACTCCAGAAATCTCTATCTCCATCAAACCAACACTCTCATCGATATCTCTTATCATCCGGGCCAGAGTGTTCTGTACCTTATTCGTCTCGATGGTCGTTTTGATCTCATTCCAAGAATAACCACCATCTCTTGCATCCTTGATAGTCTTAACAATCTCCTCTATTGCGGGGTAATTCTCGTAGATGGCCTCTGCTTTTTTTGTGCATAAAGCGATCTCTTCTCTGAAATTCCTGATAGCAGTATTCTGTTGATCTATTCTTCGCTCCAATGTTCCTTTCTTCTCCTCGGTGACCTTCTCGCTATCCTCGACTATCTCTTCAATCGTCTTCCTTGAGAAGAACTCGTCCAAAGCCTCATTGAATGAGTCAAATAATCTCTTTTGTTTACTTTTATAAAGGCCAAGTTCCAGTGGGATTGCATCAATATCCTCCTCATCTTCCATTATGATCTGAGGTTTAAGTTCGCCCTTCTTTATTGGCTCGAGTAGTTGACTCAGCCTATGATGTATAGAGCCAAGCTCATCTTCTGAAATGCTCTTTGAAGGTCTGTTTTTGTCCACACTGGCGCGGATGCAAACCTCCTCTGCGTAGATCCCACCAAGATTAAGCCGTGATGCAAGCGTTCTGACCACATCACTATTCGACTCTTCAAATACCTCTTTTAAATCGTCTTTCCTCATATTTATGGGACTTTTTTTCGACTGTGGGAACTCGTACCTCTCACCCTTCTTTATCTTTCTGTCCGTAAAGCTCATGTGCTTGAGTGGAAGCATTATCTTCCTATCTTCATCCAGCAGAATGAGGTTTCCCTTGGCGAAGAGTTCAGCTATCAGTATGAAGGAATTATCGCCACGTCTTACGTGAATCTCCACGATTCTGTCGAAACCGTGCTGATAGATATCGGTGATTCTTCCGCCCTTCAGGTGTTTTCTCAAAAACATTGGAAAACCTGGTGGAACCTTCGGTGATGGGCGAGGGTATTTTGTGAGATGTATCCGCTTTCCTGTTTCGATGATGAGATCGGTATAGCCGCTTCCAAATATGTATAGTTTCAATCTGATCTCGTCTCTTGTGTGTTGGTAAATCTTGTGTAGTTTTGCATCTATCAAACTATTCTTAAGCTCCGTGACAACTGCCGCCACGTCCACATTGGACATATCCTGTTTCATATTCTGATCATCTGAGCATGTGGGACGCCACCGATCTTAATGACTGCACACTCATCTATAAATCCATTATCTATTGCACATCTGATCACCTCATCCCCAACCAGATTTGCGATAGTTGCAGCATCGAGGGCTTCAATAACTTCTTTATCAGTGGCAGGAACTCCTTTATAAAATTCTTCGGAGACATCGAGTACCAATTCATCTTCCTTGAATTTCTTCCCTATCAGCTTTCGGTCACATACCACGACCAAAATATCCGACTCAGTCTCATATCTCTTCAAGTACATCATTACACCAATTTGATAATACCCTGTCTCGGCTCGGTTATCTCTCCATCACGCTGAAGCCGATCTATTATACTTCTTGCTTTTAACTTATCAATCCCTTTCTCCTCGGCTCTTCTGAATACCTCTTCTTTTGGAGCGTCTCCACCATACTCATTCATTACATCCCTTATTATATCTAACAGTATGGTGATCTTGTCTCGCTGACTCTTCGGTTTTCCAACCATCCAATCTACATCATATTCTCCGGTCTCTGGATCTATGCCGACCTGTTTAAGAGATGACTCAACGATGTTAATAACGCGGTTCACATCTTCCAGCGTCACTTCGCCACTAAGCCGCATTCTTGCCGATGCTTCTCCCAGTCGTACAAGTCCCTCAAGCAGACGTGAAGTCACAGGAACAGCAGACTTTTCACCTTCACCCTGCCTTCTCAGCCCCATATAAAAATCGATTATCTGTTCTCGTGCCTCTTCGGTCATAATCGGAAATATATTACTTTTAGCGTAGGCGATGTACTTTCTCAGGAGATCGGGCTGGATCTCGGGTTGAATAGGCTTCATCTGCTCTTTAACCACCTCCCTACTCACATCCCCGATGTTTCTCGCCCTTAAATCCAGCTCTCCAGCGTAATGAGATTGGAGGATGTGCCTTGCGATTTCCCTGTCTTCATTTTCGTCCGGAATATCCGCAAGTATAAATATAAGGTCAAATCTCGAAAGCAACGTTGGAGGCATCTCTATCTGCTCGGCAAGCGGTTTGTACATATCAAATCTGCCACGTTTCGGGTTGGCAGCCCCCAAAATTGCGCATCTTGATTTGAGAGTTGCCATGATTCCGGCTTTAGCCACACTGACCGTCTGCTGCTCCATCGCTTCATGCATGGCGCTACTATCCTCACTCTTCATCTTATCCAGCTCATCGACCGCCGCCATGCCGCCGTCTGCAAGAACGAGAGCACCGGCCTCTAGCGCCCACCTCCCCTCTCCAAACTCATCCTTCACCGCTGTAGCTGTCAGACCGGCGGCTGTGGCACTCTTACCACCTGTATAAACGCCCTTTGGGGCGAGATTTGAGATATAGCGAAGCAGTTGAGATTTTCCGGTCCCAGGATCGCCCACAAGCAGCATATGCGCATCTCCTCTCACACGTGATCCATCTGGCAGAGTCTTAACCAAACCGGAGAGCAACTGGAGAGCCATGGCCTCTTTTATCTCCTCGTATCCGTATATTGTTGGTGCGATCGACTTTACCACTTTTTCATAAATCTGTGGATCGTTCTTCAACCTTTGTATCTCCTCTTCATCCTCTTTTGAGATATCAAGCTCCGCGAACTCCGGTTCCTCCAATTCCATATGATTGCCTTCAAGGAAGATATCAAAAGTGGTAGACTTTCCTGTCTGCGTCGATCGTTGAAAAGATCTGAGCACCCCTGTAGCAATAATCCGGTCTCCGGGTGCCAGTATTCCAGCCAGATCATCTTCTATTCGAATGTCAAGCGTCTGAGGTTGCGCGCCGCCCCTCAGGTTCTCAGGGGATTCCTGTATCATTATCTTTTGAGCGTCTATAAACTCGGATTTTGGTATCACCAACTTGAATACCCCTTTCCGCCCGCCACAAGCGTCACTCTCGCAACTGTAGGGCTCAATATACTTGCTCCCGGATTGAGGCACCATGGTCAGATGCTCACATCGCTGACACTCAAATGCAGCTATGATTAATTTTGGTCTGACTTCTGTAACCTTCCGCACCAGTCCTTCTAAAGCGATCAACTTGGTTATATGGTTGCTTCTCAGGTCCCTTATCTCCGTTCTTTTCGGCAATTTAGCCACCCTGATATGTGCTTTTCCCAGTGTAATTCCTGTGGGTAGATCAAAATTCTTCAGGGCTTCTTCGGCGAATGGTAGAACCTTATCAGGATTTTCTAAGAGCATATCCGCCAGTGTAGAGTCATATTTATCCACATCTGACCAATTAATGGTCAAACTTCGCTTTTCGGGATACTCAGTTGCCAACTTGAGTATCTTATCCTTATAGTATTTTCCGAGGAACACCTCCCATTTCTCAATTGACACAACTTCTGACATCGTATTACAGCCCTGTAATCATCTCATTACTCAGTATTCAAATACCAAGTCTTTGTCGTTTATATATCCAGGAGAATTATTCATTATTATTGTGGTTAATACCCCCCTATTTCAACTGGAAAAAGGGGCTGTAGCTACGATATTGTCTCAAAACTGGAGAGTATATCGAAGAGGAAATTAATATCATAAAGAAAGCTCTATGTTAAGACAGATGAAGGTCATAATCGATACCAATGCACTTATGATACCGGCAAAATTTAAAGTCGATATCTTCTCGGAACTCGGAAGGTTGGGGTATGAAGAGCTTCTGGTTCCGACGGCAGTGGTCGAAGAATTGAAGAAGATCAGTACTGAAGCAAGAAGAGAAGACAAGGTTGCGGCAAATGTTGCATCGTCTTTACTGAGCAGGTGCAAAGTTGTAGAGGTGGATGGATTTGCGGATGATGTTATTTTGAGACTGGCAAAAGAGGAGGGCGCCGCAGTATTCACAAGCGATATTGAGTTGAAGAGGAGAGCGATAAATGAGGGTTTGACCGTCGTATACCTGCGACAGAAGAAACACTTGGTGTCATCAAAAGAGTAATGGTTCTTGTTAGCCAATGTCCCATTATGAGTACCTTGGTTCTAAGTACAGATGATGTGAAAAGATCTGTAGATATGAATACTGTTTTAAGGACAGTGGAAGATGCTTTCAGAGAATATGGGGAGGATAGAGCGATAATGCCGCCCAAAGAGTATATAAATTTACCAAAGGGTGATTTCAGGGCAATGCCAAGCTACGTTAATGGTGCTGCCGGGTTGAAATGGGTCTGTGTATATCCGGATAACCCCAGGACGAAAAACCTGCCAACTGTGATGGGTGTTGTTGTATACAATAATCCTGAAACGGGGTATCCACTTGCCGTTATGGATGGTACACTCGTCACCCAACTAAGAACCGGTGCTTCGGCAGGTGTTGCTTCTAAGTATCTGGCAAGAGTGGATTCTGAGACTCTTGGTATCGTCGGTTGTGGTGCACAGGCATACACTCAGTTCACTGCAATAAAAGAATTCTTTGATATAGATGTCATCAGGGTATGTGATATATCAAAAAAGGCTGTTGATGAATTTAAAGAGGTATTTTCTCAGTACAACGTTGAAGAGTGCCCAATCAGTGAGGTTGTAAATAGCGACATAATCTCCACTGTTACCCCGGCGCGGGAGCCATTGATAAAGAGAGAATGGGTCAAGGCTGGAACGCATATAAACGCCATTGGAGCAGATGCGAAGGGTAAACAGGAACTCGATATCCAGATATTACTCGATGCTAAAGTCGTTGTCGATGATACAAGACAGGCTTCACATGGCGGTGAGATAAACATTGCAATAAGTAGTGGTCTATTGAAGGTCGAGGAGATACATGCGACATTGGGGGAGATTGTAACAGGAAAGAAGAAGGGAAGAGAGGGTGATGAGATTACAGTCTTCGACTCGACTGGACTTGCAATACAGGATACGGCAACTGCAAAAGCCATCTACCAGGTGGCAAAGAAGAAGGGTCTTGGTACAGAGATTGATTTTGTTGGTGAAGGATGCTAGGATGATCTATCGATAAGGATTTTGATTATATCCTACTCTTTACCCTCTTTTAGCACTTTTTCCAACTTCTCTGCCGCGCATCTGTGATCAAACTTCTTTGCCAGTGCCAGAGAATTGGTAGCGATCTTCTTTCGCAGTTTAATATCTTTCAAAAGCATGATGACGTACTTTGAGAAGATCTCGTAGTCATCGGCAACAAACATGTCTTCCTCGTTTACCGGATCAATTCCGAAGGTGGCAAGTGAGGTAGCAACTATCGGCAGTCCACAGGCCATGGCTTCTATAATCTTTCCCCTGAAACCGGTGCCCAGTTCAATCGGTGCCACAAGGATATCGCTGTTCCAGTAACACCGCCGCACATTTTTATTGGGCCCACCTTCCTCTACGATGACATTTTCGCTTCTGTAATCGAGGAGCTCTTCTGGTGGGTGGAGTCCGATCGCATAAAACTTTGCATCAGGAACTTCCTTGTGGATCCTGTCCCAACAGTTTTCCATAAAATTTTTCACCGCATCCACATTGGGATAGTGCTGAAAGTTCCCCACGTATATAATGTTCTTGCTACCTCTATTCCAAGGCTCCTCCTTTGGAGGGGTATAAAAATCTGTGTCCGCACCATGGGGCACCACCCATATTTTATCCTTCAGATCGGGTGAGTAATCTGTAAGGATGTCCCCATCCTCCCTTGTCAGACTCAAGATTCTATCAGCGTCAGCATACATCTTAAATTCATAATTGAAGAGTTCATTTATCATATCTTCACTGATATCTTCTCCTTTTTCAGCCCTCAATTTAAACGCCTTCGTATAACTCTCGTGCACTGATATTATTGACAATGTATCAGCCGGGATAAGGTCGCTATTTGCCTCAATATACTGCCCCATCATTGAAAATTCTGCAATGATGGCATCAAAGTGGTTCTCCTTCAGTGTCGACCTGAATACATCTTCAAGATCCTGGCTAAATCCTCCGTCTCCGAATAAGAAGAATCTTGGCCTCTTCAATCTCTTATGGAGTTCTTCCACTTCATCCTCGGTCCTATCTTTGACCGAATCGATCTTTATGACCTCCTCACAGAAAGGTTCGAGGCTTTTATCATCCCGATCGACATCCGTATAAACCGGTGCAATCAGCGTTATCTTGTGCCCCATCGAAGATAGATTTTTAATTCTATGGTAGATAAGGATAGGACCACCAATAATGTCTGCTCTGGGGAGCAGCTTTGTAATAAACAGCAGATTTAGACTCATCTTCCCCCTCCTTCAATGATCTCTTTTAAAATTGGACGAACTTCGTCTCTATTTGTATATGCCATCAATTCATACCATCGTTTTTGGATCTCGCATAGAGCTTGAAAAGGATTGAATTTCGGCACAGCATCGGTTCTTGCAATGACGATATTTTTTAGTGCCTCTTCACTATCTTTTGTGCTGCCCTCCGACAGATACTCTTCGGACAGGAGCTTGCACGATTCTTCAATCTTCTCCTCGAGATCCTCCTTCAAAAAGCATCCCGGGTAAGGGTCGAACTCTTCTGGATGGACTCTTGTCAGCCCTTCTACCTCTTTTTGCCCCTCTATCTTCGCCCTCTCATAGACAAAACGATAGATGTCCTCCCGCAACTGCATCCAGGTGGGGTGCGACTTGAGTGGAGGAAGGTGTTTAATCGATAACTGATTGTCAAGGAAGAACGAATATCCGAAGATCCTCGCGTTCATCAGAAAGTCTATATCCTCTCCTCTCGGGACATTGGGGTCAAAAGGCACAACATTAAATAGATCTCGATGAATTACCATATTTCCACCGAATACAAAAGGCGTCTCTTTCAACCTCGGTTCAGTTCCGATGACCTTATCAAATGCCTCATTCATTCTCTCGTATTTATCCCAGTACTTCATCCAGGGTTGAAACGCTCTCTTAACGTGAAAATCTCCATCTGTCTGAAGGTAGTACCCTGCTACCGCATTGATAGTTACACCCCTGAAATCATTGCCAATAAATTCTCTTGACTTCGATATAAAATCGGGATCTTCAAATACCTCGTCATCATCAATCAACACTGCTACATCAGAGCCCAAAATATGTGGAATGAACATGCAGAGATTTCGGATGTTGGAGTATCCCCTGAGCTCTAGAAGGTCGGTATAATCCTTTTTTTCATCGCTTATAAGTGCATCGTGTACCTGTTTAAGATGAGAAGGGCCAAAGAGCAGCACTTCCACGCCTGTGCCGGCAGAAGCGGATTTAATGATACTTGCTACCTTCTCTTCTACCTTTGTTCCAATATCTTCTGCGGTTGCAACGGCAAGTATGACCAATTGAAAATCTTTATCTTTCAGTATCTTCACGCTCTGGATGGCCCTATAGAGTGTATCCTCGCCATCTAAAGGAGTCGGATGATCATAAACACTGTCCCCTTCCATCCAACCAACTTGACTTTCTCTTCCCCAGTATGATGGAATCACCATCGTAATTTTCACAGATCCATTCCCCCTATCTATTTCAATATTTATACTATTAAGTATTTCTCTCTTTGCGCGTCTGCATTAAAATCTGGAGATGAAAGCTTTATTTTAAAAAAAGTGTATCTATTTTAAGGTGGTCAGGAATGGAGAAACCCAAACCGAAGTTTGTATTTCAGTGCCAGAGGTGTGGAATTTGTTGTGAGAATAAAGAGGATCTCCCTGTCAATTTGACCGACATAGAGAGATGGACGAAAGATGGTAGCATATACGAGGTCTCTTCACACCTATCTATAGTCGAGAGCTTTGGTATATTCACCCTCCAGATAGACCGGGAAGATGGCATATGCAAGATGTACGACCCGGAGAAGAAGGAGTGCATAATCTACTCATCGCGCCCGATATCGTGTAAGGCTTTTCCACTCAGATACAATGGCAAAAACTACACTATTAGGGACAAGAAATGTCCAGGGTTAGATCAAGAGAAGATGACGGCAGAAGAATTAAAGGAGATTAGAGAAGCTTCAAAGAGTGATTACGAAGGTGAAGACCTTATCATGAAGATTCTGCCAACATTACAGTCCATTATAATGAGAGATATTGCAGAAAAGTCAAAAGAGGCTTATGAGGGACTGACAGAAGAGCAGAGGGAGAAGCTTAAAGAGATGTTTGGGTGAAAGGGTCTTTTTGTTGAAGCACAGTCGCAAGCTCTCACAAAAAGACCAAATATTTACAGGCTAAGTAAGGGGAATCTTCTATTTCCGGCCAGTCCAGACGTCCATGGAGGTGTCCACTCTCAGTAGACGTTGAGCCCCATCAAACCAAGATATGGGTAGTATTGTCTTTAGCACAGGGGTTATTTTTACCAGAAATGGAACTGTTAGTACCACTTTGTCCTTTTTAATCGCATTGTAAATCTTATCCGCCATATCCTCAGTTGTAAGCCACTTGGTCCCTCGTGGGGGCTTGACACCTTCGAACATTCCGGTAGCAACATAACTGGGACATACCGTGGTGAAATGGATATCATTCAAACTCTCATCCTTCTTCAGTTCAAGTCGCAACGCTTCGGTGAAGCCGACAACGGCATGCTTGCTGGCACAGTAAGAGGTGAGTCCAGGCACACCCAACAGACCGGCTGCTGAGGCGATGTTGACGATGTGTCCCTGCTTCTTTTTGAGCATATCGGGCATAAATGCCTTTATCATCCACATATAGGCCATGATATTGACATCCATGGTCTTTTGGAGATCCTTATCGGCGACATTCATGAAATTGCCACCTGCAACTATGCCAGCATTGTTAACCAGGATATCAACATTGCCCACATCGCTGTGAATCAGATCGGCCATATCATAGACCTTTGTCCGGAAGGCTACATCACAGACGTAGGTGTTAACCTCGCCATCCTTCTCTCGAAGTTCTTTAGCTGTATCCTCTAAAGCCTCAGAATTTATGTCGACGAGAACCACTTTGGCCTTATCATCTACAAAACGAGAGGCCAAAGCTCGCCCCATCCCCTTGGCACCACCTGTTATCAACACGGTCTTTCCTTCTATATCCTTCATATCTACCCCTTTCCAACCTCCGGCACACACTCTTCTGTGCCGTTTAATTATTAAAATAATAATTACCTTATTACTTAAGCCTTTCCCAGACACAAAAATCCACGCCATCTACTCTTTTCGGTTTAACTCCTCTTATCTCTCAAAGTCCTTTTTATAGACGATCGTTCTGTACGGGAATGGTATCTAAACGCCTTCTCTATCAAATCTTTTCTTCACTGATTCTCGAATATCGCATCCAGTTCCCCATGCAGTGGGCCTGTCGGGGATCCAGAATGTTGTCCTGAGGGTCACTGCAAAATCATCAAGATCTATTACAAGAACGCCAGGATCCCTGTCATGCATAACGCTTGAATGCTTCTCGATCTCTTCCAGGATTATAGAACGAGCAAGATCGATGTCAGAATCTTAACTTATACCAAAATCAACATGCCATAAAACCGGAAGTTCCCTGATTGACCAATTAACTATCGTCTCATCGCTTATTATCGAGTTTGGTAGTACCAGCCTCTTGTTCTCCCATGTCTTGATTACGGTATGGTAGAGCGTTATATCTTCGACGCTGCCGTATTCGTTATGGTTTGAAACGGTCTTCTGCACGGCAAAACCGATTACTATTCCAGCAAAACCTGCTCCTGTAAATAGTGATATCGAGATAGATCTTACAAGGGGGATCAAGTAGGGGGCTACAGATACTCCACCGAGTATGATGATTGCAACGATGATTCTACGCAGCAGATCGTAAGAGGTTTTGTCAACATTAAGCTGCTCAGCAACATTATTAAAGTAACCTTTTAAGAACCGGTCATGATATTTGCTATTACAATTGTTGCAATTATTACAATAAAAGATCCAAAAAGTAAGGATAACCACTCTGGGCCAAATGCCATATCTCTTACAATTATTCTTTTTTTATAAAGAGGTTTCTGTTATAAGATGTTATACTCCGACAATGAACTCGCAGAAATCGTCCCCCTCGCATAATCTTTTTGTTATCTTGAGTTCTGCCTCATCGCTAATGGATTCGATTATCGCCTGAGTATATTTAAAACAGGCACAAACTTTACCTTTTGGGGGCAATATCTCCTCAAGGATGATACGATACGGGCAGTCCCTGATATGAAGTACAGAGTTGTCATCATCTGATTTTACGAAGACAGTCTCTACACCTTCAAGCAGGCATATGAGTTCGATCAGACCTAAACAGACATGTGCATTGGTTTTAGTTATTGTAATCCTGTTATAGAGTCTCTTTGCATCTTCTTTGCCTATTGAATAGAAGAGATCTTCAATTATCTTGATAGCCTCCTCTCCAAAGGAATCGACCATTGTTTGCAGTAGCAATGGTGCAATAAGTTTGCGTGCATGTGCCCCATGCCATTTTACCTTTGTCGATAGCCCAATTGATTTCCAAGTCCGGGCAAACTTTGTATACCTATCCATGGTACTTCCTTCTAATCCCTGACAGCAGAATAAAATATAAGCAAAAGCCCTGGTGTCTGAAATAAAAGCGCAAGTAATGGGGCAATGTTGCTGATGGCACTCCCTTCAGGATATATTATCCGTATCAACGTGTCAAAATTACTACCAAACACCAGCACAAAGAACCCTGCTGCCAGAATTAACAGATTCTCCTGCGATGTGCGCCTATACGCCCCATATATAAAGATTATCAAAGCCCCACCAAGCATATACACAATAGCCGCCGCAATATATTCTATTATTCCAATTACCATTTTTTCACCCTAATCTTCAAATCTCGCCTTTGGCGAGATTAGCCCTACCGAAGGTGGGCATTTTTGTTCAACCTTTTAAAAAAGGTTGCTAACGAAGGTAGACATTTTGATTAAACTTTTGTGAAAAAGTTTATTGAACAACTTTTTTAAAAAGTTGTTGTTGAGACCTCCTTATGACGTTTTGTGGTCAGGATGCTACTGAGATCGGAGACACCTTCCATCCCTGATATGGTCATCAGTATCTTCTCTTTCAATGTGCCAATGGTATTTGTGCGTACCTTGACGAAGAGATCGTATGGCTCGAGCAACTCATAAAGCTCCAGAACAGCATTCAACTCCCTCAGTTTTTTTATTATTTCGTCTTTCTTCTCATAGTCAATGTTGATGCCGATATAGGTAGTGATATCATTGTTGATCATCGCCGGATCTATTATGATGGTAAAGCGTTCGATTGCACCGGATTTCTCCAGTCTATGTATCCGATTGTGAATGGTTGATGGTGCCACACCAAGATCATTTGCCATCTCTGAATAACTTGTTCTACTGTCGACAGATAAACGTCTCAAAATATGGAGGTCAATTTCGTCCATCGTCCAACCCTTAAGCTATACTCTACTTCCACAATAATAAAATTTTCGACTATCTTTAAATAAATTGAAGAATTTTTTATAAAAAATGAAAAAAGAGTAAATTTTTGTTTAATTAGGAAATAAAATAAAAAAAAGATTGAAATTGCCCATTAACCTCTCTATATCGCTAAAATATCCAAATGAACGATTTTAGCGATAGATTTATATATGATGTCCATCATATCTAATTAATAGAGACTCTTTGGGGAGGTGGTAAAGGAGCACCATGAGGGGAGCATAATATCAAAAATTGTTGATAAACGAATGCTATGGGCAACGTTGTCACAATTATGATTTATGTCGGATAATGTGTTTCAAATGAACAAAAAATATGTATATACGTCATAATATTTAAATAATTGATCACTGCAACTTTTAATAAAAGTTTGCGATCAATAAAATCTCGCTTTTTGGCGAGAAATGGTGTACGGCGAAGCCGTGCATCGTAGAAAATGATTTAACTCTTGAAGATAAAAGGAGGTGAGAAAAAAATGAAAGCGAATCAATTTATAAATGATGAGGAGGCGGTATCTCCAGTCATTGGTGTTATCCTGATGGTCGCAATCACGGTCATACTTGCCGCGGTTATTGGCGCGTTCGTGTTTGGGATGGGGAGTTCTATAAATAGGCAATATACAGTATCAGCAACTGCTAATCAGGTGGGCAATCAAATAACAGCGGTGTACACCGGAGGGCAAGATGCCGATCAAGTTACAGCACTTACAGCAAATATGAACGGTACTGCAAGTGTGGACTACGGAACTGGTTTTGTAACTGGAACAGTTGGAGCTGAAGCAAGATTTACTGGAACAGATGGACGTAACGATCACGTTATCGTAACAGCAACATTCATTGACGGTTCACAGCAAGTAATCCTTGATGTATACGTATAAAGAGAAGATGACAAAGAGGCGAACCAACTTCTTTGTCTATTTATTTTTATTAGGTTTTACCGAGTAATTTTAAAAGGAAAAAGATGGTAGCAAATCAATTCGTAAAGGATGAAGAGGCCGTATCTCCAGTCATCGGTGTTATCCTGATGGTCGCAATCACGGTCATACTGGCAGCGGTTATTGGCGCGTTCGTGTTTGGGATGGGGACAAGTGTGGAGAGGTTGTACACAGTATCGGCAACGGCTAATCAGGTGGGCAATCAAATAACAGCGGTGTACACCGGAGGGGGGCCAGATGCCGAAAAAGTTACAGGTCTTGCAGCATATATGAACGGTAGTGTATGTACGGACTACGGAACTGGTTTTCAAACCGGAACAATTGGAGCTGAAGCAAGATTTACTGGAACAGATGGACGTAACGATCACGTTGTCGTGACAGCAACATTTGATGACGGTTCAGATCAAGTAATCCTCGATGTATATCTATAAACTAAAAATTCAGTTGAGGGTTTAAAACCCTCTTCCCAATCTATTTTTTATATATATTTTAAAGTATATTTTTTCCGATCATTTGGCCATACCACTTACAACATTTGGTCGGATCTCCGCAGGAGATCGGACATTTTTGATCAAACTTTTATAAAAAAGGTTGTTAGCTAGCATATCCTCGGCACCGGATCCCCAACTGGCGTCTCTACAATCCTTTTACCACCAACACTGGTCAGCATAGCCACGCCTTTGATATCTTCTGTTGCAGCACCAATAATCTTAGCATCTTCTCCTTCTTTTGTCTTTTTCAAAGAATCTAATACTTCCTCTGCCTTCACTTTAACCACACCGATTACAACCTTCCCCTCGTTTCCTATCTAAAGCGGATCCATACCAAGCATATCACATGCAGATCTAACGGCATCTCTTATCGGTATCTTCTCTTCCTCGATCAAAATTCCAACACCGGATTTCTCGCTAAGCTCGTTCAACGTGTTTGCCAGTCCACCCCTCGTTGGATCCTTCATAGAGACAATTCCACCCGTCTTCATTGCCTTCTTGATCATCTTGTTAAGAGGTGCTATATCTGACTTAACCTCACTTTCAAATCCATATCCTTCCCTGGATGATAGTAGAGATATACCGTGGTCTCCAATCGCTCCTGAAACAATTATTTTGTCTCCGTCTTTTAGATTACAATCTCTTATCCATATCTCGTTAAATTCTCTGTATTTTTTAACCTTGTTAAAATTTTTTTCCAGAAGCTCTGTCCTTTTTCCAATTCCAGAAGTTGTAATCACAATTTTATCGATTGCACCACTTTCTACCACTCTAGTGTCACCGGTTATTATCGGCACATCTGCCTTTACACATGTTTTCTGCATACTTTTAAGAATCTTCTTCAGATCGTTTAGTGGAAAACCCTCTTCGATAACAAAGGCAGAAGATAAAGCAACTGGCTTTGCCCCCATCACCGATATATCATTTACTGTACCACTCACAGACAGGCTTCCTATATCACCACCGGGAAAAAAAGTGGTTTGACTGTATGAGAATCTATTGTGAAAACGGTATCATCTATCGCTGATGAATCATCCAATGCTTCCAAGGGAA
The DNA here is from genome assembly GCA_034190245.1 of Halobacteriota archaeon. Classification (GTDB taxonomy): domain Archaea; phylum Halobacteriota; class Syntropharchaeia; order DAOWMC01; family DAOWMC01; genus JAXHTJ01. The sequence continues at coordinate 5,466 of JAXHTJ010000015.1, read as the reverse complement.
TCTGTATATCCGTTTCTTTGGATTCAAATTTGAGGGAATTCAGTATATAATCCTTTATGAGTCCCTGCATCACTTCTCCGCCAGCTCCGTGAGCAAGCGTTATGCGTTCTTTACTGCTCATGTCTCCCTATCTTTTAAATCATTAATAATCATCTCAACTACTTTAGGAATGGCTCTTTTTACCTCTTCGGTCAACTCTTCGCCAAACAGATCCACTGTCTCAACTTCAATTGCATAAATGGCAATATCTTTTGGCATCTCTTCTGGTACGTTTTTTCTTCCAATCGCGATTGCTGTTGCAAAGTTAACATCATGCGGGAAGACAGGTGTAACGTATTTACAAAATCGTCCACACCCAGTTTATACACTTCACCTACTTTACCTTTTTTCGTTTTGATTGAATCTATCAGAATAACTGCGTCATACCCGAGTATTACATCCAGTAGCCCTAATCCGCTGACGTTCTCTTCATAAATATCAACATTATCAAAGCCACTACTTTCACTGATCATCTCTTTTAGCATTCTACATGCAAGTACACCAGCACCATCGTCTGATAGAATTGGGTTTCCGATTCCCAGTACCAGAGTTTTCATAAAGATAAAAGGATATGGATTACATACTTTGGCTCATCTGTTTGTAAAGTTTCTTCTTCTTGTCATATATATTGACTTCGAGCGGCATTTGACCGGGCAAAGTATGTGTGGCACAGGTAAAGCAAGGATCGTATGCTCTAAATGCCATCTCTACCATTTTTAAAAGTCCGTCATTTACCTCTCCTTTCTTTATCAGCCCTTTTGCCGCATCTCTGATTGACATGGTGATAGCGCCAGCATTATTTGTCGTTGCAACAATTAAATTGGCCTTATCGATCAATCCGTCCTTATCAAGCTTGTAATGGTGAATCAATGTCCCACGAGCTGCTTCTACCACACCAACACCCTCACCAGGTTCTCCAACCGGGTTTCTGATATCAGTTGAGGTTATCTCGGGGTCTGTTACCAATTCCATTACGCGTTCTGTGGCATAGAGCAGCTCTATCAGTCGGGCCCAATGAAATGCAAGCGTAGAGTTGACCGGTCTACCACCCAGAGTTTCAAACATACGCTTATACTCTTCATCAGCAAATGGGGTCGCCATTCCATCCGATGCGTTCAGCCTCCCCAACGGTCCGACCCTGTATATTCCACTCCTCTTACCGTCTTTAAATCCGTTCCAACCTACTCTTTTCAGGTACGGGAACTTCATATAGCTCCACTCTTCAACATGCTCTCCGATATGCTCAAGGTATTTGATTCCGTTGAATTTTAAAAATTCCTTCCCTTTTTGATCGGTAACCCGAATCTTCCCATCATAGAAGTTCACCTTATTATTTTCATTAACAAGTCCCATGTTGTATGTATTTAAGGTGTAAGGATCACTCAGTATTATGTCGACGTAATCTTTATTTTTGAGTACTATATCATCGAACAATTTTAGAGTAAACTTGGCAAATTCGATGCATGATTTATCCATCTCTTCAATTTCATCTCTCTCTTCTTAGGTGAGTGCTTTTGATACTCCGCCAGGCAGTCCACAGACCGGATGGGTTGCTTTTCCACCGAGTATTGCCGTCATCTTCTGACCATATGCTCGATGCTTTATCACTTCTTTACCGATATCAAGGCCTGCCTTTTCAATCACGCCTAACACATTCCTTTGTTCAGCCGGTGCGTCGGGACCCACAACAAAATCTGGCCCTCCAAGGAAGTAGAAATGGAGGATGTGATCGTATATGTAGTATCCGCAGTATATCAGCTCTCGAAGTTTCTTTGCAGCCGAAGTTGGTTCAACATTAAAGGCATTGTCTAGTGCCTTTGTAGCGGCAAAATGATGAGCAACTGGACATACACCACAAATTCGAGATGTGATCTGAGGCATATCTTCTGCCCTTCTCCCCTGAGAGAATCGCTCGAAACCTCTGAGTTCGGGAATCTGAAGATAAGCTTCTTTTACATTCCCTTTTGAATCAAGAAATATACTTACCTTACTATGTCCTTCTAAACGTGTTATAGGATCAATTGTTATTGTCTTCATTTTATCGGCCTCCTGTTTATAAAAGCAGATGGAAGCGAGTACTTGTAGAAAGTCCCAACGGGATCTATAACCTGATCTATCAAGCTCTCAACATCCGCATCAGTCATATCTTCTTCGCCATCAACTCCCATAATATAAGCAAGTGCAGATATCATTTTCGCACCTTGATCGGGTGAGTTGGGCGTCTTTCCACCGCAGCCCGTACAGGGCATATCGGCATTCAAACATCGAGCATCACATCCACCTCTTGTGGCTGGGCCCATGCATATTATACCCTGCTCCAAAAGACACTTTTCCTCGATCTTTTCCACCTCATAGACACGCTTTATCTCTTTGATCTTCTTTTCATATCTTTCAAACCTGCATTCATCGCATACAGATCTCAGCGGTGCCAAAATCGATCCTTTGGGTGGCAGATTGTTCTCTGCTATCGCTGTAATTGCATTTGCAATCAGTTTTACCGGTGGTGGACAACCAGGGAGATAGTAATCAACATCAACAACCTGATCAAGCGTTTTAACCGTATCATAGAACTCCGGAAGTGTCAATGTCCCTTCTTTGACTTCTGTGGAAGTCTTTGGAGTTATCCTCTTTTTATTCTCTGTAGAAGGATTATCCAGGTATGCCACATTGAATACTTCATCTCGGTTCGCAAGATTGGCCAATCTTGGAATACAACCTTCATGGGCACATGATCCAAATGCGACCAAGACTTTGGATTTTTCTCTTAATAGATGTGCCATATGCTCATTTTCCGAAGTTCTGATGGATCCATTAAACAGGCATACATCTATGCTCCCATCAGGCATAGCTTCAACATCCTTGTACTTAATATCAATTGCAACAGGCCAGAAGACAATGTCACAAATAGCCGTGACATCGAGGATCTTCTCATCCAGATCTAAAACTGCGATTTCACAGCCTCCACAACTTGCAGCCCAATACAGGGCAAGTTTTAGTTTATCCATAACTATCACTCTCCCTCCTTTAAGGGGTTTGGACCAATCTGTTTGATTTCCTCAACCATCTCTTCGACAACGCTAACAAATTTATCTCCTTCTTCTGCTGAAATCCATTCCAGCCTCACACGCTCAGGTTCTATTCCCATCTGCTCAATCAGTCTCTTGCGAAGTTCGATTCTTCGCCTTGTTTTAAAGTTACCCTTCTCGTAGTGGCATTCACCCAGGTGACATCCTGCGATCAGGACACCATCAAAACCTTTTTTGAGCGTGTACAAAACAAAAGCCGGATCAACCCTGCCGGAACACATTATTCTGATTATCTGGATATTTGGAGGGTAAGACATTCGAAAATGGCCTGCCCTGTCAGCAGCAACATAAGCGCAGCAATCACATAAAAACCCTGCAATCTTTGGCTCAAAAGTCATATTCACACATCCTCCAAAAGAGCATCTATTTGTGCAAATATCAGATCGTCTTTAAATTGACTCATCGAAATTGCGCCAGTGGGACAAGCCGCACCGCAGACACCGCATCCAGTGCAACCGGCAGGATCGATCTTTGCAATAGCTTTACCCTGATCGATATACTCAAGTTTTATAGCATCGTAGGGACACAGGGATACGCAGACCCTGCATCTGCCACATAGGTCTTCATCTACAATACCAAGTGTATCTTCAGCCAATATGTATCCCTTTCTCATCATATCGGCTGCAAGTCCCGCTGAGATCTTACCATCAGCAATCGAATATCTAATACTTTTTGGTCCCTGAGCACAACCCGCTAAAAAGACACCTGTCCTGGCTTCAGGTGATAGATTCAGGTTTAGGTTTAAATCCCTGTAAAAACCGTCATCACTCAATTCCCTGTGGAATAGATCTGCAAGACGTTTCGTGTCTTCGTTTGGCTCCATGCCAATAGAAAGAACCACCATGTCCGCTTCAGTTTCAGCGGGATCTCCTGAGATCGTGTCTTCACATACAATTTGTAAATTATCGTTCAACTTTTGGACTTCTGCTACCCTACCCCTTAAGAATTTAACTCCCATCTCAAGTACTTCATTGTAAAATTCTTCAAACCCTCTATAAGAAGCGCGTATGTCTATATAATGAATTGTTATATCTGTTTCGGGGTGCAATTTTTTCAGGGTTTTTGCCTGGCCGATAGCATAATTACAACAAACAAGAGAGCACCATGGGTTTCCTTTATTTATGTCACGAGAACCAACACATTGGATGAAGCTGACGGTATCAGGTACCTTTCCGTCTGATGGTCTACGCACACCGGCACGAACTGGTTTTTGTTCCAAAAATAAGTTTTCCAGCTCAAGCGAAGTTATAACGTTTTTGTGGTCGTAGCTGTACTCAGGGATTTTATTCGGGTCAAAAGGTTTATAACCGGTAGCTATTATTACTGTTCCCACATTAATTGTCCTTAAATCTCCGTTTTCTTTCTTTATGGAGACTGAATATTCTCCAACATAGCCAGTAACGTCCACAATTTCTGATGAAAGCATCACGTCGATGTTCTCATTGCAGTAGATCTCTCCAAGTTTTGGGGTGAGTACACAATCTCTGCAATCATGAATACAGCAGATACCGCACTCTAAAGTGGGATGCGTCATGCTTACTTTAAAAGTCCTCCCACCCAGTTTTTCATCCCGTTCCACAAGATACGTATAAAATCCATTATTTGCCAGATCAATTGCCGCACTCATTCCTGCAACACCGCCGCCAATTACAAGGCATGTCCGAGTCATCTTTGTCTTTAACTCTTGCACCGGCTCACGAAGTGTTAACTCCGAGAGACCACTTTTGACTAGCAACTTCGCCTTTTCGGTAGCAAGGGTTTTGTCCTTATGAACCCATGCACACTGCTCACGGATATTTCTTCGAAGATAAAATCCTCTGTTGAGTCCGCTTTTTCCAAAGGCATTTCTAAACAGATCGTCATATCTCTTTGGACTGCAACCGGCTATCAAAACTCTATCTACTTTTCCCGTTTCAATATCTCTTTTTATTGCCTCAAGACCATCGCTACTACATAAATTGTTGTACACCCTTGAAACAACGACTCCGTCCTGTCCACTTGCGAAATTGGAAACCGCATCCACATCTACAGTTTTTGAGATTTCCCCTTCACAATCACATACATAAACCCCTATTTTTTTCCATTTCCACCACCTTTCCACATTCTGGACATTTAATGCCCATCAAAAATAGAAATTTATTTGTTACTTAGATTTCACCCATAAATATTTTTGGACCGTATGTATAAAAAACCTTTGGTTTTTATAGTTTATTTTAGATTTTTAAAGGTTTATAGAGGTTTTTTACGTTTTTAACGTAATTATAGGTATTTTAATAAGAAATAAGGTTGATATGTAAAATATATAATATATTTACTCTGTGTAAGAATCGGTAAAATCTAT